>JBAVFZ010000359.1:0-35445 GCA_049684495.1 Anaerolineales bacterium | reverse complement strand
GATCACAGTCTTTGGAAGAGCAATTCCCATATATTCACAACACCATCCTGAGCCAGCTTCCTTTGGGGATCCCCGAAGATATCGGCGGACCGGTCCGGTCTTTTTCAGACGCAAGCGCGGAAACATTCCGGAGTGAAAACCCGCGGCCGATGGCGGAGCTTATCGATGGGATTTCCTCGCGGTCGGAAATGGAAGACCTGGATTATGCAACGTTCCAGAATATGCTCTTCGAATTATGGCGCAACCGGACGATTATTGCCGCTGGACAAGCAGGAGCGGTTCCCGACGAGGATTTATTATTCCAGAGCGTTATCCAGCTCGGCCGCAAGGTGGTGCAAAAGGAATGCAACCGGACAAGCGAGTTCCTTCAAGAGCGCCAAAAGTTGGAGCTGATCCTCGAACTCCTCGTTTTCTCCGACATCCCCAGGCAAATGAACGTTCTAACCAAGCGGCTGCCGGACCTGGGGATCGACAGCTGTTATCTTTCGTTGTACAAGAACGATCCGCCGATGGATCGTCGGAGCGCGGTTTGCGTGCTGGGAATTCGGGATACGCACCGATTGGGTGCGGAAACGGAGGGCAGAGTTTTCCCATCGCAGCAACTGCTTCCCGACGATTTCCTGTCCGGCGACAAACAACGGCTGATGATCATTGAACCGCTGAAGGACTTCGGTTTTGTCCTTTTCGAAACCGGTCCCGGATCCAACCGGTTTGCCGCGTTCCTGTGCGATATCATCAGCAGCGCGATGCAGGGGGCGCTCTTGTTCGGGGAGTTGGAACACCAACGCGACGGGTTGAGTCAGAATCTGGAGAACATGCGCAAAGCCATGGCCGGGTTCATCCAGACGATGGCCTCGACCGTGGAAGCGCGCGATCCATACACCGCCGGGCATCAGCGCCGCGTATCCGATTTGGCCCGAACCATCGCCCAGGAGATGAAGCTGACCTTGGCGCAGATCGAAGGGGTGCGTATGGCGGGCATCATCCACGATCTGGGGAAGATTTATGTCCCCGCGGAAATCCTGAATCGCGCGGGGATTCTCGACGACATCGAAATGAGCTTGATAAAAAAACACCCGAAAGTCGCGTATGACATTCTGAAGAATATCAATTTCCCCTGGCCGATCGCCGATATCGTCTATCAGCATCATGAACGGCTGAACGGTTCGGGATATCCGAACGGATTGAAAGACGGAGCCATCTGTCTGGAAGCGGAGATTCTCGCCGTGGCGGATGTGATGGAGGCGATGTCATCCCGCCGTCCGTACCGGGACGCTTTGGGAGTGGAGAAGGCCCTGGAGGAAATTATCAAGCACAAGGGAGTCCTGTACGACCCGGCGGTGGTGGATGTGTGCGTCGATCTTTTTCGCAAAAACGGATACAAATTCAGGGCAACCGGTATGCTCGGCAGTCCGTTTCAAAAATAGCAAACCGCAATTTTCCACCGGGTTGCCTGTGCCCCAAGAGTTTACAATTCAGGACGGTTTAAAAAAAAGCAATCCCCGCGGCGACGCAAAATCCACAAGCGTATCAGCGCATATGAATGAAACACCAAACGTATGGAAACTCGAAGCAGAATACCAACCCCGCAATAGGCCCCGCCGGGAGAAGTCATCCCCGCATTCCCGTTCCCGATAATCAATAATTTTGGCAGGTTTTTCCCCAAACCGGGTCTTGCCGCGACCTCGAATGCCATCTGATAATCGCCGGCCAAGCAGGGGGAAGGTTACAAGCCTTTACCCCCAAGTTTTTATTCGATCCGGATTTTGGGGTCGGGGGGAATGGACTGAAAGAATTCAATGATCCGGGTAGTCTCGGTTTACCAACCTCTTTTTATCTCTCCACGTTCCTTAAAGCAAAAGCCCAATAAAAGACTTTTTCCCACTTGCCTTGGTGGGTAGATTGGTATATACTGTGGGCAATTGTGGGTCAAAATGGAAAGTTGTGGTTTAAACTGCCGGTTTCTACCGGCGACTGTTTTTAAAAGGGAAATCCGAACAAATGTTCTTGGGTGAGTTCTCCCACACGTTCGACGAAAAAGGCCGGATCACCATCCCGGCCAAGTTGCGTGCCGGTTTCGCGAACGGGCTGGTCATCACCCGCGGTTTCGAACCCTGCCTGATGATCTATCCGGTTGAAACGTTCCGCGTCCTGGAACAGAAAGCGCACTCTCTTAGTTTAACCAATCCCGCCAACAGGTCAATCTTCCGGTTGCTCTTCGGCGGCGCATCCGACGCGATGCTCGACAACCTCGGGCGCGTCGTCGTCCCGGAATACCTGCGTACCTTCGCCGGTTTGCAGAGCCAGGCTGTGGTGGTTGGTGCCGGGCAGTATCTCGAAGTCTGGGATGTCCAGAAGTGGGGCGAGCAGTTGACCCAGCTAAATGACTCAGAAACCAACGCCCGACGGTTCTCCGAACTCGATCTTGCCACCGGACCGTGATGACTGCCTCGCAGGCAGCCGCCGGTCCGATAGAGCACATCCCGGTTCTTTACCAATCGGTTTTGGAATGGCTCGAACCCCGTCCCGGCAGGCGATACCTGGATGGGACGGTCGGGGGCGGGGGGCACGCGGAGGGGATCCTCCGGCAGGGTGGCGTGTTGCTTGGGTTGGACCGCGATGACGAAGCCCTGCGCACCGCCGCGCAACGCCTTTCCCCCTTTGCCGGGCGTGTGATCCTGCGCCGGGCGTCCTACCGCCGGGGAGCCGCGATCCTCGACGAGATCGGCTGGCGCAAGGCGGCGGGGATCTTGCTTGACCTCGGCCTCTCCTCCCTCCAGCTGGCCGATCCGCAACGCGGATTTGCCTTCCGCCAGGATGGGCCGCTGGATATGCGCTTCGACCGCTCCGGCGGGGAATCGGCGGCGGAGCTGGTGAATACGCTGCCGGAGGAGGAGATCGCCGACATCCTCTTCCGCTACGGGGAAGAACGGCGGGCGCGCCGGATCGCAAAAGCGATCGTCCGCAACCGTCCGATCCGCGCCACCCGGCAGCTGGCGGATGTGATCGCCGCCGCGGTCGGTTTTTCGGAAGGCGGAAGAAATCGCATGCACCCGGCGACGCGCGCGTTTCAGGCGCTGCGGATCGCCGTCAATCACGAATTGGACGAATTGGAGGAAGCCCTCCCGGCCCTGATGGAGAGCCTCGAGGATGGGGGAAGGCTGGCTGTGATCTCGTTTCACTCCCTGGAGGACCGGATCGTCAAGCAGACGTTCCGGAAGGCCGCGGGGAAACCGCTCAAGGGCGAACGCAGCGGTCCCGGTCCGGAGAGGGAAGCCCGCTTCCGGGAGTTGACGAAGAAACCGGTCCAGCCGCATGCCGGGGAAATTGCGGAGAACCCGAGGTCGCGCAGCGCAAAATTGCGCGTCCTGGAAAAAATCGGCTCCTCCGCAGCAGACGGTACCGTCGAAGTTGGAACCAGCGGACCCAAATCGGGACACTGATGCCAAACGATCCGATCCGAACACCTTCGCTGACCAAGATCCGCGCCTACAAACAAGCTCCGTGGCGGGAACAAACCCGCCTGCTGGCGATCGGCCTGGCATCGGTGTTCGGCCTGATGGCGATGCTGGCGCTCTTTATCTTCACCGGCGCGCAGGCGGCCGAAGCGGGTTTGCGGGTCCAAAGCCTGATCCGGGAACGGGACCGGCAGTTGCGCCTGCTCGAAGCGCAGGAAGCGGAACTCTCTCAAAAACAATCCGAGGAATGGATGCAGTCGCGGGCGGCGGAATTGGGGTTCACCCCGGCCGGCGCCGCCGACATCGATTACCTCGTCGTCGCGCAAGCCCCGGCGGCGGTCGCCATTCCTCCCAGCCCGACCAGCCTGCTGTACATCGAAGAGGACGTGGCGCTTTCTCCCGCTTACCGGGAAACGCTGCTGGAATGGGTTCTGCGCGCGATCCTGCAAAAGGGCGGGTCCTGATGGACCGCTCGCTGCACCGGCGCGTCCGGTTTGCCCAGTACGCCCTGCTCATCCCCCTGGCGCTGGTCTTCCTCCAGCTTTCGCGTTTTCAAATTCTTCCCACCGAGGACCGCCGGGCGCTGGACGAAGCGCCGTATCCGCTTAACCAGCACATCGAAACCCCGCGCGGGCGGATCATGGACCGCAACGGCCGCCTGCTGGCCGGGAACTCCAGCAAATACCGCGTCTACGTGGACAGCTGCCAATATTACCTGTACATGGAAAAACTCGGCGGGCTGGCCGAGGGCGGCGATCCTTCCCTCAGCGACGTGATTGCGGCGGTGGCCCGCGCTTCCGGAGCGGAGATCGATACACCGGAAGTGGTGACCATGCTGCAGGAAGTCGATCAGGCGCTGCAGGCCGAATATAACCAGCCGCTCTCCACCTGCACGCTGATGGCCGGGGTGCGGAACGACGCCGACGGCCAGAAGCTGGCCATCCCGTTATGGCTTACCGAGGAACAAAACATCGGCTTGGAAGTGGCGCAAGGGATCCGTCCGGATGCGTCCGGAAAATATCACAATAGCAGCGACCTTCTTTTTAATATCCGCACCGAGGCCTGGTTCTTCCGGAATTATCCCGAAGGCAGCCTGGCCTCGGAAGTCGTCGGCTACAGCCGCCAGGAAGGCTCGGGGCAGGGGCGCTCGGAAGAGGGCGTCATCCGCTTCTACCGCGAGATCGGCGATTGGGGGGTGGAACGTTTCTACAACGACATTCTGCAGGGCGCGCGCGAAGACGTGTCCTGGTCGGTCGTGCCGGTGGAGATCACCAGCAACCTTGACCGCGCCCAGCCTCCCGCGGACCTGGTGCTGACGATCGACCGGGAGATTCAGGCCGAGACCGAAGCGGCGCTGCGGGAAGGCCTGCGGGCGGGCGAGGCTTCGCGCGGTTCGATCATCGTTCTGAACCCGCGCAACGGGGAAATCCTCGCCATGGCCGATTTTCCGCCCGTCGATCTGCAGGATCCGGACGGTTTTCTGGATACCTTCAAGGTGAAGGGACGCCTGCCGATGGACCCGGAAGGGCAGGTGGTTTCGCTCAACCTCGCCGCCCCCTACGAGCCCGGATCGACCTTCAAGGTGCTTACCATGGCGGCGGCGCTGGATTCCGGCGCGGTCACCCCGGACACCTGGTTCATGGATTCCGGCCGGATCGAGATCGGCGGGGTGGTTATCCACAACTGGCAGCAGCGCGGGTTCGGCCTGCAGGATATGACCGGCTGCTTGCGCCATTCGATCAACACGTGCCTGGCATGGGTGGCCACCCAGCTCGGCCCCGGACCGTTCTATGAATACATGGACCGCTTCCGGATCGGGCGCCTGACCGGCGTGGACATGTCTCCGGAGATCAGCGGCATCCTCCGCCGGCCGGGGGACCAGTCGTGGACCGATTCCACCCTGGCCACCAACGCCTTTGGCCAGGGCGTTTCCGCCACCACGCTGCAGATGGCGGTCGCGATTTCCGCGGTGGCCAACGGCGGGGTGATGATGACGCCGCACGTCGTCCGGCAGATCATTCTCCCGGATGGAAGGGTGCATACGGTGACGCCGGTGCCGCTCGGCCAGCCGATCAGCGCCGCGACGGCCGCGACGCTTCAGGAAATGCTCGCCGTCTCGCTCGAGCTGGAAGGTTCGAAAGCCCTGGTGGAGGGTTACCGGATCGCCGGGAAAACCGGGACGGCCGATATTCCTCCGTACGTGACGACCAAAACCGTCGCTTCGTTCGTCGGATGGGGTCCGGTGGACGATCCGCAGATCCTGGTCTACATCCGCATCGACGAACCGACCTCGGATGGGGACCGGCAGTACGGATCGATCACCGCCGCGCCGGTCTTCGCCCGGCTGGCGCCGCGGATTTTCGCCTTGCTTGGAATTCCTCCGGACTCGGTCCGGCTGACGCTTTCGAACGGCGGGTGACGGGGAAAACCCATGTTGACCTTGGGCGTGATTTTGGAAGCTTTGACAGGTGCCGGGGCGGGGACGTATGACGCCCTGCCGCTCTCCCGCCGGGTGATCACCGACGCGGTGATTGACTCGCGGCAGACGATCCCCGGCTGCCTGTTCGTCGCGCTCCCCGGCGAAAAGGTCGACGGGCATGCCTTCGTCGCGGATGCCTTCCGCCGCGGAGCGGCGGTGGCACTCGTGGATAAAGAGGTGCCGGGATTCGATACCGTCGATTTGCGGGAAGGGAAACTCGATCAAGCCGCGCTTCCCTCCGCCGACCCGAAGCAGCCGCTGCACCTCTGCCTGCGTACGGCGGATTCGCTCAAGGCGCTGCAAACGATCGCCGCCGTTTGGCGCGCGCGCCTGAACGATCTGCGCGTGATCGGGATCACCGGTTCGGTGGGGAAATCCACCACCAAGGAACTCACGGCCAACGTCCTGGCGGCGCGTTATCCGACGCTCGCCAACGAAAGCAACCTGAACAACGAAATCGGCCTGCCGCTGACGATGCTCAAGATCACCGAAGCCCACCGCTGCGCGGTGCTGGAGATGGGCCTGTACGTTCCGGGCGACATCGCCTTTCTGTGCGGGATCGCCAAGCCGCAGGTGGGCATGCTGACGATGGTCGGACCGGTGCATCTCGAGCGCGCCGGAAGCCTCGAAGCGATCATCAACGGCAAGGCGGAACTGGTGGAAGCGCTGCCCGCGGACGGGACGGCGATCCTCAATTACGACGACGAGCACGTGCGCGCCATGGCCTCGTGGACGAAAGCGAAAGTCTTCCATTACGGGCTCGACCCAAAGGCCGATTTGTGGTCCGACAACATCGAGGGGCTGGGGCTGGAGGGTGTGAGTTTCGACATGCACTACGCCGGGGAGACGCTGCACATGCACCTCCCGCTCCTGGGCCAGCATTCGGTTCACACCGCGATGCGGGCGTCGGCGGCCGGCCTGGTGGAGGGCTTGAACTGGCAGGAGATCATCGGCGGGCTGCTCACGCCTTCGACCCAGCTGCGGCTGGTCGCGGTCACCGGCCCGCGCAACTCGCTCCTGATCGACGACACTTATAACGCCTCGCCGGATTCGATGATCGCCGCGCTTAACCTGCTGGGTGAGCTGGACGGCCGGAAAGTGGCGGTCCTCGGCGATATGCGCGAACTCGGAGAGTTCGAGGAAAAGGGGCACCGCATGGTCGGCGCGCGCGCCGTGGAAATAGCGGATCTGCTCCTGACGGTGGGCGGAAAGGCGGATTGGATCGCCGACGAAGCGCAAGCCCAGGGGATGCCCACGGACAGGATCGCGCGCTTTGCGACCGCCGCGGAAGCCGGCGAGTATTTGAAAAAATCGATCGGCGAAGGAGACGTCGTTCTGGTGAAAGGATCACGGGCTTTGCATCTGGATGAAATCGTGCTTTCGCTGGAGGTGCCGGAATGACGGGCCAGGTACCGATGGCGCTCAGCCTGGGCGCGATTGCATTCGCGTTGACGGTTATCTGGGGCGCGCCGCTCCTGCGCATCCTGCGCTACCTGGGCGTGGGGAAACAGATCCGCGTCGAAGGCCCGCAGCGCCACCAGTTGAAGATGGGGACGCCCACCATGGGCGGGCTCCTCATCGTCATCCCGGTCGTGGCGATGACGCTGCTGCTGAATACGGTTCCCATACTCGGAAAAACCCTTCTCGGGCGGTCCGTCCTCCTGCCGCTGGGCGTGATGGTGGCTTTCGCCGGATTGGGCGCGATTGACGACATTACGGGTCTAAAGGGCCGGCCGATGCGGGCGCGGGTGAAATTCCCGCTGCAGGCCGTGGTGGCCATTATTGTGGCGATCGGATTGAAATACGTCCTGGACGTGCCGAACATGTACCTGCCCGGCGTTCCGGTGGATATAAATCTGGGCGTCTGGTACGTGCCGATCGCCGCCTTCATCATCCTTTGCGGCACCAATTCGGTCAACATCACCGACGGGCTCGACGGCCTGGCGGGGATCATCGCGGCCACCGCATTCGCCGCGTACGGGATCATCGCCGCGTTGCAGGGGCAGGTTTTCCTGACGCCGTTCTGCTTCACGATGGTCGGGGTGTTGTTCGCCTTCCTGTGGTTCAACGCGCATCCCGCCGAATTGTTCATGGGGGATACGGGGTCGCTGGCGGTCGGCGCCGTGCTCGGCGTGGTGGCGTTGATGACCGCGCAATGGGCGATCCTGCCGATCATTGCGATCATCCCGGTCGCGGAAACGGCCAGCGTGATCCTGCAAGTGGGGTATTTCAAACTAACGCGGGGCAAGCGCTTGTTCAAGATGGCTCCGCTGCACCATCATTTCGAACTGCTGGGTTGGAGTGAGACGCAGGTGGTGCAGCGCTTCTGGCTGATCGCGCTGATGGCGGCCATGATCGGCGTGGCGCTGGCGGTGGCAAAGTAAAACGCATGGCACGGGATCTGGCGGGAAAGAGGGTCGTGGTTCTCGGCCTGGCCAGGCAGGGAACCGCGCTGGTCCGATACCTTGCCCGCCAGGGCGCCCGGATCACGGTTTCCGACATGAAGCCGGCCGGGGCGCTGCAAAAGGAAATCGACGAACTCGTGGGAATTGCCGTGGATTATCAACTGGGCGGACACCCGCTCGATCTTCTGGAAGGCATCGACCTGCTTTGCCTTTCCGGCGGCGTTCCCACCGATCTGCCGGTCGTGGAGGAAGCCCGGCGCCGCAACCTGCCGATCACGAACGATACGCAGCTCTTTCTGGAGAGCACGCCGGCGAAGGTGATCGGCATCACCGGCTCCTCGGGAAAGACGACCACGACGACGCTTGTCGGCCGGATGGCGGCCCAGGCCGCCGGGGCCGGATTGTTCCGCAAAGCCTGGACCGGCGGGAACATCGGCAATCCGCTGATCGGCGATTTGGATGAAATGCGGAAGGACGATCTGGCGGTGCTTGAGCTTTCCTCGTTTCAACTGGAACTGGTTTGCCGGGGTCCGCAGGTGGCGGCGATCCTCAACATCACGCCCAACCACCTCGACCGGCACCATACGATGGAAGCCTACCGCGAGGCCAAGGCGCGGATTTTGGATTTCCAATCGGCGGAGGACGCCGCGGTGATCGGATGGGATTCGGTTGAAGCCCGGTCCCTGGGCGGCCGAGCCCGCGGAAAATGCTCGTTCTTCCGGGCCGGACCGAAAGCCTGGGACGGCGACGGCGCGTACCTCGACGGCGGTTGGATCGTCATCGAGCGCGATGGACGGCGCGAACCGGCCGCTTCCCGCGATACGGTCCTGTTGCGCGGGGAACACAACCTCGCCAACGCGGTCGCCGCCTGCGCGATCGGGGCCGTGGCCGGCTTTCCGGCGGCCGTCCTCGCCGAAGGCATCGAGGGCTTCCGCGGCGTCGCGCACCGGCTGGAGTTCGTCGCCCGCAGGCGCGGAGCGGATTGGTACAACGATTCGATCGCGACCGCCCCCGAGCGGGCAATCGCCGCGATCCGCGCGTTCGATGAACCGATCGTCCTGCTGGCCGGCGGCCGGGATAAAAAACTTCCATGGAACGCGTGGGCCGATTGGGTCCGCCGGCGTGTGGATCATGTCGTCCTGTTCGGCGAGGCGGCGGACCTCATCCGCCGGGCGCTGGGGGAAGTTCGGGCGGGGGAGCGGCCGTACTCGATCGCGAGCGTCGGCCCGCTCGAAGCGGCCGTGGAGAAAGCCGCCGGGATCGTCAAGCCCGGAAGCGTAGTCCTGCTTTCGCCGGGCGGCACGAGCTACGACGCCTTCAAGGATTTCGAGGAGCGCGGGAAAAAATTCCGCGATTTGGTAAACGCCATGAAAGCGGGTGAGGAATGAAGTCGATCCTGAAGGAGCGCATGACCGGGGCGGACCTCGGCTTCGATGTCATCCTGCTCCTGGTGGTCGTCACCATGCTGACCGCCGGGCTGATCACCGTCGCCTCGACCACCTGGGGAGTCTCCTACACCTATTACGGAACCGATTCGGTGTGGGTGCTCTTCCTGCGCCAGCTGGGATGGGCGGTGGTCGGCCTGATCTTCATGGCGCTGATGTACATCCTCGATTACCACATCTTCCTGCGGATCAAGGGCTTGGTCGTGCTGATCGCATTGGCGACCGTGGCGGCGCTGATTGCGGTGGTCGCGCTCAAGGGAGAATCCCTGACCCGGGTCGGTCTGTTCGGCAATTCGGTTCAACCCTCGGAGCTGGCGAAATTCGTCACCGTGATCTACCTGGCGGTGTGGCTGGTCTCCAAGGCCGATGTGCTGCACGACGTGAAGCTCGGGCTGATCCCTTATGCGGCGCTGATCGCGCTGTTCTCCGGATTGATCGCGATCGAACCGGATTACAGCGCCGCGGTCACGGTCGTGCTGCTCGGAATCGCCATGTTCTATTTCGGCGGCGGCAAGATCCAGAATGTCATCACCGGCTCGCTGGTGATTGGAGTCGGCGGTGGATTGCTGGCGGCGGTCTTCCGGCCTCAGCGCATCGCGGACTACCTGGCCGGGTGGCGCAACATCCGCGAGGCCAACCTGCATATCCGCGAAGCGCTGGCGGCGATCTCCTCCGGAGGATTTTTCGGGGTGGGGGCCGGAGCCAGCCGGTTCAAATACTTCTCGCTGCCGGCGGCGCATACCGACAGCGTGTTCGCCGTCATCGGCGAGGAACTGGGTTTTGTGGGCGCGGTGTTCGTGCTGGCGCTATTCGTCCTGCTGGTCTGGCGCGGGTTCAAGATCGCGATGAATGCGCGCGACGAACTGGGGCTGCTCCTGGCGGCGGGCGTGACCACCTGGGTGGCGCTCGAGGCGGCGATCAACATCCTGACGATCCTGCAGGTGCTGCCGTTTGCGGGGAACGCCCTTCCGTTCTTCAGTTACGGAGGATCCAATCTCGTCCTGACGCTGGGGGCGATGGGGATGCTCCTGAATATATCTCGAAGCCGGAAGGAAGACGACCCGGCGGAGGCGGCGGGTGAAGATTCTTCTTTGCGCCGGAGGAACGGGGGGAGGAATTTACCCCGCACTCGCGACGGCGCAGGCACTCCGGCATTTGGCGCCTGAGGCCGAGCTCGAATGGCTGGGCGGACGGGGCGGGATGGAATTGGAACTTGTGCCGCGGGCGGGCATTCCCATCCGGGCGATCCACGCCGCCGGGATGCACGGGGTGGGGTGGAAAGCGGCGCCGGGAAATGCGTTCCGGCTGATGCTGGGAACGGTGGAAGCCTGGCGTGAGATCGCGCGGTTCAAGGCGGATGTGGTGTTTGCGACCGGGGGGTATTTGACGGCCCCCGCTGTGATGGCGGCCTGGCTGCGGAAGGTCCCGGTCGTGGTGTACGTGCCGGATATCGAACCGGCGCTGGCCGCGAAATTCGCGGCCCGGTTTGCACGGCGGATCGCGGTGACCACGGAACGGTCCGCCGCCTATTACCCGAAGCGCGCGCCGGTGGTCGTCACCGGGTACCCGCTGCGTGAAGAAGTGCTGACGGCTTCGCGCGCGGCCGGGCGGAAAGCCTTCGGAATTCCGGCGGATGAGCCGGTGTTGCTGGTTTTCGGCGGCAGCCGGGGAGCGCGGTCCATCAACCGGGCGCTCCTGGCGGCGCTGCCCAAGTTACTGGAGGAGGTGCACGTGATACACATAACGGGAACCCTCGACTGGCCGGAAGTGGAGAAGGTGCAGCACAACCTGCCGAAATGGCAGAAAGCCCGCTACCACGCCTACCCGTATGTCCATGAGGAGATGGGCGGGGCCCTCGCGGCATCCGACGTGGTGGTCTCGCGCGCGGGGGCTTCGATCCTCGGCGAGTACCCGCATTTCGGGCTGCCGTCGATCCTGGTGCCGTACCCGCACGCATGGCGCTACCAGCGAACCAACGCCGATTACCTCGCATCCCAGGGCGCGGCGGTGGTGCTCCCGGATGAGACGCTTTCCGAGAGCATGGCGGCGGAAGTGCTCTCCCTGATGGCGGATAAACCCCGGCGCAAGGATATGCGCAAGGTTCTGGAAAAGATCAACCAGAAGAACGCCTCGCTCAAGCTGGCTGGGGAAGTGATCGCGGCGGTCAAGGAAGGTCCGAAGTAACCCGCCATGACCATGCCCCTGGTGTTCTGGCTGATGGTGATTTTCTTCGCGGTAATCGGCTCGCTGCGCGGCTGGGCCAAGGAACTGCTCGTCGCGTGTTCCCTGGTGCTGGCGATGTTCATCAACATGCTGCTGGATAAATACGCCGCGGGCCTGCTTTCGAGTTTGGCCGCGCCGGAAGTCTTCATGGTGCGGGCGGGGGTCTTCGCGGTATTGACCTACTTCGGCTACCTGACTCCGCGCCTGCCGTGGATCCCGGCCGACCGCTTCCTGCGCGAACGGCTGCAGGATTGGCTGCTCGGGATCGTGCTGGGGGCGCTCAACGGCGCGCTGCTGGTCGGAAGCCTGTGGTTCTTCCTGCACAAGGCGGGGTATCCGTTCCCGGGATTCGAGCCCGCGCTGGCCAGCGCCAAGAGCCCGGAGATCGTCGCCATGATGCAGTACATGCCCCCGGTGCTCCTGGGCGAGATGTGGGTGTTTGTCGCCGTCGCGGTGGCGTTCATCTTCGTGATCGTGGTGTTTGTGTGATATGCACTACCACTTTGTCGGCATCGGCGGTTCGGGGCTCTCGGCGATTGCCCGGGTGCTCCTGGAACGGGGTGAACGGGTGAGCGGTTCGGATATGGCGGAATCCACCTTCCTCGACGGCCTGCGCGATCTCGGCGCGCAGGTGACGGTCGGGCACGCGGCGGAAAACATCCGCGGCGCGGACGCGGTCATCGTCTCCTCGGCGGTGAAGGAAGACAACGTCGAGGTCGTGGCGGCGCGTCGCGCGGGACTTCCTGTCTACAAGCGTTCGGAGTTCTTCGGTCCGCTCACCCAGGGCAAACGCACCGTCGCCGTCTCCGGAACGCACGGAAAAACCACAACCACCGGCGAGATCGCCCATTTGCTGGTCCGGCAGGGTCTGGATCCTACCTTCATTACGGGCGGCGCGCTCACGGATTTCGGCGGCTCGAACGCGCGCGCGGGGAAGGGCGATTATTTTGTGATCGAAGCCGACGAATACGACCGCGCCTTCCTCGGGCTATCGCCGTGGATCGCGGTGGTGACCAACGTCGAACACGATCACCCCGATTGTTATCCGACGATCGAGGATCTGCATCTGGCCTTCGCGCAGTTCCTGGACCGTGTCCAGCCCGGCGGTTCGGTGGTGGTGTGCGCGGATTCCCCCGGAGCGATCCGCGTGGTGGACGAGTTCAAGCGACGCCATCCGAAGACGGCGGTCTATACCTACGCGGTGGACATGGAAGCGGACTGGCAGGCGACCCAGATCCAGGCCAACTCCGAGGGCGGCAGCGATTTTCTGGCGGTGCGCGGGGGCGAGCTCATGGGCCGCGTGCGGACCCGCCTGCCCGGGATGCACAACGTCTGCAATTCGCTGGCCGCCCTGTGCACGGCGGATTTGTGCGGCGTGCCGTTCCCGCATGCCGCGAAATTCCTGTCCCAATATCGCGGCGCGGAACGGCGCTTCGAGATCATGGGCGAGGCCTGCGGGATCACCGTGGTCGACGATTACGCCCATCATCCGAGCGAGATCCGGGCGACGCTCTCCGCGGCCCGCCAACGATACCCGGAAAGCCGGATTTGGGCGGTGTGGCAGCCGCATACCTATTCCCGTACGAGGGTGCTGGAGAAGGAGTTCGTGCAGGCCTTTGGGGAAGCCGATAAGGTGGTGGTGCTTCCCGTGTATCGGGCGCGCGAGCCGATGGATGCCGCGTTCCCGATCGAGGAGGTGGTGCGCGCGATGACCAACACGGAGGCGGTCTACATTCCCGGTTTGATGGAAGCGGTCCCGTACCTCACCCGCGAATTGCGCTGCGGCGACGTGCTGGTCATGCTCAGCGCGGGGGACGCCAACCGCGTGGGCGAGGAAGTCCTGCGCCGGATGCGGGTGATCGATGCCGAGCGCGGCGCCGCCATCCGCGCCCCGATCCTGCCGCTGGAGAAATTGCGAAGGCAGTTCGGGAACCGGATGCAGGAAGAGGTCCCGCTCGGCCGCCTGACGACGGCCAAGGTCGGAGGGCTCGCGGACGCGCTGGTGGAGGTGACCGGCGCCGACGAACTGGCGCAGACCGTACAATGGCTGTGGCAGGAGGACATTCCATTCTTCGTCCTCGGCAGCGGATCCAACACCCTGATCTCGGACGCCGGCTGCCGCGATCTGGTGCTGTACAACCGTGCCAAACGGTTCGAATTCCGCCCGGGGAAAAACGGTTCCAAGGATACCGCTGTGGTGTGGGCTGAATCCGGCGCTTCGATCGGCGCGATCGCGCGCCAGGCGGCGCAGCTCGGGTGGACCGGGCTGGAATGGGCGGCCACGATCCCGGGCACCGTAGGTGGGGCGGTGGTGGGCAATGCCGGTGCTTTTGGCGGCGAAACGGCCGGTTCGCTGCGGATGGTAGAAATCTTGCAACGAATGGAATCGCCTGAAAAGACGGGTATTTCGGCCGACCGGCGGACGGTGGAGCCCGCAGAGCTGGATTTTTCCTACCGTTCGAGCATGCTCCGCAAACGCCCCGGGCAGGCGGTTGTGCTCTCGGTCGAATTCAGACTTGCCCGCTGCGAGCCTTCGGAAGCCGTCGCAAAAGTCGGCGAGCTCCTGGCCCGGCGGCGGGCGACCCAGCCGACGGGCGCGTCGCTGGGATCGATGTTCAAGAATCCGCCCGGAGATCACGCCGGAAGGCTGATCGAGGCGGCGGGTTTGAAAGGGTACCGGATGGGCAACGTGGAAATTTCCCAGCAGCATGCGAACTTCTTCGTCAACCTGGGCGACGCCCGGGCCGAGGATATCCGCGCGCTGATGGACCTGGCCCGCACGACGGTCCGCGAGAAATTCGGGGTCGAGCTCGAGCCGGAGATCGTCATGGCCGGCGATTGGCCGGAAGCGCTTCGAGGATCCAATGGCTAAGCTGCGCATCGGCGTGATCTACGGCGGCCGCTCGGGCGAACATGAGGTCTCCCTGATGTCGGCCCAATCGGTCCTCGGGGCGCTCGACCGCTCGCGCTACGACGTGACGGAGATCGGCATCACGCCGGAGGGCCGGTGGATCGCGGGAGAGCGCGTGATGCAAACGCTCACCACCCGCGGCGGGGCATCCCCGCGCGCGGCGATGCTGGCCGAGCCGGGGCCGGCGCGGATCTGGGAGATCCAATCCAACGGCGGCGACGAGGAACTTCACCTGCGGCTTTGCCGCGAAGTGGATGTGGTTTTTCCGGTGCTGCACGGGACTTTCGGCGAGGACGGAACGCTCCAGGGCCTGCTCGAGATGGCCGAAGTGCCCTACGTCGGCGCCGGGGTCCTGGCTTCCTCGGTGGCGATGGATAAAGCGCTCTTCAAGCAACTGATGCGGGCGCACGGCCTTCCGATGCTGGAGTACGTTCTGTGCACGCGCGGCGAGATCGCCCACGACCTCGACGGCGTGCTGCGCCGGGCGGAAGCGGCGGCGCCGTATCCGTTCTTCACCAAGCCGGCCAACCTCGGTTCATCGGTCGGGATCTCGCGCTGCGCCAACCGCTCCGACCTGGTCGAGGGGCTGGCCGATGCCGCGCGCTACGACCGGCGCGTGCTGATCGAGCGCGGGATCGACGCGCGCGAGATCGAGGTCAGCGTGCTCGGCAACGAGCAGCCGCAGGCGTCGATCCCGGGCGAGGTGATCCCGAGCCGCGAGTTCTATTCCTACGAATCGAAATACGTCGACGGGACGTCGCAGCTGCTCATTCCGGCGCCGCTTTCGGAGGAAAAGGTCCGCGAGGTGCAGCGCATGGCGGTCGAAGCGTACCGCGCGATCGACGGCGCCGGACTCTCGCGGGCGGATTTTCTGATGGACCGCAAAACCGGAGAACTGTTCATCAACGAATTGAACACGATGCCGGGGTTCACCACCATCAGCATGTACCCGAAACTGTGGGAGAAGACCGGATTGGCGTATCCCGCGTTGCTGGACCGGCTGATCGAACTGGCGCTCGAGCGGCATGCGGAACGGACGAAAAGCGAACGGAGTTTTCGGAAGAATTAGTTCCCTTGTCATCCTGAGCGCCAGCGAAGGATCCATTCGAAGAAAAAGCAGATGCTTCGCTTCGCTCAGCATGACGGACAAATGTAGAAGGCAGAAATGGCGATCGGCATTCGGAAGCAGGAGAAAATTTCACGAGCGGAGCAGCTGCGACGGAACCGGGAAAAGCCGGCGCCGCGGAGCGTGAATTGGAATTCCCGCGCGGCGGCGCCGCGCCCCGCCGCGCCGCCGCCGGCATGGGAGATCCGGCCGCGGGGGCCGGCGGCGCGCGTCCAGCGCATGTACAACATTTCCCTGGCGGATCCCGGGGTGGAAGTGCAACTGCCGGTGCTGACGCTCTCCTTCTCGCCGCGCGGCCTGGCCACGATCCTTTCCGGATTGGCCTGCGCGGCATTGCTCTTCCTGCTCACGGCGCCGATGTTCCGGGTCGAGGCTCCGCGGATGCGCGGGCTGCAGTACCTTTCCGCCGACAGCATCCTGACCGCTTCGGATTTGCCGGGTAGCAACCTGTTCCTGATTGCCCCCGCTTTCGTGGAGGGCGAGATCCTGCGGAAAATACCGGCGGTGCGGAGCGCCTCCGTAAGCGTGGATTTCGACGGCGCGGTGACGGTGACCATCCAGGAGCGTGAACCGATTCTGCTGTGGGTCCAGGAGACTTCCTCCTATTGGGTCGATGCCGAGGGCGTGTTCTTCCCGGCATTGGCGGACCGCACGGATCTGGTCCGGCTGGAGGTGCAGGAGATGGGGCTGCCGATCGCGTTCGACGCCGAGCCGGACATTAATCCGGCGGTGGTCGTGCAGGCGCTGGAGCTGACGGTGGCATTACCCTCCGGGACCCAATTGATCTACGACGCCGGACACGGGCTGGGGATGATGGATCCGGGCGGCTGGATGGTGTATTTCGGAAATTCGGGAATGATCGACCAGAAGCTGGACGTGTACCGCCGCCTGATGGACTTTTTGACCGGCAGGGGAATCCGGCCGGGGATGGTGAGCGTTGAAAATCTGCGGCAGCCTTTCTACCGCCGGTAGAGCCGCGGCAAGGATGCGGATCGGATGAATGTAAACCTGTACACCGGGATCGACGTTGGCACGACGAAAATCTGCACGCTGGTGGCGCAGGAGCTGGAAGACGGCTCGCTGCAGATCATCGGCGTGGGGATCGAACCCTCGCGCGGCATGAAGCGCGGCGTGGTGGTCAACGTGGAAGAGGCGGCCCGCGCCATCGCCGCCTCGGTCGATAAAGCCCAGCGCACGGCGGGCTACGAGATTGCGTCGGCGGTGGTCAGCCTGGCGGGAGCCCAGGTCTCTTCGATCAACAGCCGCGGCGTGGTGGGCGTGGCCGGGGAAGTTATTGCGGCCGAGGACGTGGCCCGGGCCAGCGAAGCGGCGCGCGCCATTGCCGTCCCGTACGACCGGCAGATCGTGCATGTGCTTCCGCGCGGGTTTGTGGTCGACGGCCAGGAGGGGATCCGCAATCCGGTGGGCATGCACGGCTTCCGGCTGGAAATGGAAACGCATATTATCACCGCCTCATCGACCGCGCTGCGCAACCTTGCCCAGTGCGTCCAGATCTGCGGTGTGGAAGTGGAAGGATTTGTCCTGAACCCGATCGCGTCGGCCGAAGCCGTGCTGCGCGAGACGGAACGCGACATGGGGGTGGGCGTGGTCGATATCGGCGGGGGCACGACCGACCTGGCGCTCTATCACGAGGGAACGGTCAGCCACACCGCGGTGCTGCCGGTGGGCGGTAACCACGTCACGGCGGATATCGCCCACGGCTTGCGGATGCCCGCCGAAGTGGCCGAATCGATCAAGCTGGCCCACGGGCACACGCTCGTCTCGGAGATCACGCCCGGGGAAAGCTTCATGGTCCGCCTGTTCGGCGAGGAAGCGCCGGCCCAGGTGCTGCGTTCCGACCTCGTCTCGATCATTCAGCCGCGCATGGAAGAGATCTTTTCCATGGTGGCGCAGGAGATCGAACGGGTGGGTATGACGAATTATCTTCCGGCGGGGGTCGTGCTGACGGGCGGCGCGAGCCTGCTGCCCGGGGTCAGGCTGCTGGCCAGCCAGACGCTCGGCCTGCCGGTGAGGGTCGCCAGCCCGGGAGAGCTCAAGGGGTTGGTGGATCAATTGAACAGCCCGGCCTATGCCACGAGCGTGGGCCTGTTGATCTGGCTGCAGAAGGAAGTGCAGGGGCTGGCGACGGCACGACCGGCGCACAAACCCCGCAGCCGCGAGGGCGCGGATGTCGGCAAGAAGGTTCAGGATTTCATCAAGACGATCCTGAAGGGAATGGCGCCCTAGAGCACATCCCGCGCCGGCGGAGGAGCCGCGCGGAGGGCTTCGGGCACGGAGAAGCAGCTTGCCCGGGCCGGATAAAAAGCGAAACACATACCTGAGAGGAGGATCCATGTCGTCAGTACAGAAATCGGAGGCGTTTGCTCGTATCAAGGTGGTCGGCGTAGGCGGCGGCGGACAGAATGCCGTCAACCGGATGATCGCCGAAAATATGCAGGGGATCGAATTTGTGGCGATTAATACCGACGCCCAGGCGTTGCTGCTTTCGAATGCGCCCACCCGCGTGCGGATCGGCGAAAAGCTCACCAAGGGGCTTGGGGCAGGCGGCGATCCGAAGATGGGGCAGAAGGCGGCGGAAGAATCCGCCGAGGAGCTTTACGACACGCTCAAGGGCGCGGATATGGTGTTCATCACCTGCGGCATGGGCGGCGGGACCGGCACCGGAGCGGCGCCGATCGTGGCGCAGATTGCCAAGGAGGCCGGAACGCTCGCCATCGGCGTGGTCACCAAGCCTTTCACATTCGAAGGCAACCGCCGCTCGCATACGGCCGATGAAGGCATCGCCCGCCTCAAGGAGCAGGTTAATACGCTGATCGTGATCCCCAACGACCGGCTGCTCCAGCTTTCCGACAAACGGGCCACCCTGCAGGATTCCTTCCGCACCGCGGATGACGTCCTGCGCCAGGGCGTGCAGGGAATTTCGGAACTGATCACCGTCCCCGGCCTGATCAACGTCGATTTCGCCGACGTGCGCGCGGTCATGCAGGAAGGCGGCGCGGCGCTGATGGCGGTCGGGCGCGCTTCGGGCGAGGACCGGGCTCGCAAGGCGGCCGAACAGGCGATCTTCAGCCAGCTGCTCGACATCACCATCGACGGTGCGCGCGGGGTTATCTTCAACGTCACCGCCGGCAACAACCTGAGCCTGCTCGAGGTCAGCGAAGCGGCGGCGATCATCAAGGAGACTGCGCATCCGGACGTCAACCTTATCTTCGGCGCGGTCATCGACCCGAGCCTGACCGACGAGATGCGGATCACCGTGATCGCGACCGGTTTCGAAAAGCCGGCTGTGACCCGCAAGCTGGATCGGATCCTCGCGCGGCCGGCGCCGCTGAAGGCGTCGCAGATGACCCTGCCGAGCTCCAATTCTTCGGCGGCCGTTCCGATCGCGCCCCGGCGGATCAGTGCCGCGATCCCGATGGAAGTCTCGGTCCGGCCGAATATGCCGGTTTATTCCGGGATGACCGACGGGGAAGACGACCGTGAACTTCCGGCCTTCCTGCGGCTGAAGAACAATCGCTCGTAGAAGAACAACCGCTCGTAGTTGCGACCGATCCTCTACAAATCCTCTCGGCCTCCCTGCGGATTCCTCCGATCCGCGGGGAGGCTTTTGTTAAATCCACGAAGACACACGAAGGAAAATCAGAAGGACACGTATTTTTGCCATCCCATCCTACCCCTCCTTCTCCTCCCCTCCCTTCCCGTTATACGGGAAGGGAGGGGAGGAATTACTGAGTGGATTTTTATCGAACGGTTTGTCGGGAGGGGAGGGATGGGAAGGCGTTTTTCAGAATAAAAAAAATTTCGTGAACTTCAGTTCCCTTGGTGTGCTTCGTGCTCTTCGTGGAAAAATCTATTGTTTTTCAGCAAGTATTAGGAGCACCCGGCTGCGCGGGCGGCGGACGATTTCCATCCGGACGCGGAAACCGCATGCCTCCATATTCCGGATCAACCTGCGCCAGATCCCGCCGGAGGAAATCGTTTCTTCATCCGGCAGCCAGCGCTTCGCGAACCCTTCGGGGAACGCCGTGGGGAGGATGATCCATATCCCGCCGGGACGCAGCGCGCGATGCACCGCCCGGAAGGTCGACCGCTGGAATAGGAAGTCCGCCGGGAAGGTGGCGGTCGCCGCCGCGAAAACCCCCGATTGAAATGGAAGTAGTTGGACGTCCGCCTGGACCAGCGCAGGATCGCCGGCGGATCCGATATCGGCGGCGCTCCTCCGGCGGCGGAGGATTTTCGCGCGCGCGATTTTTCCCATCGCCCCGGAGAGGTCGATCCCCGTCACGGGATGTCCGCCCGCCGCCATATCCAGCGACAGGGTGCCGGTCCCGTGCGCGATTTCAAGCACCCGGCCGGGGGGCAAATAGGGGATAACGCAGCGCCGCCAATCCGCCCACTCGCCGGCGGATACGATCCAGGCGACCGCGTCGTAGGAGAAAGCGAGTTGGTGATAGAGCAGGTGGAAGGCGAATCGCAATAATGCGGTCAGGGCCGACGCGGCCCAACCGCTGATTTTCCCGGAAATTCCGGGCGCGACCGGTTCCATATGAAATTCCGGCGACGGGTCGATGGGAGGATCGGCGGGATCAGGCATTCAGGCTGCCGTAGGTGACGAGTTGTATTTCATGCATTTTCAGTAGTCCCGGCAGGCCGGATTCGGTCAGGATGTCCAATTCGTAGCCGCGTTCTTCGGCGTAATCGCTGACGGCACGCAATTCGCCGTCGGACATCCCCGGATGGCACATGATCTCGCTGACCCCGTCCGGCAAGCCGTCGAGAATCCAAGACAGGTGCTTTTGGGTCGCGGTTTTTCCGAAGTAGGACAAATACAGCTGGTCGGCGGTCGGGATGGATGCCCGGCGGATGAGGGCTTGCGCGTCACGTTGCATAAAGGCGGCAACGGATTCGGGCAAGTCCGGGAATAATTCCAATATGGAGCCGTCGCATCCCGCGGGCGGCCGCACGGCCAGATGATACTCTTCCGCCAGGAGAAGCATCTGATCCAGCAATCCGGCGGAGAGGTACGAGGCGAAATGGTGGCTGTCGAGGTGGTCCGGTTGATAGCCATGCAGCCGCAAGGCATCGATCTGGGCGCGGAATTCGAGGCCGGCTTCCTCCGGATTGATGCTGTCCAAACGCGCGAGAAACGACTCCCGTGAAAAAAAGCATCCCTCCCCATCCACGAGCGTCGGGACTTTTTCCACAGGGGAAAGCGGTTTCCCAGAGGTAAGGGTAAGGTGGACTCCGATTGGGAGGTGCGGCGAATCGCGTTTGGCAATTTCAAGCCCGCGGACCGTGCCGGGGAGGTTCGTCATCGCCGTTGCGGATGATAGGACCCCGCAGGAAAACGCGTAGCGAATACCCTGGCTGACCCCGCGGGTCAGCCCGTAATCATCGGCGTTGAGGATCAAACCCCGCATGGTTTATACGTCCGCGTCCAACTCCGGATTTTCGGTGACCTCGATCCCCTCGTTGACCAGCCATTTCACGGCTTCCGAAATTTTCCGGGGATCCCCGCTGATGGCGACGACCAGCCAGCCCTCCTCGCGCGTTACCTGGGCGCGGAGGATGTTAACTTCCAATTGGTACATGGAAACCAAACTTGCCACCACCGGGCGGTTAACCAATGCGGGAGGGTAATTCAAACACAAAACCGTAGCCATATCGGGGATGCTACCGCTGTTCGCGAAACTGGTCAAACCGGGAAGCACATCCCGTCCTCACCCCTTATTCCGTCCCCCCTGTAAGGGCGCACGGCAGTGCGCCCCTACTCTGCGGCCGCCCGGGTAAGCCGGTCGTTGAGCGCCGCACCAACGCCTTCGCTTGGCAGCCGGTGGGCGAGGATGATATCCGCGCCTTCGGATTCAAGCTCGCGCAGGCAGGTAAACAGCCGCCGGGAAATCCCGCGCAAGTCGCCGATCGAACCCAGATCGCGGAGCAGGAGGGCGGGCTCCGACGGATCAATCCGGGAAACGATTTCCGAGGCGGCAATTATTCCGATCCGGTGATTTTCCTTCCGTTCACGGCGGGCGATCGTAAGGACCGAAGCCGCAATCTCCGCCGGGGACTCTCCGGGGCAGAGGATCAAGCGCGCGAAGGGAGCATAGTGGCGCGGCTGCCGGCCGGGTGCGGCGCTGATGCGCTCCTCAGGCAGAGCCACCCGGATCGGCCCGAGAACCGATTCGAGTTCGGCGATGGATATTCCGCCCGGGCGGAGCAGCACGGGCGGCGATTGCAACGGATCCAGGATCGTCGATTCCACCCCCCAGTCGGTCGGTCCCGCGTCAAGGATCAAATCCACCCGGCCGCCCAGATCGTCGATCACATGCCGGGCCTGGGTGGGGCTGGTATGCCCGAACAAATTGGCGGAAGGAGCTGCGATCGGCAGCCCCGCCGCCTGCAGCAGCGCCCGGGCGACCGGATGCGAGGGCACGCGCACGGCCACCGTATCCAGTCCGGCGGATACCTCCGGCGGAAGCGAATCCCGCCGCGGCAGGAGCAGCGTTAGCGGGCCGGGCCAGAACCGCCGGCCGAGCGTTTCCACGACGGACGGAATATCCACCGCCACCGTCGGCGCATCCGCGAGGAATGCGAGGTGCACGATCAGCGGATCGGTCGGCGGCCTGCCCTTGACCTCGAAGATCCTGCGGACGGCGGACGAATCGAAAGCGTTCGCGCCCAAGCCGTAAACCGTCTCGGTGGGGAAAGCGACCAGCCCGCCGCGGACCAGGCATTCGACCGCGCATTGGATGGCGGCCGGTTCCGGACGAAGCGGATCCACGGCTATTACGGATGATCGCGTATTCGAATTCATAGGCCAGCGGGTGATTATATCCGACCCTTCGCGGCCATCCGGCGGCGGAGGGGGCGGGGGATTGGGAGTACAATCCTTGGTATGGTTGTTCCGATATCAACTCCAAGGCAAAAGGCGCGGTTTTTCCCACCCAGACCGCTGGATGGGGAGTTAACCCGCACACGGCTTCTGGAAGCCGTCCAGAGCAACATTTTCCGGAAATTAACCCTGCTGGTCGCGGCCCCCGGATATGGGAAATCCACATTGGCCGCGCAATTTGCACGCTCCTCGGATTTCCCGGTGGCCTGGCTGCAACTTGATGAAAGCGACCGGGACTCATCCACCTTCTGTACCGACATCCTGTATGCACTCCAAACCACGCTGCCGGAGTGGACTCCGCCGCCGCTCAGCCTGATCGGCCTGCCGGCCGTCTCCGAAAATCCCGGCGCGCTCGGGTCGGCGCTGGCCGGCGCCCTGGATCAAGCGCTGCCGGATTTCACCGTCCTGGTGATCGACGATTTTCATCTGGTGGAAGAAGCAACTCCGATCGTCGAAGTGTTGAATGCGTTTCTGCAGGATATGCCGCCCGCGCTGCACCTGCTGCTTATCAGCCGCCACATCCCGGGCCTGCACATCACGCCGCTCGTCGCCGCGCAGCAAACCGCCGGCTTCAGCGAAGAGCATTTGCGGTTCACGCCCGCCGAGGTGCAGGATCTGGTCGTTTCCCGCAACCGGATTTCCCTCCCGCCGGCGGAAGCGGACGCGCTGGTATCGGCGAACGAGGGCTGGGTGACTGGGATCCTGATGAGCAGCCATCTGCTGTGGCGGGGTCTTCCGCTCGGTCCCGGGATCATCGGGCGGGACCGCGTGTATCAATTCCTGGCCAGTGAAGTCCTCGAGCAGCAGCCGGATGCGCTCCGGCGGTTCATGCTTGATTCTTCGGTTCTGGTGGATATGGACCGGGCGGCGTGCGATTTTCTTCTGGACCGCAACGACAGCCGGGAGCTGCTGGGGCAACTCGATTCCCGCCGCTTGTTCGTCGTCGCATCCGGCGAGGAGCAGCCCACCTACCGGTTCCATAATCTCTTCCGGGAATTCCTGCTGGCCCAGCTTCAAAAGCGGGACGCCGAGCGCCATAAAACGCTGTTGGAAAGATCCGCCGAGTGGAATCTCCGGATCGGGCTGCCCGAAGCCGCGTTTTCCTATTTTATCCAGGCGGGCAACCTCCCGCGCGCGGCGCGATTGGCCGAGGAGCAGGTCCAACGGATTTACGAATCCGGCCGTGCCCAGACACTGCAGGATTGGGCCCGGCGGCTGTACTCCGTGCGATTCGAGGTCCCGCGCGTGTATGTCTGCGCGGCGATGACCCTGGGCATGGGTGGAAATTTTTCCAGAGCCGAAGAATACCTTGACATCGCCGATGAAGGGCTGGATCGAACGCAGAATGCCGCCCGCCGGAACAGCCTGCAGGTGACCCGCGCCTGGCTGGCCTTCCGCAGGGGGGAATACGAGAGGGGCTGGGCGCTGGCCGATAGTCTGCTGCAAAAGGGCGCCGCCGGCGGCGTGGATATCGCCGACCTGCGAATGGCGGCCGAACATGCCGGACGCTGCGCCGCCGCGCTGGGAAAAATACCGGAGGCCATCCGCTACCTGCGGGATGCGCTGGCGAAATTCCCCTCCGATGAACGCAGCTATGACCGCGCGCACGTGCTGACAGAACTCGCCAATACGCTGCAAACATCCGGAGAAACCGCCGAATCCTACATCCTGCAGCGGCGGGCGCTGGGGTTATGGAGGGAGCTCGGATATCCGGGACCGATCGCCATCGCGCTGAACAACCTGGCGTACGACCAGCATATGATGGGCCAGCTTGAGGAAGCCGAAGCGTCCTACACCGAGGCGATGGAATGGTCGCGAAAATCCGGCGACAAGCATTCCCAAATGCTGATCTTCACCGGGTTGGGGGACCTGCTCAAGGACCGCGGCGAATATTCCAAGGCGGCGGGCTATTACGCGTCGGCGGACAACCTGGCGGAAGAATCCGGCGATCTGGCCATGATGGGATATATCTATCGCGCCTGGGCCGATCTCAACCGGCGTTTGAAAAATTTTCCCGCGGCGATGGAATGGATCCAGCGCGCGGAAGGGCTGGCCGAGGGGGAAACGGAAATCACGCGCGCAAGCGGCCGGGTCTTCGAGGGAATTCTCCTTGAAGAGATGGGGCGGTCCGCGGATGCTTTAAAAGTCCTGCAGGAAGCGGTGGCGGTGCTGGAGAATGGGCGGGCCTCGGCCGCCGCGGTCGCCGGATCGCATTTCCTGCTGGCCCGGACACTGCTCCGGACCGGAAATTCACCGCAAGCGGAAGCCTCGCTGCAGAAAGCGTTCGAATTATCCTTCGCCGGGGGCTCGGATCAGAACCTGGTTCGGGAAGCCGGAAGCGCCGCGGATCTCCTGGCGGCGTTTATCCCCAATCCGCTCCTCGGCGGATATTGCGTTTCCCTGATCGAACGGTCCGCCAGGCAGTTGCGCGGAGGCCGGACCGGCGAATTGCCGGCGCCGGCGGCTGAACTCATGGCGCTCACGGTGAAGGCGCTGGGTTCGCTCGAAATAACCTGGAGCGGAAGCGCCATCCCGCGCGCCGCCTGGACCTCTCAGAAAACGAAAGAAGTGTTTCTTTACCTTGTCGACCGGTCGCCTGCGGCTCGAGAAGATTTATTGTCCGTTTTCTGGCCGGAGATGCCCTCCGGACGCGCATTGGCGAATCTCTATCAAACCCTGTACCGCATCCGGCGCGCCATCGGATCGGACATCCTGCTCTTGCGCGACCAGATTTGCCGTTTTGCCGAAAACGTCACGGTCGTTTACGACGTATCCGCGTTTGAAAAATCCGCCCGCGAGGCGATCGCCCGCCCTGTCACCGACCGGAAGCGATTGACCGGCCTGGAAAAGGCGGCAGCGCTTTTCCGCGGGGAGTATTTGAAAGATGTTCCCGTGGATTGGGCAAGCCAGCGCCGTGAAGAAATCAACCGGCTGTTTCTGACCGTGATCCGCGATGCGGCCGATGAATGCCTGGCGCTCTGCCGGAATGAGGAAGCCCGCGCTTATGCTGCCCGGGGACTGGAAGTCGATCCATTCCGTGACGACCTGCACCAAAGGATGCTGAAGATCCTCGCCGCGATGGGAAGGAAACACGAAGTGGTGGATCATTATCAAAAATACGTTTTCCTCCTTCGGAACGATCTGGGCCTGGATCCCCCCTTGGAAACCCGCGCTTTATATGACAGCCTGATTTCCTGAAAACCATTCACCCACGCATCAGAACGAGGCGGTTTACTAACCGTCTCGTTTTGCATTAATTCCTCAATACCACCTCCTTTCCCATACGCGACAAACCTTGTCCGATTATTTTTATAAATGTCAGAAGGATCCAATTCCCCTGTAAGGGATTTGTTGAGGTACCGCCTATAGCATGGGAGAAGATGGGAGTGAGGTTCAGGCCAAAAGGAGGCCCCATGCGTCAAATATTTTCCGTCAACACCATCCGTTTTTCCTGCCCTCCAGGATCGCCGCCCCCGGGAGGAGGTGGGTGGTTCTAAGCAATTCCCGCATTATGCAATGATTTTCATATTTCCAAAGGGAGGTATGAAGGAATGGGCGAGACGGCGATTCAAAGACTGGTTTGTCAAGCAGTAATAAGCGATCAATATCGGAACCGGCTGCTGGGTTCGGAACGGGCGGAAGTGCTTCGCACCTCCGGGCTGGATGAACAGGAGCAGGAAGTTCTGCTCTCGATCCCGGCCGGGACTCTCGAGGAATTCGCAGCGGGTGTGGAGCGCATGGCACGCCAGTGGAAGCGGGCGGGGATGCGGTCGATGGCGACAGAATCTGCCGCGCCGCGCGGATTGATCGAAGTGGAACTCCCGCATCACCGCGCATGACCCCGGACATCCCGGAGCTTAGGGAAGGTGTTCCATCTTTCAACGAAGGACGTGAGCAATGAACGAGACCATTCTCGACAAAATGGGCGGAGAACGCACTTGCAGCATTTGCGGATATGTGGAGCGGGAAGTGTACCGGTTGTTCTGCCCGCACTGCATGCAGCGTGATCGGCTCAGCGCCCTGACCACCTTGGAGCAACCCAACCCGACCCTTCCCTATCCCCTGGAACCGCCCGGTTTGAATTCCGTGGAGGGGATTTCCATTCCTTAGCGGTTACAAAGCCATCCGGGACTTTGAAAGGCACCCGAAGGCAGATTCCTTCCGGGGAGAGGGCCTGAAAAGGATTGGATGGCGGTTCGTCCCCCGGGCGCGCCACTAGGGGGTGGCGCGCCCAATTTATTTTCCAAGGACTGGGAGCGACAGATGTGGGATAATCCAAATGTCCCGTTGCCATTAACCCGACCATACCCATTCACCCCGGAGGAACATCCCTTGGCCAGCGGATCGGACCCGCTTAACAGCATCTCATCCCCGAAGGAAGAGAATTTCTTGCAGCGTTTGCTGACGGAATCTTCGTCGGACGAGCTGGTCCGGCAATTATCGGAAACCCTCCGGCCGGTGAAATCCGATTTAGTCGAGATGGTCGCGCAGAGCGTGACCGTGCTCTCGACGATGGCCGCCGAACTGGGCGTTATTCTGCGAGTCAAGGTACGGGCGGAGAAGGTTGGCGCCAATGTGGATGAGGAGAAAGTACGGAGAGTGCTCAACGCCCTGGTGATCCATTTGCTGTCGGTTTCCCAATCGGCGGGCTGGGTAACGATCGGATTGGATGAACAGGCAGTAAACGGCCGCCGGGGATATTCCCTTCAATGCATGGCCGATAGCGTTATCCTTCCCAGGAAGACCACCCTGGAATACGAAGAGGAGTTAAAAACCCACACCGAGCTTTCGATATGCCGAAAAATCATTGAAAAACACGGGGGAATGTTTACCGTCCGCTTCCAGGACGACAATAAACTTACCTATTCGATCTGGCTGGCGGCGTAAGGCGCGCCGGCCGCCTCAGGGGGTGATTTTATTCCAGGTATCCCGCAAAAGGATGGCGTCTTTTTCCAGGATCGGGCTCTCACAGAGAAGCCGGCCGGCGCAGCCCCGCGCTTTCACGGCCGCCAGGAACTGCGGGTAGTCCAAATCCGCATCCGCAAACGGCAGGTGCTTGCGCTCGCCCTTTGCGGTGTATTCGATTCCGGAAAGGTGAACGTGCATCCGCCGAAGGCCTTCCGCGCCGAGGGTGGACCGGATCGCATCAAGAATTACGAGCCACTCGGCGTAGCTGTTCTGCGCGCCGGTCCGGGCATGGAGGTGCGCGAAATCCACGCACGGCAGCACGCCGTCCACTGCCGCCGACAGCGCCAGAACGTCTTCGAGCGAGCCGAAGAGCGCCGCCTTGCCCATGACCTCCGGGCGGAGAACGACCGGATTGCCTTTGTCGCGCAGTTCCTTCACACATCCTTCCAGCCGCGGGACGGCGGTCTTGAGCACTTCCGACGGCGGCCGGCCGAAGTACGATCCGGGGTGGATGACGATGTCGGTCGCGCCCGCCAGGTTTCCGAAATGCGCCGCATCCATGATCCGCTTGCGGCTTTTCGGCCACTCGGTGGAATCCGCATTCAGGTTGATGAAATACGGAGCATGAACGCTGAGCGCGACTCCGCTGCTTTGCGCCTGGGCCCGGATCGCCTCGCACGATGCCGGAGAGATACGGACGGATCGGACCCAGGCGAGTTCGAGGCAATCCAGGCCGAGCTCGGCCGTGCGCAGGATTCCCCCGACCGTTCCGCCGGGTTTGGCGGGTGTGGACAGCGGGCTGCCCACGGTGCCGAAACGGATTGTGGATGCCATAAGACGGCCTCCCGGAGCGAAAAATATTCGGTCGTTCCCATCATACCCGCATTCGCCGGACGAGTCGAACGCCGGTTCCGAGGAATCGGTTTATTTATGCGCTCGAATGCAGGACGGCATCAACCGGCTGGAACGCGCCGAACAAGCGACGCGAGACGATTGTCCAATCGGTCCGGCCGAGGATCCGAACTCCGCCGTTTTCCAAACCGGTCCGGGTGCGGTATTCCATTCGCAGCGAAGATCGGAATACCTCGACGAGGGTATCCGTTCCATCGTCGGCGGCGATCCGGTTGATGGAAGCCGCCCCGCAAACCGCGCAGCGATGGACGACCATCAACTCGCCGGATGGAGCGGCGGCATATTTATTGCGGGCGTTCTTGAGAGTCAATCCTATCGGCGGCATTGCGCCTTTGCACGAGGATAGGCGGTCTCCGGGCGTGCGCCAATCCAGGTGACGCGACCAAAGGCAATACGGGCAATGATTGCGGTTCCGCACGCCGGAGCGTTCAAACGCGCCGGAGACGATCACCCCGCAATGGATACAGGAAAACTCCCCGGGAAGCGCGCGGCGGCTCATGATCGATCCTCCGCCAGGCGCAGCATGCTGCGGAAACGGCGGACGCCGACCCGGCCCGTTTCCACGGCGCGGCGGATGGCGCATCCGGGTTCCTCCATGTGCCGGCAATCCATGCCGAACCGGCATTGGCCGAGCAACGCCCGCATTTCCCGGAAGCCGGTTGCCGGATTTAGGTCCTCCGCATCCCAAAGCGCGAGCTTCCGGATGCCGGGGGTATCCACGACCGCACCCGCCCCGATCGGATGCCATTCGGCGTTGGCGGTTGTGCAGCGGCCCTCACCGAAGCGGCTGGTTTCCGCGACGCGCAGGCGCCAATCCGGGAATGCGGCGTTGAGCAGCGACGATTTTCCGACCCCGCTTTTTCCCATCAGCAACGAGATTTTATTCCGGAGCATTAACCCGGCCTCGCCCATTCCCAGACCGGTCTTGGCGCTGCAGACAAGCACCGGATAGCCAATCCGCCGGTATTCGCCGATTTCCGTTTCGACCTCATCCGAAAACGGGCCGGATGGCGGAAGGAGATCGGCCTTGGACAGGATGATGGCCGCCGGAATGCCTTCGATCTCCGCCAGCGCAAGGAAACGATCCAGCAGATGCCACTCGGGCGCGACGGTTCCCAGCGCGCAGAAGGCGAGCACCTGATCGATGTTGGCGGCCAGGATCTGCTCGCCCGGACCTCCGGATGCCCGGCGGGAGATATGGTTGCGCCGCGGCTGTATTTCCGTGATCCAACCGTTTCCGGAATCGATCCGCTCGACCCTCACGCAATCTCCGACGACCGGCGCCGGCATGGGATGCGCTTTCATCCAGGACTTTCCGGAATGCCGGCCCGGTATTTTGGTTCGATCCTCAAGGTCCGGTGGCACCGAAAAGCGGGGCGACAGCCGGCAGGATATGGTTTTTCCATCCACAAAAACGAGAAAGGCCGAGACGTCTCTTCGACAGATAACACCCAATGGTTGGGTGGAATTCCAAATGCTGTTCATGGGTCCTCAAAAAAAAGCGCCAGCCGCGGATTGAAACCCGTAGCTGGCGCAGGAATGCCGGATTCGGCATGACGCTTTGCGCGGTTCACTCTTCATGAAGCCGCGCGAAGCTTTTAGGAAATAAAAAAGGCCACGGGATACTGGTTCGCCCGTGGCCGTTATGGATATTAAAAGAAACGGATTAAGTGCCGGTCAGCAGGCGTGCCCAGGGAATATGTGCTGAGGCAGACTCCAGCACACACCGTAAATTGGGGAATGTGACCGACACGGTTTTATTCAACATGCGCTCTGAGATTACCATCCAACGAAAAATCCGTCAAGATCATGAAATCCGCACGGTAAAAGAAAATGGTCGACTATTCCCGTGAATGGCGATTACTACCTGGCCTACAAGAGCAGCAGGAGTTTGGGGCCGAGGATCAGCACGCCGACCAGCACGGCGGAGAAACCGGCGACGACAACCACGCCCGCCTTGACGTCCTTGGCAATTCTGGCCAGCTCATGGTAATTCGGGCTCAGCAAGTCCACAACGTTTTCGAGCACCGTATTGGAGAGTTCGGCCATCCAAACCATTCCGATGGAGAGGATGATCAGGCACCATTCCGTCAAGCTCAACCCCAGCCATAATCCGATCAGCAGAACAATTAATGTGACCGTCAGGTGGATGCGCGCGTTGCGCTGGGTTTGAAGCGCGTACCGCAGGCCATTGAAGGCGTTGCGGAAGGAAATCAGCAGGCTGGGGGTTCTGGAAGGCTTCATGCGGTTCGGGCCAACTCCTTGAGGATCAGGTTTTGAGTGCGCCACATGCGCCGCTTTCCGGCGGTCTTGGCATGGTCGTGGCCGAGGAGATGCAAAGTCCCGTGCACGGCGAGCAGGAGCACCTCATTTTCGAGAGTCGACCGCCGGGCGGCTGCCTGTTGGGCGGCGCGCGGAAGCGAGATGACGATCTCGCCGAGGTGTAGCAGTCCCGTCTCCGGATCCGCGACGTTCGCCGAAAAGGAAAGCACATCCGTCGGGCGCGGAATGCCGCGGAAGGATGCGTTCAGGGATGTCACCGTCTCTTCACCGGCCAGAAGGATCGACACCGAGCAGTTTTTCCGGCAGGCTTCCGCCTCCAGCGTCCGGCGCACGGCGCGCCGGACCGCCGCGGTGGAAACGGGACGGCGCAAATTCCTTTCGCGCCGGATCCGAATCACGCGGCGGGGCTCAGTTTTTCCGAGGCTGGGGGATTTCTTCCGGCTGCTTTTTTTCATCTTCCGGATAAAGCAATCGCGAATGGCTGCGGCCGCGAAGCGCGTCGATCAACGCCTCGCGGATGACGTCCAGATCGTGAAGCGTGAGATCGGTGTTGTCGAACTGGTGCTGCGCGAGCCGGTCGTCCAGGACCGTGCGCACCAGCTTCTCCACGTCTTCCGGCGTGGTGGGAACGACCGCCCGGTACTTGGCTTCGACTCCGTCGGCCAGCATGAGGATGGCGGCTTCCTTGGAGCGCGGCCGCGGGCCGGGGTACCGGAATTTCTCCTCGTCTACTTTTTCCGGGTTGCCTCCGGCGGCTTCCAGGGCGATTCCATATTGATAATTCGCGCGCAGGGTCCCGTGATGCTCCGCAATCAGATCCCGCACGCGTGTGGGGAGGCGGTGCCTGCGCGCCAAATTCAAACCGTCGCGGGTGTGCCGGATGATCAGGCGGGCGCTGGATTCCGGATCGAGCCGGTCGTGCGGGTTGCTTTCGGCCGCCTGATTCTCGACAAAGAATTTCGGCTGCGCGGCTTTGCCCGCATCGTGATACAACGCCCCGACCCGCAGGAGCAGCGTGTTGGCCCCGATCCGTTCGCCGGCATATTCCGCGAGGTTGGCCACCTGCAGGCTGTGCTGGTAGGTTCCGGGCGCCTGGGTCAGGATCTCCCGCAGCAGGGGGTGGTCCGGACGGGAAAGGTCGAGCAGTTGAAGATTGGACGGGATATCGAACAGATTCCCGATCAGGAAAAGCAGGCCGAGCGACAGGCTGCCGGAGAACATCCCGTTGACGAAACTGCAAATGACCAGCGTCAGGATGCCGACCAGGTCGCTGGCAGGTTCGGAAAGGCGCGTGATGACCACGACCAGCGCTCCGGTTACCCCGGCCGCAAAGCCGGCGGCAAAGAAACGCAGCGGCTTCTCGCCCTTGCCGAGCAGCAGCACCGCCGTCAGGCTGCTCAATCCGCCGTACAGCCCGATCTCCAGGCTGTTGTTTCCCAGCCACCCGGCAAAAGTGGCGAGCATCATGGCGGTGAGAATCCCCAGGCCCCTTCCGAAGAGGCTGGCGATGAGGATGGCCATCGCGGCCATCGGGAGCAGGAACGGAAGCACGGCGTGGCCCGGAACCATGATCCGCGCGATGGTCAAAAAAGTCAGAACGATCAGGCAGAAAAGGAATACCGACCGGATCCGCCGGGGCATTTCCGGATGGAATTGATTGATGAACATCAGGAGCAGCACGCCGGACAGGAGGACCGCCAGGATCATGCTGGCCGCGCTGCGCAGGTTGAGCGATTCCGTGGTCAGCCCGAGCATGAACACGGCCTCCAAATCCGCATCCGTGACGATCTTGCCGCGCGGGATCACCACCTGGCCGGTGACAAAACTGCGGGTGATGGATTCGGCGTTGGCCGCGGCTTCTTCGCGCAGCGTCGCCGTGGCGGCTTCGTTGTACAGGCTGTTGGGGACGACCAGATTACGGACCAGATCCGAGACCAGGTGACTGAGATTTTCGGGGAAGGAAAGCCCGACGTAGTTGGGAATGGAATCCAGGACGTCGTTGAGCTGACTGGGGCCGATCGGCTGGCGCATGATCCGTTCCAGCACGGCTTTGGCTTCCTGCTGGACAAGCTCCCAATCCATGTCCGAAAGCTGAAGGACGCGCGCGGCCGCCTCTTCGGAGAGGTTCACCTGCGAAAGCTGAGCCAGGTCTTTCAGCTTTTCCGCGAGGGAGGAATAGGGATCGGACCGGATGTTGGTGATGAAATCCAGCGCCGCCTGCAGCTTTTCCGCCTGCTCCCGGGCAATCAGCGGGTCGGGCGGATCATAAACCGGCGCGACGGCGTTTGCCGCCTCGGTCCGGGCCTGGCGGGTAAGGGACTCGCTGATGTAGGTTACCGACCGCGGCGCCAGGACATCCTTGGCCGACACGTCTCCCAACTGCAGGCTGACGGTTTGTTCGCCGGGCAGGATCGGAAGGACCAGGATCAGCACCGCGAGGATCAGGCTGGCGACAACGACGACGGCCGACGGAATTCTTCCGAGGACTTGGCGCCAGCGAGGCAGGGGAGGGGAATCGGGATCGAGGGTCACGGGGTTCCCTTGCGGGTCATCCTCCCAGCAGCTTGCGGACCAGCTGGCTGACTTCCCGGTTGTCGGCGCGGCCTTGCGTTTTCGGGGTCACCAGTTTCATCACCTTGCCCATATCACCGGGAGCCGAAGCGCCCGCTTCGTGCATCGCCTCGCGGATGATCGCCTCGAGTTCCGGAGGGGTGAGCGCCGCGGGCATGAACGATTTGATCAATTCGAGTTCGGCGAGAGTCTCCTTCGCCAGATCCGGGCGGTTGGCTTTTTCGGCTTCCGCGATCGTTTCCTGGCGTGTCTTGACCTCTTTTTGGAGGATTGCGAGCAATCCGGGTTCATCGAGCGCGGCGCGTTTCTCCACTTCGGCCAGCTTGACCGCCGAGAGGATCATTCGGAAGGTTCGCTTCCCGACTTCGTCCTTCGAACGCATTGCGTCCTTAAGCAGGGTTCCGATTGTTTCTTTTGTCAGCATACATTCCTCTATTCGGTGAGACAGGCTGCATTCAAGACATTATATGGTTGCCGATGCGCATGGTCAATCGACTCCGCGGAATGGGTCCGGGTTATGCCAGGCCGATCCGGGAAAGGTCGTCCGGGGGAAGCCGGGAGATCAATGCTTCGGGTTTTTGAAGGTATTTTTCACGGTTTTCCGAGCCGTTGGCCAGGCGGGAAAGCGTTTCGGCCAGCAGGGCGTTGACGGGAGCCGGGACGCCGAACTTTCGTCCGGTCCGCTCCACGGCTCCGTTGAGCCATTGGACTTCGGTTTTCCCGCGTCCGGTTTGCAGGTCAAGGAACAGCGATGGCATTTTGCCACCGCGTCCGCCGCCGACTGCCCGGACCAGAATCGGGCGCGTCAGGATCCCCGGCAAGTTCTTTACGGCCAGCGCCAGCGCCCGGACCGGCGTGCCGGGAAGGTCGGAAACGGAGATCCCGGCGGCGCGCATCGCCCTCAGGCATTCGCGAAGCATCTCGCGTTCGAGGAGGAACAACCGCGGGTGGGCATACACCTCGGCGGGGGGCCATCCAATAATTGCCGAGGAGGCATTACCGATCAGATTGGTGAGCAGTTTCGACCATTTCATCGACGGGGCGGAAGGGAACAGCCGGGCATTCAACCCGGCGCGTGTGAACGCATCCACAATCGGGATGCTCAGCGGATGCCCGGCGGCGATACCCACACCCCGCATACGCTCGAGGGTGACGCTTCCGGCCGGACCGCGGCCAATGGCGCTGGTCACCGTTCCGGGGATAACGCTCCCCGGACCGAATGCCGGCTCCAGCGCGAGTTCGTTTTCAACCCCGTTTTGAAGGCAGAGCACGGGCGGCAGCTTCCCCTTAAGCGGTTTCAGGGTCCGGATCGCCGCCGCCGTATCGTAGGATTTAAGCGCGAAGACGCAAAGGTCGAACGGCCCGGAATGCATGGCATCCGCCGCGCCGCCGAAGACCGCGGGAACCGGAATGCGGTGTGTCCGGCCCGCGATCGATAGCGATATTCCATCGCGCCGCATCCGCTCCACCACTTCGGGGCGCTCCACGAATGCAATCGCATCCCCCGTCCTCGCGAGGCTTCCGCCGATGTATGTTCCGATCGCTCCGGCGCCGAAGAAAAGGAATCTCATTTCACTCCGCCCCTGTGTATTCGATCCAGCAGTTGAACCGTGATCATCGCCATTGCACCCCAGATGACGTGCCCCTGATACGATTCAAAGAATACCGCCTCGCGTTTCCTGTCTGGATGCGGAAAAAACGATGGAGTCCTTGCGAGCGACCCCTTCGCATTGCTCAGGGCAGGCTCCGGGAGCGAAGCAATCTCCTTCTCCTGTCGATAACCGGAGATTGCTTCGCCTGCCCCGGTGGGG
>JBAVFZ010000358.1:0-11559 GCA_049684495.1 Anaerolineales bacterium | reverse complement strand
GTCTGGGATTGGGATTCCACGGGGCCGATATCCTGCGGCGTGATCACACCCCGCTTGTTGGCCGGATCGAATAATTTTATCGTGCCAATTCCCACTTTTTCCGGTTTAATCATGGGCGTCCTCCTGAGAATGATTATATCAACTATGATCCACCGTTTTCACCGATAGATATGTGCCGTGTGAGATTCCGAGCAATGCATTGAGCGATGAGGTAATTTCCGGAAAGCTCACACCTTCGGGGGATAACAGCATCCCCGGGTTGGAGAGCAGGGCAAGAATAGCGGTACCATACGCGACAATGACGACCACGGTGAAAAACAGCATCTGTACTTTCGACATATCCACCAGCTTGTAATTGCCGATTTCCGCCCCGCGGAAAAGATCGGCCCATTGCGCCTCCGAGGGATCGGCGTTTTTATGCAGCAATCCCTGTGAGGCGTTGATGGCGGCGAATTCATCCTCCGCGAATTTGAGGGATTTCTTGATTGTCTCCAGATTTCCGGCGGCCTTCTCCTTGTCCTGCAGCGCGGCTTCGAGGAGGAGGCTGGCTTTGATTTGTTTCTTCTCGGCGAGCAGTTTATCGTCGTCGGTTTTGGCTTTTTCGATGCCGGCGGCGGCCGCCTCCAATTCCAGCTTCCGGTTGTTTTCATCCTGCGCCAGTTGCAGGAGTTTTTTCTCGGCGTCGATGCATTCGCTCTTGGCCTGGTTGAGTCGGTCGCCGGCGGCTTCGGGCGTAAGCCTGAGATCCATCCTCACCTGCTTGGACCTTTTGTTGCTCATGATCAGGTTGGCGCCGGTGAACGACGCGGCGCTGATGCCCATCGCCAGAATGACCTGCTCCGGAAAGAAAATGTTGAGCGCCTGCGCCTGATCCAGCGCCGGATTCTCGCCGACCATCGCCAATACCCGCGGGATCGCCAGGGTGAGGTACGCGGAAAGGATCATGACCGTCCACAGCGTGATCTGGAATCGCGAGAGGCTGATCTTATTCCGGGAATCGATCAGGATCCCGAACCACTGTCCGTTGATTTCACGTCCCGCCACGATCAGCAGAACCGCGATGATGAGTATGTTGATTCCCCACAGCGCGGGCAGGCCGACGGTTCTAACGGTTAGGCTCCCAATGCCGAAAACCGCTGCGCACCAAAACAGGATCAGTCCAAACTCGAGAATCCACACGACAAAATGCGTTCTGCGTCCGGAAGACTCCACTTTGGACACGGGGTCCGGCATACGGCACCTCCAGGATGGGCTCTTCGCATCGGCCGGCTTTCCGATGATCGTCCGGTCGTAACAACCAATCAGTGAGAAAACCGACCTAAATTCCTGCCTTGGATGCTAAATTTTCCGGGATAGCAGTCCGGCGAAACAGAAAAATACCGGCCGTCATCCGATGATCTGATTATACAAAAAAAGAATGGGTGCCGTCGAGCTTTAATTCCGTGTTCCTTTCCTTTTGGCGGGCAACCAACCTCGGAAATGGGCTCTTTTCGAATCCCTGAGGCGATTAATAATCCGATTTGGGATTCAACTCAACGGCATCGATGCCATAGAATAAAAAAGGTGAGATTTGTCCGAAAAATTCCGCAGGACTGCCGGTTACGCGGAGGGTCTTGATTCCGGAGGCTAGTATATGTCTAGGCTGCCAGATTGCAGAGGATCTCGAATTAATGGGCTATCGAATTTCCTACAGGCTGGATTGCGGTCACGTCCGCCGTTCCATCCGGATTGGAGGACGGCTACGTGCGGTTGATGCAGCGCGCGGGGGAGACGGTTTTGGAATGATCCAGGAAAACTATTCTCACCGCAAAGCCGCAAAGAACTTAAAGGTTTTAAAAATATATTTTAAACCTTCGCGTCCTTTGCGGCTTCGCGGTGAAAAGGTTTTAACGTTACCCGAAGATTCCGCTTGAGCGCGGCGTATCATCCGGCACGGATGGCGGCGGAGTGTAGGGCGCCGCGGGCGGGGCGGCCGCCGGAACCGGGCGCTTCCCGCGTCCGATGAAAAAAGATACCACGACGAATCCCAGGCCGATAAAGCCGAGGACGATGCCCTCGCCGCCGGTGACGAGCGCATACCGGTGGGCGATGAACACCAAAATCCCGGCGCCGGTATCAAATACGCCGGGCGAGATGTTCGCCGGCAGATTCTCCCGCCCGAGCGAGATCACCACGTCCAGCCCGACCCAAATGACGATCGCGGTCAGCAGAACGCCCACCCCGGCCGCCAGGATCGGGATCCCCCACCAGCGCAGGAATCCCCTCCACGAACGGACTACCAGCAGGGTTACCAGGATCAGGATCCCAATGCAAAGGATCGGGCTCAGGCGAACGATCCAACGGCCGATCTGCAGGATTTGCCGCGGCCCGACCGGGAGCCCGGATTGCTCGAGGTTCAGGGCGCCCGAAGCGCGCACCGGCTCGAGGAGATCCACTTGATCGGCAATGGTCTTGGCGGCTTCGGCCAGGGCGGTGGTAATCCCGGGTTCGATCACGGCCATCATTTCGTCGGGCGGTTTGCATTCCAGCAGGCTGGAGGGGTTGGAGGCATCCGGAATGTAGTCTGCCTTGCAGGGAGGCAGGGCTTGGATGATCTGCATCATCGCATCCGTCCCGGCCGGACCGGTCAGGCGCTTTTTAAAATCACGCATGTCGATGGTGATGGAAAGCGGCGCGCCGGGCGTATCCAGGATTTTGAAAGCCTGGTTCAGCACGCTTTCCACCTGGCCCTGCAGCCAGTCCGCGGGAAGCAGAGTCCGCAGGACCGATCCCCACTGGTCGATGGACAGCACTTTAAAGAATTCCGGCGCGCCGCCCGTCCCGCTGGACGACGGACCCACGCCGCATTCCGACATGGCGGCAATCTCCTGGGGTGTGGGAGGGCGAAGGCCGCCGAGGATATCCCGGAAGGCCGGCTCGCCGAGGGCGTCCATCGAACAACTCTGGGCTTCCGGCCCGGCGTATTGAAGCGGATTCCCGCCGCTCTCCCAGGACACGCCTTCTCCGGCCGGGTGCATGCTCAGATAGATTTGTTCGGCGGCCAGGGAGGGCAGGCGGTCATAGATCCGCTCGCGGACGAGCGCGCTCTGGTAGACCGCGGGCGAGAGCAGCATGGAATCGGCGTTGACCAGCAGCAACACGATGACGATCGTGACCAGGAAAGCCAGGCACAGCAAAACGGCCAGCAGGCGGATCGCAAAATTAATCAGCGCGCCAAGAAATTCCAGCATGAACCCTCCACGGTCGCCGATTTAATTCAGTTCATTCGGCGGGGACAAGGCCATTGTCCATTAATTCGGCGCGGTTGTCCAGCAAAGGCGGGGAATATCCCGCCGCTCCCCGGTCTTCTCAGCCCGGGTCGAATGGTTCTCCCGCGCAGCGCATAAACCGTTCCGACAGCGGACCGGCCGGATTTTGAAGCCGGCCCGCCGGAGCATCCTATCCGCGCCAGCGGTGATAAAAGTAATTCAGGAGCGGCACGAACTCGGCGGTGGCTTTCTGATTGCCGGCCGGCGTCGGATGACTGTCGCCGTTCTCGGCGTAAGCGGACGCATCGCCCCCCTGATCGGTTGTGTATTCCAACTGCCCGTTGCGGATCCGGTGATGATTGCCGCCGTCGGATTCCAGGTCGTTGGTGTTCGGATCGCCGGCGTTCGACGTCAGGACGTTGTAGAAATCGAACACGGCGACGTTGCGGTAGGGATACGACGCGAGCCATTCCTCCGCCAGCCAGCGGTTGAACGCCCGGGCGTTGGCCGCCTGCTCGGGGGAGGCATCCAGGAGCGGCGGCGCGGTGATGGCGACAAAGAGCTTGTCCGTGTGGGCGGCGAAATATTTGAGCAGGTCGATGTAGATCCGCTTGGCGTTCCCCACGGTATGGAACTCGGAACCGGAATCCAACCCCTGCAGGGGATTCTCGCCGGCGGTGGGCGGGTCTCCGGGATTCCCGCCCAGGGCGGAGTTGGGGAAGCAGGACTTGAACATCACGATCGCGTTTTCACCGCCGGGATCACTTCCCGGGCGCGCGTATTCCGCATGTTGTTCGCTTTCGGCGTAGACGGCTTGGGTGATGGCGTCCCGCGACGGCCCGAGGAACCAGTTCCACCAGTGGCCGATGTCGGTGTAATCGCCGATCACGCCGCCGATCGTAGAATCTTCCGGACCCCATCCGTAGTTGGTGTCGCTGACGAAATAATGGTTATCCGCCAGCGCCTGCCCCAGCCCGCCGCTCCAATCCGCCAGCCAATTTTCCCCGCTGGAATGGTGGATGAAAATCAGCTTGACGGCGTCCGCGGGCGGCGAGGCGTCGATCCCATCCGAGCCTTGCGGGGGTTCGGGGGATGCTTCCGAGGGCGCTTCCGCGGTGGGGGCGTCTTCCGACGCCGGCGTCTCCGCCGCATCGGGCGCGGCGGCCCGGGTCTCGGCCGGTTTTTCCACCGGCGCGCCGATGTTGCATGCCAGAAGCAGGATCAAGACGATGGGGATTACGCGAATCCAGCGCATGCGGCCTCCAAGAGTGATGAATGTTCCGATTATATATGCGAACTGTCACCCCCGTCTCCAGCGTTCCATAATATAATGAAACCTTGGTAGTTTTCGCCACCCCCAGTACCAGGGAAGACAAATCATGGGAATGAATCCCGACCGCGCTCCGTACAACGCCGATCCCTCATCGCGTATGCCTCATCCGATCCGGCGTGCCCATCCGGCGGGATTAAACCGGAGCCATTTCCGGATCCTGATCCTTTCGCTGCTGACCGCCGCTGGTTTCGCCTCCCCGGCGTCCGCCCCCGGCCCGGCCTTGGCGGCGCCGCGGCTGACCCCCGGCGTGATCGATCCGCCGACGGTCACCCTGAACGTCCCGGCGACGGCGATGATCGGGTCCAACGTGACCTTCACCGCCACCTTCGACAACAACGACCCGGAAAACGAGACCGGCTACGGTCCGTTCCTGGAACTGATCATCCCGCGGACCGGCGCGGACGGCGCCGGCGCGGCGACGGACGACGGCTTGGGGACGACCACGATCTCCGCGACGATCTTCGGCAGCGCGGTCCCGGCCCGGGATTTCTACCGGGTGACCTTTGGCGCTGGAGGCACGGCGACCCACCCGATCGTCCGCAACGCGTCCGGAGCCCTGATCACCGTCAGCGGAACGCCCGGCGACGAACTGGTGGTCATCCGTCTGCCGTTCGGCAGTTTTGCTCCGGACCAGCCGCCCGCCACGGTCGCGATGACGGTCAACATGAGCAACCTCGCCGACCTCGGCTACGGGCTGGTGATCCGCGCGCGCGGCGGGTATGAATTCGGATACACGCCGCTGGATGATTGGTGCTGCGGCGACCCGGCCAGCGCGACGCTGAGCGGCTACACCTCCGGATCGGTCACCCCGGCGCTGCTCACACTCGCCAAAACCTACGCCGGCCCGGCGGACGTATCCGCCGAAACGGCCACCGGCCCGAACTTCGCGCGGCAGTATTCCATCACGGTGGATATCGCCCAGGGCCAGACGGTCACCGATCTACGCATCACCGACCCGCTCCCCAACACTCTGGAATATGTCTCCCTGGTATCCGCCACCCCCGGCTACATACTGGAAGACCAACCGCTGGCCGGGGCGGCCCGGAATCCTCCGGATAACGATTTGATCCTGCGCTGGGCGTCGATCACCGGCGGCGCGGGAACCACCGACGCCGCGGCGGCGTTCTCCTTTATCGTTCCGCGCGACGATGCCGACGGAGCGCGCGTGATCAATCCCGCATCCGGCGTTGCGGTATCCTCCTGCAACAATGCCCTGGGATCCGGCTCATGGATTCCGATCGATACGCGCGACTCCACCCAGACCGTCACCGTCGACCCGCCCGGCTGCGAACATACGCTCATCGACCGTTCGCTGGCCTTGCAGAAAAGCCACACGAATATCACCGACGGCAGCAACTCGCCCGGCGACAGGATCGATTACACGCTCGAGATCCAGGTTTCGGATTTCTTCGCCTTTGACCAGGTCGTCATTACCGATATTCTCTCCGACGGCCAGCACTTCGATGTGGATCCGGCTTTCCCGCCCACCCTGGAGGTGAACGGTAACGGATATGCCCTGGCGGCAGCCGCTTTCGCCCCCGCCAACTACACCGTTGATATTTCGCGGATCGACCTGACCGACGGGCCGCCGCCTCCGCCGGCGGAAAACCCGGCGACCAACGGCACCACCGTATTGACTTTCCGCGTCTCCGACGAGATCATCACCCGCGGGCAGAACGGGCGGATGATCGGCGGCTGCGTGGATCCGGCCGGTGGCACCCCCAACCCGGATTGCTCCTACAACGACGGCGGAACCACCGCGGTCATCCATTTCTACGCCATCATCCAGGAAAACTTCACCGATACCTATCCTTCGGGAGATTGGAGCGTCGACCAGGGGGACGAATTCAACAACAACGCCTTGATCGACGGGCGCCTGCTTGATACCGATTTGTTTGCCCCCGGACCGAATGTCACCGACGACGCGGCGGAAACCTTCGCCATTGGAACCGGGTCGCTCACCAAGCGGATCTATGCCATCAACGGCAGCACCTCCTTCTCCTCGCCGGCCCGCATCCAGCCCGGCGATTCGGTCACCTATCGCATAACCTACGTGATGCCGACCAGCGACGAGGAAAACCTGGAGTTCGCCGATTACCTGCCGCTGCCGGTTTTCTTCGTCGGTGATCCGGATGCCAACGATTACGACACTCTGCCGCCCGCGGGAACCCATAACGACGGACCGGCGTGGGGATTCGACGCGGTCGGGCAGAGCGGCCAGCCGACCGTTATTCCCGCCGCCGGGCGCGCCAACTTCGGCCCATCGGACACTTTTTACACCTATTCGGGGATCGTCCCCTCCGTCAGCGCGAATGCGGCCAACAACCGGCTGGGCTTTTTCTACGGCGACTTCGACGATCCGCGCAGCCAATCCGCCACGGTGGATATCCTCTTCACCGTAACGGTCGCGACCGAGCCTTTCGCCGACCAGATGTACCTGACCAACCAGGCGCACGCCATCGAAGGCAGCACCAACGCCGGGGAGGTCGGCTCGGATGCGATTGTTCAGCTGATCCTTACCGAACCGGTGCTGACGTCGACCAAAGGCGTGGTTTGGACGAGCAATCCCGACAACGTGTTCAATCCGGTTGCCCGCGGCCCGGCCGGCGTGACCTTCCTGGCGCCCGGCTCGGCGCCGCGCTGGAGCGGGACTATCCGTTCCGGGCCGCCCGGCGGATTGCGCGGCAACCCGATCAACAGCAACGTGCGCGACGTGGACGCCGGCGACACGGTCACCTTCGCGATCACGATCGAAAACACCGGCACCAGCCTGAAGGGCGCCTTCGACCTTCAGATCCGCGACCTCCTCCAGACCCAATATCAGATCCCCGGCACGGGATTGAACCTTCAGGTTTATTACGGCAACGGCACCGGGCCGATCACCTACACCGGCATTGCCGCACCGGGGGATTGCACCGGCGCATGGCCCGGCGATCCCTGCGGTCCGGACGGCACGGCCGATACCGCCGACGATTTATTCGGCTGGGGGATCGAACTTGTCGACCCGGTCGGGACGGGCGTATGCCAGGCGCACGACCCGAACCTGGGGAACAACGTCATCCTCATCACCTACGATCTGGAGATCCGCACCAGCGTGGCGCCCGGGAACATCATCAACACCGAGACGCTGATCCGCTACGCCGGTGAGGAGGGCGGGCCGAACCACGTGCCCACGCCCTCGCCGGAGACCGACCAGGCCACCGCCACAATCAGCGGCGCGCCGGTCAAATACATCGTCTCCACCTCCGAGCCGCACACCGGCTTTTCGGGCGTGGAAACGGTCGCGGTCGGCGAAGTCATCCGCTACCGGATTGTGGCGCGCATCCCGGAAAGCACCAGCATTAATTTCCAATTCCGCGATATTCTGCCGGTCGGCCTGAACTACCTCGAGGACGGCACGGCGCGCGTGGCGTTCGTTTCCAACGGGGGGATCACATCCGCGGCGCGCGACAGCATTCCCGCCATCCCGGGCGGGTGCAACCTGGTCGGTACCACGGCGAATGCCACCACGCCGGCGGCGCTGCCCTGCCTGCTCGACGATTGGAACACCGGGAGCAGCAACAGCACCACGGCCGACCCGGATGCCTACGGGAATGGAGTCGACGTCTACATCAAGCTTGGCGACCTGACAAATTCCGACCTGGACGATGATGGCGAGTTTGTCGTCATCGAATTCAACGCCCTGGTCCACAACCTGACAACCGACCAGAACGATTCGGGAGACAACCGCGACAACAGCGTGCGCGCCTATGCCGGCGTTCCGCCGGTCCAGGCCGGCAACGATTCGCCCGCTTTGCGGGTCCGGGTCGTCGAGCCGTTCCTCACCCTGGATAAAACCCATTCCGCATTGGGGGTCACGGTGGATGCGGGCGACACGGTCACCTACACCTCCACGATCACCAACGACGGCAGCGCGCCGACCAACAGCACCGCCGCCGCCTTCGACGTGGACTTCACGGATACTCCGCCGGCGGCCTACCTGACCCTCAACCTTGTTTCGGTCGGCGTCTCCACCAGCGGCGGGGTGACGGGAGTGGTGAACACCTCCTCCGGCAACACCGTCCACCTCACAATCGGTTCCATGCCGGTCGGCAGCCAGGTGATCATCACATATCAAGTGACCGTCCGGACCGGCGTCACTCCCGGCCAGGCAATCGACAACGATGCCGATGTGACCTGGACATCGCTGCCGGGTCCGCGGGGTACCGGCGATCAAACCCCCGGTCTGCCCGGGACCGGAACCGGGGAACGCGACGGTTCGAACGGCCCGGCGGGAAATCCCAACGATTACGCGCGGACGGATATCGTCACGCTCGATATCCGCGATCCCATGTTCAGCAAATCGGTGGAAACCACCTCCGCCGCGCATACGGCGGGAAACAACCTGGCCATCGGGGAGGTGGCCACCTTCGGGTTGCTGGTCACCCTGCCGGAGGGCACCACGCCCGATTTGCGGGTGGAAGACGCGCTACCCGCCGGACTCGCCTATGTTCCCGGGAGCATGCAAGTCATCACCCAAACCAATCCCCCGGCGACCTGCGGCAGCCTGGGTGCCGATTTCAACGGGACCCTTCCGGTCCCGGTTCTGACAATCACGCCGCCCGGCGGCGGGAGCGGCGCCGACCTGACCTTCGACTTCGGCGCCGTCACTGTTGTCGGGGATAATATCGACGGCAACAATTCCTTCCTGATCTGTTTCCAGGCGGTTCTGCTGAATGAATCCGGCAACCAGGCCTCACCGCCGCCGCTGACCAACACCGGAAACCTCTTCATCGGTCTGGATACCTTCACCGACAGCGAGGACCTCGCCGTCGTCGAACCCGTCCTGCAAATCGTTAAAACGGTCGACGATACGGATCCCGCGCCCGGACAGATCGTCACTTTCACCGTCGTGGTGGATCATGCCCCCGCCAGCGGCGCCACCGCCTTCGACGCCGAAATCTCCGACACACTGCCTGCGGGCCTGACCCTGGACCTGGCGTCCGTCTCCTATACCGCATCCGGCGGATTGACGGGGATATACAACGGATCGATCGGAAACCTGATGTTCATTTCGGTGACGGCGTTCCCCGTCGGGGGAAACCTGACCATCACCTACCAGGCGACGGTGACCGCGCCCTTCGGCACGACGGTCAACAACACCGCCAATGCCACCTGGAGCTCGCTCCCCGGCCTGGACGCCAACGAACGGACCGGCGCCGACGGTCCGGGCGGCGCGCTCAACGATTACGCCGCTACCAGCAGCGCGCCGCTGATCACGGACCGCGACCTGGTTAAATCGCTGATCGCCGACAGCCACCCGGCCCCGGTCAGCGCGCTTCCCGACGTGTCAATCGGGGAAATGCTGACCTACCAGTTGATTCTCACCATCCCGCCGTCCTCCACCGACACGTATACCGTCACCGATACGCTGGATACGGGTCTGGCGTTCGTGGATTGCGCGGACATCACCGGCGGCGCCGACCTGACCAGCTCGGCCATCAGCCTGAACGCCGCCGGCAACTGCACGCCCGCCGGCGGGCTCGGCGGCAATCCGCTCGTCACCAACTCGGGCGGAACGGTCGCGTTCGACTTCGGAACGATCACGAATGCGCACGCAACCAATCCCGAAAGCATCACCATCCGCTACCGCGTCGTCGTCCTCGATACAACGGCCAACGTCCGCGAGGTCACCCTGGCCAACAATGCGCTGATGCAATGGACGAGCGGAAGCATCCGCCGGCAGACGGCCCCGGTGCGGATCATCGAATCCGATTTGGGGCTGGAAAAAACCGTAGACCGGCCGTCGGCGGTCCCGTGGATGGTGCTGACCTACCGGGTCCGGATCTTCCACACCGCGGACAGCCAGCTGGCGGCGTACGACGCCGTCATCAACGACATCCTGCCGGACGACCTGACGTATGTTCCGGGATCGCTGAGCTTCGTATCCGGGAGCGGCGTGGCGCCGACCTTGCTGGACGACACGGGGATCGACCCCTTGAGCGGCAACCTGGTGATGCACGCCGAATGGGATACGCTTCCATTTGGTCAGGAAGCCACCATTCAGTTCCAGGCCGTCTTTGGCGTGGTCCCGGTCGGCGGCAGCGTGGTGAACACGGCCAGCGCGGAATGGACCAGCCTGCCGGGGGATGTGCCCGCGCCTCCCAGCACGTACCTATCGGCTTTCAACCAGCCCTATTCGCACGAGCGGCGGTACGATCCGCTGTATCCGGCGGACATCTACCGGGTCACCTCGGCCGCAACCGTCGGCCTGCTGTATCTTCCGGAAACGGGTTTCGCACCCGGCAGGGTGACCGGCCTTCCGCCGCAGCCGGCCGAAAAACAATATGCTCTGCTATCCGGGATGCGGTTGTTCCTTCCGCGGCTCAATCAAAACCTGCTCGTGGTCGGCGTTCCGATCACCGCCGACGGCTGGGACCTGACGTGGTTGTGGGACCAGGCCGGTTTCCTGGAAGGAACCGCGTATCCCGGGAGCGCCGGCAATTCCGTCCTCACCGCGCACGTTTATCTGCCGAACGGCGAACCGGGACCGTTTGTCCAATTGGCCGCGCTGCGCTGGGGGGACCGGGTCATCCTGATTTCCGGCGGGCAGCGATATATCTATGAAATCCGCACCAATACCAATGTGCTGCCGACCGATATCACGCCGTTCCGCCACGAAAAATCCTCATGGCTCACCCTGGTCACCTGTCTTGGATACGATCCCTACAGCGGCGAGTACCGATACCGTCAGGTGGCGCGGGCGGTTCTGATCAGCATTGAGGCATAAGGACGGGCCGGCCTTTATTTAACTGAGTGCTCCGAAAAATCCGCCGGATCTACCTGCAGGCCCGGGACTCAACCCGGGCCTGTTTATTGGGTTTCAAAACCACTGCCTTTGGCAGTGAGTAGAATGAAAAGGTTCCACCGGTGGAGTAGGTATCATGTGATCCATCCCATCCCGCCTCCCCTTGTCCTTCGCTCCGCTCAGGACATTCC
>JBAVFZ010000357.1:0-9334 GCA_049684495.1 Anaerolineales bacterium | reverse complement strand
GTGCAAAGAAGGCGCATGCGGTAGAATCTCCGCCGTGAATCGGATCCGCCTGCCGGTTGTTTTCATACTGATTTCGATCGTCTCCCTGCTTCCCTTCCGATCCGCCGCCGGCGCGGAAGGGGATGCGGCTTTCCTGTTTGATCTCGATAATTCCCAATTTCCCCAAATCCATGCCTACTTATCGTTGTCGAATCCCCTCGGAGGGCGGCTGGCGGGCCTGGCCGTGGAGGATATCTCTTTAAAGGAAGATGATGTCCCCGCTCGCAACGTGGTCCTCACGGAGGAACAAACCGGGTTGCGCCTGGTCGTGGTGGTCGATCCCGGCCTGGATTTGACCTATGCGCTCCCGGACGGCGAAACCCGCATCCAGCGCCTCCGCCGCGCGATGACCGACTGGCTGGGGACATTCCCGCAAAAAGGAATGGACGACCTGACGCTCATCACGCCGGAGGGCATTTCCGTCTCCCACACGTCGGATGCGGAAGCGTTTCTCGAGAGCTTGAGGGCCTACACGCCGAAACTGCCGGCGGAGCGGACTCTCGATGCGCTGCTGATGGATGCGCTCGGCGCGGCAGCCGATCCGCTGCCGCGCCCGGGGATGCGCGCGCTGCTTATCCTATTCTCCGCCTCCCGGCTCGCCCAAAACGAAAATATCGGCAGGGGAATGTGTCCGCGCGCGCGTGAGCTGCACGCCACGCTGTTCGGGATCTGGTCCGGGCGCACGGAACCTTCCGCCAAGGGGGATATGGATTCGCTGGCTTCGCTCGCGGCCGAGTGCGGCGGTTACTCCGTCGCGCTGGAAAGCGCGACCGGCACCGCGGCCGTGCTTGGGATGATCGCCACCCAGCGCAGCCAATACCGGGTGGAGTACCGTTCGTCGATCGCCTCCTCCGGCGAGCATGCGCTGAGGGCTGCCGTCGCGCGCGCGGATTTCACGGCCGAGGCGGCGCCGCTCCGGTTCTCCGTCGCGGTCCAGCCCCCCGTTGTGACGTGGATCGATTTTCCGGAACGGATGACGCGCAAAGGCGACGACGTCGCGCAGCCGGTGGAAGGCTATCCGCCGCTTTCCGTCGAACTCCGGGCCGAGGTCGCCTTCCCCGACGGGCATCCGCGGGAGATCGCCGTGATGCAGCTTTTCGCCGATAATGAACTGGTGGGCGAATGCGCCTCCGCGTGCGGCGGGATCCGCTGGGACCTGCGGCCGTATGCCGAAAGCGCGTCCATCCGCCTGCGGATGGTGGTCCGCGACGAACTGGGGTTGGAGGGGAAGACGGCGGAACGGACCTTTGCGCTGACCGTGGCTCGCCCCTCCTTTTGGGAGATCTTCCGGGCGAAATACCTGCTTCCGGTCACGGTTCTGCTGGCGGCCGCCGCCGCGGTCGGGGTATTCATCGCGGCGATGGTAAACCTGAACCGGGTGCGCGCCGCTCCGGCGGCCGGCGAATTGCTCTTTCCGGGCGAGTCCTCCGCGCCGGACCGGCCGATGGAGGGATTGAGACAACGCCTGCGCCGGATCGGCCGCCGGAAACCCAAGCCGCCCGAACCGCCGGCGGAGGCTTATGCCGTGCTGGAAAAGCTCGGCGGGACCGAAGGGAGAATCGAAATCACTGCGCCGGATGTTATCATCGGGCGGGATCCGCAATCGGCCGGGATCGTCCTCGACGATCTCTCGGTCTCCCCGCGCCATGGACGGATCGTCCGGATGGGCGACGGCCGCCCGTGGGTATTCGACCTGGGGTCGGCCGCGGGAAGCTGGAAGAATTTCGAAGAGGTCCCGCCGGAAGGCGCTTCGCTGCGGGAAGGGGACCGGTTGAATTTCGGACGCGCCGCATTCCGCGTGCGGTTGATGCCGCTCGCACCCGCCAAGGAGACCCATGATGGAAAAAACCCCTGAACCGCAGCCGGACCTGGCGGCGGATTCCAATGTCGGGCGGGTTCGCACCAACAACGAAGACCGGTTTGCGGTCGTCCGTCTGGATTGCATGGGAACGCCGGGAGTGCTGGCGCTGGTGGCCGACGGGGTCGGCGGGCACGCCGCCGGCGAGGTCGCCTCGCAGACGGTGGTGGACGAGATCGTGCGCGAGGTGCAGGCGGATCCGTGCGCAAACCCGTCCAAGCTTCTGCCGCAGGCGGCGGTGCGCGCCGGGCGCGCGGTGTTCGACCGCGCCCAGCAGGACCCCGCGCTGCGCGGGATGGCGACCACCCTCGCCGGAGCCTGGCTGACCGGCCGGCGGCTGTATACGGTCACCGTCGGCGACAGCCGGATCTACCTGCGCCGGGGCGGAAAGACCTTCCAGGCCAGCATCGATCACACCTGGGTCCAGGATGCGGTCGAGCACGGGCTGCTGACTCCCGCCCAGGCCCGCATTCATCCGAACGCGCATGTCCTGCGGCGCCATCTGGGCGGCGAACTCGATCCGGAGCCGGATCAGCGCCTGCGGCTTAACGAGGGCGAGGAAACACCCGCCAGCGCCGAACACCAGGGAATGACGCTCGAGGACGGCGATGCGCTGGTGCTTTGTTCGGATGGATTGAGCGATTTGGTCCGGGAAGAGGAGATCGGCCGCGCGCTACGGCACGGCAAGTTGGAGCGCGCGGTCCATGAACTGATCGAGCTTGCCCGGTCGCGCGGCGGGCACGATAACATCACGATTGTCGCGTTGCGCCTCCCGTCGAAACGGGAGCAGCACTCCGGGCTGCGGTGGATCCGGCCGCTCGTGGTGATGGCGATTTCGGCGCTGATCCTCGCGGCGATGGCGGCGGTAGTTTACTTTTTATTCATATCCCCGGTGCGGTAATCCGGTTTTTCTTTTTGAGACCCAAAGGGTCTTGGAGCCAGGCCTAATATCGATGGGGCCGCCCACACGGCGTGACAATCACATTAAGATTAAGAAGGAGATCGCCACGTCGTCATAGGCGCTAAAAAACACGGCCCCTATTCCTCCTCGCGATGACGGGCCCCTGAATCCCCGTTGCTATCATTCGGCGTCGTCATTTACCCTTCCCGGCTTCCGGCCGCTTCCCGGAGGATCACCGGGACAGCCTCTCCATTTTGGGGAAAGCAGGGAGAGGCAATGTCTCTTTGACAAAACGCGCAAAGATCAGCGCCGCGATAAAGCGCCCGATCCCGGAGATGGCGAAAACGGCCTTGTACCCGAAAGCGGTCACCACCCAGCCGCCGAACGCGGCCCCGAGCGCCAGCGAAACGGCGACGACGATCTGATGCACGGCGCTGAACCGCGCCCGTTCGGAGCGCGGGGCGATTTGCAGGAGCAGGTTGAGGACGCACATGCTGAACCCGGACCACAACACGCCCGAGGCGAGGTTGATCCCCAGGACGTACCACGGCGAGGGGACGAAGATCCAGGCGAGGGGCAGGATCGGGATGAGCAGGCTGGTGATGAGGATGATCCGGCGCGGCCCCCAGCGGTCGGCCAGCGGGCCGAAGAACCAGAGCGCGGGCAGGCTGGCGAGACTCGTCGCGGCGGTGAGGATCCCGACCTGAATCATGCTGGCCCCGAGGTCGTGGACCAGATAGACGTTGAAGAACGGTCCGGCGACGTTCAACGCGAAATTCCACACCGCGCTGTGCAGGCAGAGCGCCAGGAACGGCCGGTGGCTGAGGATGCTGCCCAGGATCGGCGTGGAACCGGCGCGGACCGCGCGCGGCGGCGGCCGGGGCGAGGGATCCTGGATCCGGGAAAAACAAAATGTCGAGGCCGCCCCGCATCCAAACGCCAGCAGGAACGCCCACTGATAACCCGCCGGCGATCCGCTCCGGTTGATGATCACGCCGGCCAGGAATGCGGTGACCATGCCGGTGAGAGTCATGGCAATGTTGCGCGAGGCGAAGTAGCGCCCGCGCTGGCCCAAGGGGACGATATCCGCCGCAAGCGAAGTCCAGGCGGGGAGCGAAAGATTGCCGAAGGTTTCCCGGATCACCACCAGGCCGATGAAGAGGTAGAGGGCCGCCTGTCCCTGCAGCCCGAACGGGAGCAGCACCAGGAGAAGGATGGCGATCCGGCCGATCGTGCCGCCGCCGGCCAGGGTGATCTCCTTGCGGCGGCCGATCCGCTCGACTAAAAACGCGCCCGGAAGAAGGGCCAGAGCCGCGCCGAGCCCGGAAAGCGCGCCGAGCAGGCCGATCTGGGCGCTGCTCGCGCCGAGCGCCACGGCATAAAGGATGAGATAGGTGGTGACAATGGAATCGATTCCCAGGGCAAAAGCGCCGTCGAACCAGAACCAGCGCAGGTTTCTCTGCACCGACTGGGAAAGATCCCCCACCCAGCGCCCGCCGGCGCTGATCAGCGCGGCTTCGCTACGCAGACGGGAAAGGCGATCCGCCGGCGGGGGAATGGGGGAGGCGGGATCAGCGCCGGCGCGGTTTTCAGCCACGAGCTTGTTTCCGGAGGCAGCCGGCGCATGCCGACCGGCCGGCGCGGCAGCGGGAATGCCTGGATTGGCCGATATTTTCTGAATCCCGGAAGGCATTCAAGAATCGCATCGGATATCGGGGATCTGATAAGCGGGATTAGATTTGTTCGAAGACCGGCGAATCGACCACGAAGAGGATCGCCCTGTTCCGGCCGGCCTCGGGCGGGCAGCAGGTCTGGCGGAAGATATTCACGACTTCCTCAACCTTCTCCTGCGGCAGGCCGATCAGGAGGGTGACGTTGCCTTTTCGCAGAAAGCCGCCGGTGGAGGCCATCCGGGTGAAGCGGAAACCCCGTTCGGTCAGGCGCTCGGTAAGCGCCGTATCGTCGACATCGCGGATCACGGCAATGAGGAGTTTCATCGCGAAGGCCTCTTAGAGCGGAATGAATCGTTCGACGGGAAAGGCGATCACCGAGGCGCCGCCGACTTCGGCTTCGATCATCAGCGGCAGCGCGGGCAGGAGCGAACCGTCGGGCTGGACCGGGATCAGCCGCTTGTGGGTGGAGCACAGCTCGCGGATGTGTTTGAGCAGCGTTTCCTGATCGGCGCTGGAAAAACCGATCAGCAGGGTGGAGGAAGGTTCCATGATGAAGCCGCCGCGGCTCTCGATGATGGTAACCTGGAACCCCGCCTCCGTCAGGCGGCGGGTGAGGGCGTCGGCGGTCCCGCCCTGGAGGGTGATGATGGCGACTCGGTCGACGGTTTTGGTCTCGGACATGGCAATTCCCGGCATGGTGCGCCTTTAAATATAATATAACCTCGCCGGGAAATGGTGTCAAACCGGAATGCCCGTCCTCCCGGAAATCGCGGGGGGCCTTCGCGCGTTCCGAGGATACGGGTATCATGAGGGCGAACCGACAGGCCGCCGGAGAGCCGCGGGATGCGCAGGTTACCGCGGGTTCCACCGGCAGGGCATGGAGCGATCCGATATGAACGATACGAACGCTGAAGGGACTTCCGATCTTTCCCAATTGCTGCAATCGATGCGGCCGGCGCTTATCGGCCAGCCGTTTGTATTCGCCTCCATCCCGCGCCAGGCCCTGGCCGATCTGGCGTTCATCCCGCTCGGCACCTTTTGCGAGTCGGAGGGCGTGACGGTGATTGCCACCCAAACCCAGGCGCGGAACGCCGGCTGGCCGGCGGATGATACCTGGGCCTGCGTTACGCTGATGGTGCATTCCTCGCTGCACGCGGTGGGGTTCCTCGCGGCCATTACCGCCGCGCTCGCGCGCGAGGGAATCAGCGTCAATCCGGTATCCGCGTATTATCACGACCACCTGTTTGTCCCCTGGGACGAGCGAAAGCGGGCCATGGAAGCGTTGGCCGCACTTGGGACGGCGCCGGCGGCGAAGACCGATTGAGGTAAACGTCCGGCGCGGTTTGCCAAGGGCGGCGGGTGCGCCCGACCGGGTTAGGGGTTCGAGTACAATACCGGCGCCGGGGGGTGAATCGGCTGCGAAGGACGGAGGAATCCATGGACGAGGATTTGCTGCTCGAGATCACAGACCTTTCGCTCCTGCTGATCAAAGACCGTCCAAAGAAGAGCGTCGTGGTGGCGGTCCCGCATCATGCCCCGGCGGGAAAGGAAACACTGCCCTGCCTGGAGCACCAGGAGGCGGATGAGAATACGGGGTTCATCGGGCGGTACCTGGCCGAACGACTCCGTTGCTGCTGTGTGATCGCCTGCAACTATCCGGTGGACAGCAACAAATACTTCCGCAGCGATTACACGATGCAGATCGCCGCCTGGAATCCGAAAGTGCTGGTGGAAATCCACGGCCACAACGGGAAGAAGGCGCGCAGCAACATAGAAATATCCTCCGGCCCGGGCGAGACCGCCGGCTTCGCAAAAGCGCTGGCGGAAAAGCTGGCCGCGTCGTTTCAGGGAAACGATCTGTTACGCAAATTCACCGTCGGCGGCGAATACGGTCGGATCTACTACAAAGCCAGCGCCGCGGTGACGATCTCCGGCGCGCGCTGGATCGGGTACCACATCGAATTGCCGCCGAACCTGCGCAAGATGATCGAAGGCATGGACGGAAGACCCCCCAAGGCGGGTTACGCCTTTTGCGATGTGCTGGCCGAAGCGGTAACAGAAATCCACGGCGTCTGAATTCCGAAGCACTGCTTTCTCCGCCCCCTCAATTGATTAACCTCGGACTTCGATACTCTACACGATGGAAATTTGTTTTGCCCATGCGCGGATGGCATCCCAGTCCCGGAAGTCTCCTTCCGGGGTTTTCTTCGCGCGAAGGATCGTTTGCTCCAAAAAGGAGAGTTTGCCGTAGTCCATCAATCCGCCGAAGAAGCCTTCCGCAACGGGTTCCTGTATGGCGCGGGCGGCGCTTGTTATGGCCTGCGCGCGCGTACGATTCTCCGGCGTATCTTCATACATCGTCATGCACACGGAAAAGTAGGAAACGGATTTCGATGCAAGCGCCCCCGCATTTTGTTCCAGGAAAGCGATGGCTTCCGGCAGCCAGCGTCCCATGCGCACCGCACTCCCCAAAAGAACGGTCCCATAGGACGATACGTCCCGCACATCCTTCGCCAATTTCACGTCCACGACGTTCCCCCGGGCTGTCCATTCTTCGCTGATCGCTTGAGCGACTCCGCCGGTCGATCCAAGCCTGGATGCGTACGCAATAAGCACTTTGCTCTTCATATAGGTTTTATCCTCTCCATCTCCCGCGTGCGCGTAATAATCCACCGATTGGGTTGGCGTTCGGACGGCAAGATACCCCAACCCGGCGCAGGTGATTGCCGTCGCTCCCAGTCCGATGCCTGCCGCTTTTAAAAATTGCCGCCTTTGGATCCCCGCCATTTTTCCATCCTTTCCACATAAGATTTTGAAGTGGACCGCGTGTTTCCGGTTTGTTGCCCCATCGAACAATAGACTGAGAATATGAAGAAAAATTCAAGAGATTATGGCGAAAATATGGAGACACGGCTTCCGGCCGTATGTAATGGCGAGGATACTTTCCATCCGGTCGCGGATGGCGTCCCACCGGGGAGGACGAATGGCCCGGAAAGCGACTTCAGGCATTTTCCGCCAAGTCCGGAAAACACCCGGGCGTACACAGGGCGCGGGAGCAATCGGTGAAGGGCTTTTCTTTCCGCCTGCGGAATCTACCGGAAAGATCCGCGCATCCCCGCCGGCGCACTTTTCTGAAAAGAAATTCGAAGCGATTTCTTCTTCGGAAACATTCGAGTAAAATGCAGGCGGGGGATTTCCTCCGGTTTTCGGAGGGCATCATCGAGCAGCGAGCTATCCGGGAGCGAGGTTCGGATCGTGCAAAACATAGTGGAAGCGGCGAAACAATTTTTAAAAGGACTGCCGGTTTATCCCGCATTCCGGGATGCGAGAATTCTTCTTGGGTGGATCCTCGCCGGCCGGCCCGTTCCGCCGCCGCGCCGGATCAAGCAGCGCGTCCTCCGCGGGTACGCGGGGAAATACCATCTGCCCATCTTTGTCGAAACCGGAACCTACCGGGGGGATATGGTCGAAGCCGTGAAGCGGGATTTCGAACAGGTGTATTCGATCGAATTGGGCGCCGAACTGCACCGGCAGGCGCAGGCGCGATTTGCATCGGACCGGCATGTCACGATCCTGCAGGGAGACAGCGGGGAGGTCCTGCGCGGGCTTCTGGCGCGCATCGACCGGCCGGCGCTCTTCTGGCTGGACAGCCACTTCTCGGACGCGGACACGGCGCGCAGCGCGCTGATCACGCCCATCCGCAGCGAATTGGATCACATCCTGGCGCATCCCCTGGCGCAGCGTCATGTGATTCTTATCGACGATGCCCGGCTGTTCAACGGCGAGGACGATTATCCGACGATCGACTCGCTGAACGCGGTCCTGGCGCGCGCCGGATTTCCCGCCTGCCGCGTGCAGGACGATATCATCCGGATCCACCGCTAGCGGGCGCCGGTTCGCGTCCATTCCATTATCGAGGGTGAGGACTGCATGCTTGCGTGGACCGAATTCGAACGGTTGGCGACCGAAACCGAGCGCCGGACGATCGCGCGATTGACGACGCCCGAAAAACTGCAGGCGTTCCTGAACGGATTGCCCTACCGGTCGGAGGAGATTTACCGCTGCCCGCTGCGCGTCCTGCGCGACGGGCGCGGGCACTGTTACGACGGGGCGGTCCTGGCGGCGATGGCGCTCTCCCGCATGGGGTATCCCCCGCGGATCGTGGAGCTTATCCCCAACAAACGGGATGACGATCATATCGTCGCCGTCTACCGGCGGGAGGGCCGCTGGGGAGCGGTGGCGCATTCGAACTTCACCGGCCTCCGGTACCGCGAACCGGTATTTCACAATTTGCGCGAGCTGGCGATGTCGTACTTCGAGGAATTCTACAACCTGGCTCGGGAGAAAACGCTGCGCGGCTACACGCTGCCCCTCAACCTTGAGGCTTTCGATTCACGGGGATGGATGACGCGGGATGCGGCCATGAACGAGATCGCCCGGCGGCTGGATAAAGTGCCGCACCGGCGGCTGCTTTCGCGCGGGATGGTGCTGAACCTGGCGCAAGTGGATGCCCGCGCATTCCGGGCCGGGTTGCTGGGTTCGGTGCGGTCAGGATTGTACAAACCGCGCGAACGCCGCCGCGAAAAGGGCTGACGAGAGAATTCTTTTTTCATAGTGCCCTCTGTGGCGAAAAATATCACAAACCATTGAAAGAATAGCCACAAAGAACACAAAGAACACAGAGAAAACAAAGTGCAAAAATTATTTGTGTACTTTGAGTCCTTTACGGCGAACTTTTTCAATTACCAGTGGAAGAATAGCCACAAAGAAAACAAAGAACACAGAGAACACAAAGTACTAAATATTATTGTGTCCTTTGAGTCCTTTGTGGCAAACTAGTTCAATTGTCACTGAAAGAATAGC
>JBAVFZ010000356.1:0-14647 GCA_049684495.1 Anaerolineales bacterium | reverse complement strand
CGGCCGCCATACGGAACTTAGATCCCCGTTGAAATTCAACGCGTAGAGACCCGATAATTCCCTTCCATCAGACGCTTCTTCGCGCGGGGTGCCTTCCTCCAGCCGCCGAGTGCCGGAGGAAGGCGCCCCGCCTGGTATCACGCCGGGGATGCCGCGGCGAAGGTCAGCCCGTCCTTGCCATGATCCACCTTGATCGTGTCGCCCTCTTTGAAATTGCCGCTGAGGATCTTCAGCGCAAGCGGGTCCTGCAGTTCGCGCTGGATGGCGCGCTTGAGCGGACGGGCGCCGAAGGTCGGATCGTATCCGGCTTCGGCCAGGTAGGCGCGGGCGGCTTTGGTCACATCCAGTTGGTAGCCTTTTTCGGCCAGCAGGGCGGTCACGCGGCGCAGCTGGATATCCACGATCTGCGCCAGATGTTCCTTCCCGAGCGGATGGAAAATCACGATCTCGTCGATCCGGTTGAGGAACTCGGGGCGGAAATGGGCCTGCAGGACGCGCGTGACCGCTTCCCGGGTGACGGTCTGGCCGCCTTCCCAAAGTTGGCTGCCAAGATTAGAGGTCATGATGATGACCGTATTGCGGAAATCCACCGTGCGGCCCTGGCCGTCGGTCAGGCGGCCGTCGTCCAGAAGCTGCAGCAGCACGTTGAACACTTCCGCGTGGGCTTTTTCAATCTCGTCGAACAACACCACGCAGTAAGGGCGGCGGCGGACCGACTCGGTCAGTTGCCCGCCTTCCTCGTAACCGACGTAGCCCGGAGGCGCGCCGATCAGCCGGGAAACGGTGTGCTTTTCCTGATACTCGCTCATATCGATCCGGATCATGGCGCGCTCATCATCGAACATGAACTCGGCCAGGGCGCGCGCGAGTTCCGTCTTGCCGACGCCCGTCGGCCCGAGGAAGATAAACGAGCCGATCGGGCGGTTCGGATCCTGCAGCCCGGCCCGCGCGCGGCGGACCGCGTTGGAGACCACCCGCACCGCATCCTCCTGCCCGACCACGCGCAGGTGCAGGCGGTCCTCCATGCGGATCAACTTCTGCGTTTCGCCCTCCAGCAGCCGTGATACGGGGATGCCCGTCCAGCGCGCCACGACCGCCGCGATTTCCTCGGCGCCCACTTCCTCCTTGAGCAGCGCTCCTTCCTTTTGCATCGCCTTCAGGCGCTTCTCCGCATCGGCCAATTTGCCTTCCAGCTCGCGCAGGGTCCCGTAGCGCAGGCGGGCCGCCTGTTCCAGATCGGCCTGCCGTTCGGCGCCTTCGATTTCGGTCTGCGTCTGGCCGATCTGCTCCTTCACCTTGCGGAACTCCGCGATGATCTGTTTCTCATTCTGCCAGCGCGCGGTGATCTGGCGCGAGCGCTCCTTGAGCTCGGCCAGCTCCTGAACCAGTTTTTCAAAGCGCTCCTTCGAGGCTTTGTCTTTTTCCTTTTTCAGTGCTTCGCGTTCGATCTCCAGCTGCATGATCTCCCGATCCACTTCATCCAGGACCTGCGGCTTGGAATCGATTTCAGTCCGCAGGCGGGCGGCAGCCTCGTCGATCAGGTCGATCGCCTTATCGGGCAGCTGGCGGCCGGAGATGTAGCGGTGGCTGAGCGTCGCCGCCGCGATCACGGCCGGGTCGGTGATCCGCACGCCGTGATGCACTTCGTAGCGCCCCTTCAGCCCGCGCAGGATCGAGATCGTATCCTCCACGCTCGGCTCCTCCACCATCACGGGCTGGAAGCGGCGTTCGAGCGCGGGATCTTTTTCAATGTAGGTGCGGTACTCGTCGAGCGTCGTGGCGCCGATCATATGCAGTTCGCCGCGCGCCAGCATCGGCTTAAGCATGTTGCCGGCGTCCATCGCCCCCTCGCCTTTGCCCGCGCCGACGACGGTGTGCAGTTCGTCCACAAACAGGATGATTTCCCCCTGGCTGTCGGTGATCTCTTTCAAGACCGCCTTGAGGCGTTCCTCGAACTCGCCGCGGAATTTCGCGCCCGCGATCAGCGCGCTCATATCCAATTGGATCAGCCGCTTCTTTTTAAGCCCCTCCGGCACGTCGCCGTTGACAATCCGCTGGGCCAGGCCTTCGGCGATGGCCGTCTTGCCGACGCCGGGTTCGCCGATGATGGCCGGATTGTTTTTCGTGCGCCGCGAAAGAATTTGAATCACGCGACGGATCTCTTCGTCGCGGCCGATCACCGGATCGAGTTTGCCTTTGCGCGCCATATCCGTCAGGTCGCGGCCGTACTTTTCCAGGGACTGGTAGGTGGATTCCGGATCCGGGCTGGTCACGCGCTGGGAACCGCGCACGGCTTTGAGCGCGCCGAGAATGGCGTCCTTGGTCAGGCCGTACCCGGCCAGCCGTTTCCCCTCGGGCGAATCCGCCAGACCGAGCAGGATGTGTTCGGCCGAGACATAATCATCCTGCATCCCCTTGGCGTAGCGTTCGGCGGCGCTCAACGCCTCCGACGCGGCCGGGGATAATCCGGCTTCCATATTCCCGCCCCCGATTTGGGGGCGTTGATTCAATTCCTTTTCCAGATCCGCGCGTAACGCCTGGACCCCGCCGGCGATATTGGTGACAATAACCGGCACAATGCCTTCCTCCTGGCGGATAAGCGCCAGGAGCAGGTGCGCCGGTTCAATCGCCTGATGATGAAGGTCGCCGGCGATCTGCTGCGCCTGAATGATCGCCTCCTGGGATTTTTGGGTGAATTTATCGAGTTTCATGGTTGCCCTCCTAATTTAATGAAGCGACCTATCCCCGCTATACACATTATGCGGTTTCAATATATATTTTTCATTAATCAATGACTTGGGTTCCGATTTGCGCAATCAGCACACAATTTTGTATTTTCATCCAAGTGGCGGATGACCTTCCACGATCGACGGCATTATTTTCAACAGCGACGTAAAGTACTCCTCCTGCTGCAACTCGCCCGGCACGATGAACCTGGTCACCGGCCTGTTTGCGCTCGAAACCGATCGCTGGCTCCAGGCCGATGATTGGGATACGAACGTCCAGGGGTTGATGGTCCTGATGATCCATGAAGCCCGCCACAGCCAGGGGATTTACCATACCTGCGGCACGAGAGACCAGACCGTCGCCGAGATGGGCGCCTTCGGCGTGCAGTACTGGACCTATGTCTGGCTGGCCTATCACAGCGACCCGGCCTTCATGACCCCCGGCGGTTCGCAGCCGAACCTGTACCGGGAGATCAACCGCAACATGGCGGTGCGATTCCAAACCGGTCCGTTCTGCGAGGAGCCCACTCCCACCCCCGGCCCCACGCCGACCATTCCCTAGGATTTGCCGGTTTTTGAAATGGGAGTTAAATTTATAGCCGTGGGGCACGCAGGCTTGCTCCCGTACGCTTTTAGAGCAAGCCCGGGGGTAAAACGGATTCCACCCCCGCTCCGCGATCGCGGAGCGGGGGTTTTCGATGAGAGGTATACCCGAGAAGGGAAATCCTTCCGGCCAGGGCATATTCATGAGCCGGGATATATGCATAGCGGAAGTCTCCCGCGGTTACCGGTTGGGCCCTCCCTGGTATTAATGGTTTCAATCTTCCAATAATAGACGGGATAAAACCTGCAGTGCATACAATCGGTATGTGTGTTACACTGAATACATCGTTGAGCATTTGGAACTCCCGCTGTACCTAGACCGCCGGCGCATCTCAACCCCGGCGGTCACTCATTTCACGGCCGTGCCGTAGAAGGAAGCAGGAAATGGAAATCAGAATATATGTCGGCAACCTGGCGAAATCGACCACCCAGGAAGAGATTAAGACTCTGTTCGCCCAAGAGGGCGAAGTTACCGCGGTAGATCTGGTCAAGGACCGGGATACCGGTCTATCCAAGGGCTTCGCTTTTGTCACCATGACTTCACAGGAAAGCGCAGACAAGGCCATCGCCAAATACAACGCCTACTCGTTGGCGGGGAATGAACTAAAGGTAAACGTTGCCAAGCCCCGCGTGGAGCGCGCGAAGACCAACTAGTCATGGGTTTTCAAAGAAACCTCGTCTACCGACGAGGTTTCTTTTTTTTTAACTTTTTTTTCACTTTTTTCTTGGGCTGCAACAGCCTACTTTCGTGTATCGCATTATCCGGCGGATTCCTCCAAGCGGCGCGCGCCGGTTGACCGCCGGCTTTGCTCCAATAATCATCCAACCCGGAAATCACCATACATCCGGTTTCTCCGCCGTCAACGCGGATCATCCGGAAGCATGGATAAGGGCTTGTTTTGATATTCCCGGTGTTTCTCTCATAAAAACAGCAAAAAAGTATGGTATAATGCTTATTAACTAAATGGGATTTGTAGGTTCTCCATACCAGTCCTTTTCAGGCTGGTATTTTTGTTTCTCTTGGCACTGTCCCGCACGCAGAGAGCATGAGGCCGACATGACATTTCAAATTGGAGATAAGGTAATCCATTCGACTCACGGAATTGCCGATATTATTAATGTCGAGTCAAAAGAAGTATCCGGTATTTGCTCTGATTATTATGTTGTTCAAACCCGGACCCTGGTCCTGTGGATTCCATTGATAAACCAGCTTAAAAGCAGCCTTCGATCGCCGACTTCCAAAAGCGGATTTCCCGGCCTGATTGATATTTTGCGGTCGCATAATTTGCCGCTCCCCCTGAATCGCAATGAACGGAAATCCCATATTCACACTATGCTCACCGACGGGGCCATCGAATCCATCTGCGGCCTTATCCGCGACCTTTCCTTTTGCCGGAAAAACAAAAAACTCAACGATACCGAAACCTCAATCTACAAAGGCGCTGTCGCCAAACTTATCGATGAATGGCAATACTCCATGTCCGTTCCCCAGGCGCAGGCCATTCGGGAATTAAATTCGCTGCTCGATGAGAGTTATGTACTTTCCTTACAGACCAGCTCATCGCCCGACAGCCCGCCTGTTGTGTAGCATCCGCCCGCGCCGCAAAGGATAGCCAAAGCAAAGCGCGTGCTCCTTGCCGCCGGATGAACCTTTCCGGGCCCATGCCGATCATTTGTAATTAACCCGTTCGGCATGGGCGACGCTTGTCCCAGCGGCTTTTTGCCAACAATATCTCCGACTAATACTATTTTCAAAGCGCGACAAATACTTTTCGTTGCATTTACAGTAATCAATACCTCAATATATCCCTTCCACTAATTCCTTTCCGCTATTGATCCTTCAGCCTTTTATAGACCGTCCTACTGTTGTTTGTTTTCAGTATCAGGGTGCCGGCGGAATAATCAAACTCCATGTCGACTGTGCAGTCCTTTTCGTTTTCGTGATCGCAATTCGACGGGTCATATAAAAAGACGATGGTTTTTCCGGAGACCCGAAATACGCCCGAGTTTTTCGCAATCCCATGATAATATTCAATAAAGGTCCCATCCGGTTTGAATTCTATTTCATAAAATCCCTTTTCGTAGCTCTGCCATCGGCCGATCAGACTCAGCCACGTGTGAGTATTAATGTCGTTTGACAGCATCAGCATGTTATCCACAATACCGACGGATAGCATGACGACGATGAAAATGATCACGGAAACGGCTATGGATTTCTTCAAATTACCCGCCCGTTTTGCTCGAGGAAATGGAAAAGGATTATTTAATGGTTTTTACGCCGCCGCCGGTCATTTGAACCAGGCTGGCGGGGCTGAGTTTGAACACCGCGTTCGGAGTTCCCGCCGCGGCCCATATTTCATCCATTTTTAAAAGGTCTTCATCGATAATCGCAATCGTGGACCCCAAATGGCCGATCGGAGGCACACCGCCGATGGCATACCTGGTGGCCTTCCGTACAAAATCGGCATCCGCTTTTTTTATCGGCTCGCCGACAATAGTTTGAATTTTCGCTTCATCGACCCGGTTGACGCCGCTGGCGATGACCATCACCGGCCGGCCGGTTTCCACAGTCCGGAAGATGATCGACTTGGCGATCTGCCCGATGGAACACCCGATCGCGGAAGCCGCCTCCGCCGAGGTTCTGGTGGAGGCCGGGAGTTCCACCACCTTCAGTTTTAGTCCCAGGGCGTTCAGGGCGTCTTGAATTCTATTGGCACTGTGACTTAATGCTTCTGGCATCCGTCGTCCTCGTTTCCTTCCTGCGCTACTCGACGCCCAGGTAGGCTTTGCGCACCATTTCATTGCTCTTTAAATTCTCCGCCGTATCCTTGAGGACGATCTGGCCGGTTTGGATCACATAGCCGCGGTTGGCGATCGAAAGCGCCATCAGCGCGTTCTGTTCCACCAACAGGATGGTCGTGCCCTTCCGGTTGATGCTCCGGATCACGTCAAAAATCGCATCCACCAGCAGCGGCGCCAGCCCCATCGACGGCTCATCCATCAAAAGCAGCCTCGGGCGCGCCATGAGCGCCCGGCCGGTCGCGAGCATCTGCTGCTCGCCGCCCGAGAGGGTCCCGGCCAATTGGCGGGTGCGCTCCTTCAGCCGGGGGAAGATCCCGAATACGTATTCCAGATCCTCCTGGATGCCGCGTTGATCGCGGCGGATATATGCGCCAAGGTCGAGGTTCTCCGCCACCGTCAGCCGCGCAAAGATCCCGCGCCCCTCCGGCACCATCGCCACGCCCTTCGACACCACCTGATGGGGTTTGTAGGCGCCCAGGTCCTCGCCGTTGAGGAAGATCGAACCCTGGCGGGGCTTCTGCAGGCCGCAGATCGAACGCAGGGTGGTGGTCTTGCCGGCGCCGTTCGAGCCGATCAACGTGACGATCTCGCCTTCGTCCACCGTGAGCGAGACGCCTTTGAGCGCATGGATGTTCCCGTAAAACGTGTGAATTTCGCGGATCTCAAGCATCGGCATGGGATCTTAATCCTTTGACCTGTCAATCCATGATCTGAAAAAAAGCTTGTCGTGCTGAGCGCCTGCCCTGCGCTCTAAGCCGGGAAGCGAAGGATCTATTCCGACTCTTGCAGACCCTTCGCCGCTCCCGCCCGCGATCACTTCGCATCGGGAGACCGCCGATGCTCACGGCTCCCATCGCTGCGCAACCATCCCCGCTCAAAAACCAGGATCGAGCGGGAATGCTCCGCGAGGGCAGGCGGGGGGCGGGCGCTCGGGGCGACATTCTCATAATTTTCAATTCTTCAATCCGGAGGCGGCGCCGCTTCCGAGGTAGGCTTCGATCACATGCGGATCGCCCTGGATCTCCGCCGGGGTGCCCTCGGCGATCTTGGCGCCGTAATCGAGGACCGCGATCCGCTCGCTGATCCCCATCACCACGCGCATGTCGTGCTCGATCAGGAGGATCGTAATGCCCAGTTCGTCGCGCAGGCGGCGGATGAACTGCGTCATCTCGGCGGTTTCGTTGGGATTCATCCCGGCGGTCGGTTCGTCTAGGAGCAGCATGGTCGGCTTGCTGGCGAGGGCCCGGGCGATCTCGAGCCTCCTTTGCGCGCCGTAGGGCAGATTGCGCGCCTGATGGTCGCCCAAACCGGCCAACCCGACAAAGTTGAGCAGTTGGCGCGCTTTTTCCACGGCGGCTTTCTCTTCCCGGACGACGCGGGGCGTGAGCAGGATGGCCTCCAGCCAGTTGGCGCGCAGGCGCGAGTGCTCGCCGATAAGGATGTTCTCAATCGCGCTCATGTTCGCGAACAGGCGGATGTTCTGATAGGTGCGGGAAATTCCGAGGGCGGTCACCTGGTCCGGCGGCAGCCCCGTCATCGGCTTATCGAAGAAGAGGATTTCCCCCGCATCCGGCTCGTAGAAGCCGGTGATGCAGTTGTAGAACGTGGTCTTGCCGGATCCGTTCGGGCCGATGACGCTGAAGATGCTGTTCTCCTGAATCGTCAGGTCCACCGCGTTGACCGCGGTGAGGCCGCCGAACGTCTTGGTGAGGCCGCGGGTCTCGAGGGCGACGGTCATTTCTCCCTCCCTTGTTCGGGGGTTTCCATGATTCCGGAATCCCCTAATTCCATCTTCCTGCGCGAGGACGGTATCAGCCCGGCGGGCCGCCACAGCATCATGACCACCAGCAGGACGCCGAACACCATCACGCGGTAATCCTCCAATTGGCGAAGTATCTCCGGAAGGCCCTTGAGCACCAGGGCGCCGGCGATCACTCCCGGGATGCTGCCCATCCCGCCGACGATCACCACGGCCACCACGTTGATCGAGACCATCAGGTTGAAATCTTCCGGGCCGGTGAACTGGTTCCGGGAGGCGAACAGCGCGCCGCCGAGCCCCGCAAACGCCGCGCCGATCGCAAAAGCGAGCAGCTTCTGGGTGAGCGTATTGATGCCCATCGCCCGGGAAACCGTTTCATCCTCGCGCATCGCCTCCCAGGCGCGCCCCACCCGCGAGTTCTGAAGGCGGTTGGTCACGAAGATGACCAGCAGCACCGAAAGGAAGATCAGGTAAACGAAGGCGATCGCGTTGTTGACGGGCAATCCGAAGAAGTCGGGACCGGCCACCGAGGGCACGCCGCGCGGCCCGCCGGTGAAATCGGTTAGGTCGTCGCTCTTGCTCAGGATGCGGATGATCTCGCCGAACCCGAGCGTCACGATCGCCAGATAATCCCCGCGCATCCGCAGGACGGGCGCGCCCAGCAGGAGGCCGGTCACGGCCGCAAGGAGAATGGCGATGGGGATGACCAGCCAGAAGTTCCACATCAGATGGTGCGGCGTGGGGGCGGTCAACAGCGCCATCGTATACGCGCCGATGGCGAAGAAGGCCACGTAGCCGAGGTCGAGCAGGCCGGCCAGGCCGACGACGATATTCAGTCCGAGCCCGAGCAGGACGTAAATGCCGACCGTGCCGATGGTGTAGTTCCAGTATTGCCCGGCGACAAGCGGCAGCAGGATGAGCCCCGCGAGCAGGATGCCGTACACGACGTAGCGCCCGCCGGTGCTCCGGCGTATGGACGGATAGACCGCCAGGCTTTCCACCTTTTCCCGAGCCTGCTTCTGGATGGCGGCCCTTGCTTCCCGCCCTCTCCGTCCGAGGCCGAGGTTGAGCAGCCCGCCGGCTGCTCCGGCGGCCGTCAGGAAGAGGAGGTAGAAGATTCCGGCCGTGAGGGGCGTGAGGCCGAGCAGGAATTGGCGGATGGCCGCGGGAAGGAGTTCCGCAAGGTAAGTGCTCATCATCACGCCCCGCTGGTTAAGGCCGCCGACCAGCAAGGTGGTTGCCCCGACCAGCAGGCCCTGCGCCAGGCCGGCGATCCCGCCGCCGAGTGCCGCGGCCCATAAGGGATCGCCCGCGACGTCCCGCTCGCGGGAGGCGCCGCTGGACCCGGCCCACAAACCGATCAGGCCCAGGAAGATCACGATATTAAGCATCAGGGGAGTCAGCCCGAAGATCGGATCCGCCGATTTGTTGCGCAGCAGATCGCCCAGAAGGTTGGCCGCCGTTCCGGTGAAACCGATGAGGAAGAGGAAGACGGTGATGATGCCGAAAACGATCCCGGTTTGGATGGAATTCCGGATCATGTTTTTCATCACACCTTCTCCTCGGTGAGTACTTCGCCCACAATGCCGGTGGGACGGAAGATGAGCACCAGGACCAGGATGCCGAACGCGATCACATCCTTCAATTGAAAGCTGATCCCCAGGACGGCCGGGCCGAGGCTCTCCACCAGGCCGAGGAACAATCCGCCCAGCATCGCGCCCGGTACGCTGCCGATACCCCCCAGCACCGCCGCGGTAAAGGCCTTTATCCCAGGGATGAAGCCGACGAAGTGATACACCAGGCCGAGGTGGATGCCCCACATCACGCCCGCCGCGCCGGCCAGGGCGCCCGAGATGATGAAGGTCCGGCTGATCACGCCGTCCACGTCGATCCCCATCAGGGCCGCCACCTGTTTGTTCTCCGCCACCGCCCGCATGGAGCGCCCCAGGCGCGTGCGCATCACCAGCATATACAGGGCCACCATGAGGAGGATGGAAAGGACGAAGGTGAGGACGCCGGTGTAGGGGAGGATGACGTCGGCGCCGCCGATCGAGAGAGCCCAGCCCTCGCCGCGCGTCAGCACGGCCGGGTTGGCGTAATCCCGGCGTTGCGCGCCGAACAGCAACTGGGCCGCGTTCTCCAGGAAGATCGACGCGCCGATTGCGGAGATGAGCGGAACCAGCCGCGGGGCTCCGCGCAACGGACGGTAGGCGATTTTTTCCAGGAAGAAACCGCTCAAGGCGGCGATCACGACGCCGACGAGGAAGGCGATCAGGACCGCGACATACGGGTAGGCCTCGGAAAAGGACGTTGCTCCAACCGGGATACTCTTGGTGGCTTCGAGCGTGAAATAGCCGCCGAAGGCGCCGATCATCATGATGTCCCCGTGCGCGAAGTTAATCATCCGCAGGATCCCGTACACCAGCGTGTAACCGATGGCGATCAGGGCATACACGCCGCCGAGGATCAATCCGGCGATGATAAACCGCGCCCAGGTGTCCGCGCCGTACGCGGGCGAGCCGATCAGGACCGTATACAGCCGCCACAGCAGGTAGAGGGCGAAACCGATACCGGTAACGGCCTGGATGATCTGGTAGGGTTTAACCCGCCGGGCGGGCGCCTTCACGATGGGCATGGGCCGTCTCCTCGCACTTCGAAATTTGCCGTGTTGAGCGCCTATTTTATCCGGTTTAAAAGCAGACGGAGGCGGAAAGTAATATTCCAGTCAGGATTGGCGCGAGGGATATAAAAACCGGGGCAAGCGATGCTTGCCCCGGTTTTCGGTCTCCAGAAACCGGCAAAAAACAGCCGGAAACGCGGGATTATTTGGGCGCTTCGATCCATTTGCCGCCCTGGTCGATGTTGAAGACCGGGCCGGACGCGGAGCACTCGCCGATCGAGTCACAGGTGATCGTGCCGGAGAGGCCCTGATATCCGCTGATGGCGCGGACCGCCGCAACCAGCGCGGTGCGCGGGATGTACAGGTTGCCGTCGGTGCTCAGGATGGCGACGTCCTTGATGACCTTGATCAACACCGCGGCCGAGTCGTACGCGGTCCAGGTGTAGGGGGAGAGCTTGCCGGCCGGCTGGCCGTAGGCTTCCAGGTATGCGGCATCGAACTTGGTGCGGGCTTCCGAGGCGGGCGGAATGAGCGAGGTCGAGTATGCGCCTTCGCCGTTCGCGCCGGTGCGATCCAGGAAGTCCTGCCCAAAGGTGCCGTCATCACCGAAGAAGATGACGCCCTCGAGACCGGATTGCTTCATCTGATTGACGACCACGACCGCTTCGGCGGTGTACCCGCCGAAGAAGAGCGCCTGGGGCGATTTCGAAGCGATGTCGGCCAGCACGGCGCTGTAATCGGATTCGCCGGGGGTGAGGGCTTCGAACGCCACCACCTCGCCGCCGAGCGCTTTGAATTCATCGTTCACAACCTGGGCCAGCCCTTGGCCGTACGCCTGGCCGTCGTGCACGATCGCGAGTTTCGTGATCTTGAGATTGTTGTACAGGTAGGCGGCGGCGAACTTGCCCTGCGCGGCGTCGGTGAACACGCAGCGATTGAAGACCTTCGAACCCTGCGCGGTCAGCGGAGGATTGGTGGCCGAGGGCGACATCATCGGGATGTTCGCGGCTTCGTAAATCGGCATCGCGGCCAGGGTTGCGCCGGAGAAGATGTGCCCGGCAATCGCGACTACGGTCGGATCGGCCACGAACTTGTTGGCGACGGCCGCGCCGCCTTCGGGCGTGCCGCCGTCATCCTCGGCGAGCAGCTCGAACGCGAAGCCATTGAATTTACCGGCATCCGCCACGGCGATCTTCGCGGCCTGGGAGATATCCTGGCCGAAGGCGGCGTTATCGCCGGTCATCGGGGCGCCCATACCGAGCTTGATGGTTTCGCCGGGCTTGATCACGGCGCAGGCGGCCGCATCCGCTTTGCAGGCTTCCGGCACGCCGGAGACTTTGGCTGCTCCGCCGGAACCGCAGGCGGTCAGCGCCGTCACAACGATCAATACTGCTGCGAAAACGAACATGTGGCGTTTCATGAATGCTCCTCCAGAAAAGTTGGGACGTATCAGGCCATACCAGCAAAAAGATTCTTTATATCAGAGGATTCGAATACGGGGCGAACCACCTCCTCTCGGTTCGGGGTCTGTTTGTGAACAGCCCAAACGGCCGCTGTCCGGCGGATAAACCGGGAGCGCGACAGCATCCCGGTAAAGTTTTGGAATACGGCAGGACCGGTTGAACGCTTGCCAGTGCTTCCAAGAGTGGCGGGGTAATTCTACCAATATTATCGCGGTAAATACAATATATATGAAGAGCGGGGGCGATCCACACTAAAGAACCGGGAAATCCGCCAAGGAAGGCGGCTTTTTGAGGCATCCGGCGACTTTCCATCCTTCCGAACGGCCGTTCTTCCCGCCGCCAGGAGGGTCCGGACAGGTTCACGGGGTAACCTTCCCGGTTTTGCAGACCGGAAGTTCAAGGTTTTTTCCAAGGAATATTACGTGATGATTGAACCGTCCTCCATCGCGTAATCCACCGCCGCAACGGCATGAATCCTTGCCGTGGGAAATAATGGAATACCGCTGTCTTCCGCGCGCACCAGCAGCTCAATTTCCGTACAGCCCAATATCACGCCCTCGGCTCCACGCTGCGCCAACTTTTTTATGATTTGGAAATAATACTCCCGCGATTCCGGTTTCACAACGCCAAGGCACAGCTCATGGAAAATGATCCGGTGGATGGCTTCCCGGTCGGATTCATCCGGGATGAGGATCTGCAGGCCGTACTCCTCGGTGAGCCGTCGCTTATAGAAATCCTGCTCCATGGTATACCGGGTCCCCAACAACCCGAGCGTATGCAGGTTCGCCGCTTTAACCGATTTCCCGGTCGCGTCCGCAATATGCAGCAATGGAATACCGACATTGGCCCGGATTTCATCCGCCAGCTTATGCATGGTATTGGTGCAAATAACGAGAAAATCCGCTCCGGCTTTCTCCAGGCTCCGCCCGGCACCAATCAGCAGCGCCGCCGCGTCATTCCATCGGCCTTGTTGTTGAAGGCTTTCGATTTCCGCAAAATCCACAGAGTATAGAATGCATTTAGCGGAGTGAAGGCCGCCCAATCTTTCCCTGGTGGTCTGATTGACTATCCGATAATACTCCAGTGAGGATTCCCAGCTCATTCCGCCGATCAGACCGATGGTTTTCATTCCGTGCTCCTTGGTTGGCAAAGTCCGGCGCGGTTTTCTTCAGCCATTGGGCGGCTGACGGTCCGCCGTGGGCCGCGGCAGCGGAGTAAACGGGCTGCACGGTGCAACCGGTTGGGAGTTTTCATACGACCCCGGCCGCTCCCATGATTATCAACAATGCGGCCATGCCCGATAAAATCGTCAATAGCGTGTTCTTTGTCCGCCATGCGACGAGGATGGCAACCCCGCCCGCCACCAACCGATAATTGCCGATACGGACATCCAAGACGGCATTCGGCATGAATAAAGCCGGCGCGATGATCGCGGATAATACCGCCGGTGGAACGAATCGCAATGCCCGCTTCACCGCCGCCGGGATATCCAAATGCCCGAACAAATAGATAAAGGACATCCGCATCCCGAACGTCAGCGCTCCGCCCAAAAGCATCACCAGCCAGATATTCATCGGCGATTCTCCAAAACCGTTCCGGTGAAGATGCCAACCAGTGCCGCCAGGATAAGCCCGAGTTTGAACGGAAGCCCGTACCCCAGCAGCGCCGCAATCCCCGCCGATACCGCCGCGGCCGCCGCCGGCTTGTCCTTCAACACCGGCATCACCATCGCAATAAACGTCAACGGCACGGCGAAATCTATCGGCCACGAAGCGGGCAGCAAAGTGCCGAAGAATATGCCCAGCGCGCTGCTAAGCTGCCAGGTGGACCACAATCCCAATCCCGCGCCGAAAAAAAACCAATGCCCCGTTGGGGTCACCCCATTTTGTTCATAATGAAGAATGGTTGCGGCATACGCTTCATCGGTCAGGAGATACGCCAACAGTGTTTTCCAACGCGCCGGCAGGCGTGCAATATACGGCGCGACGGATGCGCTATAGAGCATGTGCCGCAGATTGACAATGGCAATCGTCAGGACAATGACGATTCCCGGCGCGGACTGGCCGATCAGCTGGGCGGCGATAAATTGTGCCGATCCCGCGAAGAGGATGGAGGACATCGCCTGTGCGGCCGCCGGAGAAAGGCCGGCATCGATTGCCAGGGCGCCATAGAGCAGGCCGAAAGGGAACACTCCGATCAGCAGCGGGAATTCGGCGCGCACTCCCGCCCAGAACGAGTTGAGCGTTTGACTCATGGTTTCACTTCAATTTCCATGCTCTGAAAACGGGATTAACCTTCCATTCCTTCGGTGGCACAACATAGAACCGCCGAATGGCTTGCCCCTTATCCGTCCGGCGGACGCGCAGGACTCGGTTCATTATACTTAATCCGACGCCATGGAGCATACCGACAAAGATAATCGCCGAAACTCCGCTTTCGAGGCGCATGAATGTTTTCGTACGCTTTTGGCGTGATAGTATTGGCGCCAAGAGGAGTCAAGCCTGACCCGGAAGGGATTTTGCAGTGGACGGCCACTGCCTTGGCTTGGGTGATAATATTCCTTAAAATCCTAACGGGTTGTTGAAAAAGGCATCGAAGGTGGTCGAGTAGCGGTTTTTGCGTATCGAGACCACCGGTAATTTGGCGCGGTCTCGATACGCCCGCAAAGAGCGCG
>JBAVFZ010000355.1:0-6306 GCA_049684495.1 Anaerolineales bacterium | reverse complement strand
CCTCCAGGCGCGGACCAAAATCCGCACAACATCCACCTGGGCGGCCAGTTCGATCAAGCCCTCCGGTTTCGACACCGACCGCGAGGAATTCCTCGGACGGATGCGCGACCTTTCCAATCCGCAGGCGGTGGAAAACGGCAAGCCCGGGAACAGCCTTGCGCCGCGCGGGAACAACATCGGGTCGCTCTCGCACCTCGTCACGCTCAAGCCGGGCGAGGAGAAAACGATTGTCTACATGATCGGCATCACCGACACGCCGGACGCGATCCCTGCCGTCGTGAAGCGGTTCACCGACCCCAAGGAAGTGGGCGCGGCGTTCCTCGCCCTGCATGAGGATTGGGACAAATATCTGGCGTCCTTCACCGTCCAGACCCCGGATCCGGAAACCAACGCGATGCTCAACGTCTGGAACCCGATCCAGTGCCGGGCGAACCTTTATTGGTCGCGGTTCGTATCGGCCTACGACACGGGCCTCGGGCGCGGGCTGGGGACGCGCGATTCGGCCCAGGACACGCTCGGCGTGCTGCACAGCCTGCCGCGCCAGGCGCGCGCAATGCTGACGATGATCTGGAAGCTGCAATTCACCGACGGCCACACCTGGCACCAGGTCTTCCCGCTCACCGGCGAGGGCGGACCCGGCCTGGCCGGCGAGTATAAAGAGCAGCCGCAGTGGTTCTCCGACGACCATCTGTGGCTGATCATCGCCACCTGCGCTTACCTGCGCGAAACGGCGGATTTCGGCTACCTTCAGCAGAAAGTCACCTATTCCGACGGGGGCGAGGATTCCGTCTGGGACCATCTGCTGCGCGCGGTGAAATTCACGCTCGATAACCGTGGTCCGCACGGACTGCCGCGGCTCGGGTTTTCCGACTGGGACGATACGATGAACCTGGATCGCGGCGGCGGCAAGGCTGAGAGCGTATTCGCCGCCGAGATGTTCTGCCGGGCGATGCTCGACCTGGCCGACCTGAGCCGGTTCCTCGGGAAGGAATCCGACGCCGCGCGTTTCGAAAAACTTCAGCTCGAGATGGCCGCGATCATCCAGAAGCACTGCTGGGACGGCGCCTGGTTCGCCCGCGCCTTCGACGACAAGGGTCTGCCGGTCGGCGTGGCCAGCGAAGAAAAACACAAGATCGGGTTGAACTCCCAGACCTGGGCGGTGCTCGGCGAGATCGGCGAGCCGGAGCGGCAGGCGGCGGCGATGGAAAGCGCCTACGAAAAGTTAAACACGCCGTTCGGTCTGCGGTTGATGTGGCCGCCGTACGACGGCCGCCAGGACCGCATCGGCGGCACGACCACCTACCCGCCCGGGGTGAAGGAAAACGGCGGCATCTTCTGCCACGCCAACACCTGGGCGATCATCGCCGCGGCCAAACTCGGAAGCGGGGAGCGCGCCTTCCAGTATTACCGCCAAATCCTGCCGTTGGCGCGCAAGGATGTCGATACGCTGCGGACGGAACCCTACGTGTATTGTCAGAATATCGCCGCGCCCGAACACAAGCATTACGGCCGCGGGCGGACCTCCTGGCTGACCGGGACGGCCTCCTATACCTTCGTCGCCGGAACGCAGTGGATCCTCGGCATCCGGCCGACCTTCAAGGGATTGCAGATCTCTCCGGTGATCCCGGAGAAGTGGAAGGCTTTTTCCGCCGAGCGCATCTTCCGCGGCAGCACCTATAAAATCGAAGCCCGACGGATCGGCAAAGGCAACCGCGTCTCGCTTGAGGTGGACGGGAAGAAACTGGATGGAACGGTCATCCCGCTCCCGGAAACGGCCGGGCGGACGATTAGTGTGAAGGTTGCGATCGGGGAGTAAAAAACGTACGCGGAAGGCGCCGAAAAGAACCGAGGACACCGAAGAGGATAAAAAATCAGCCCGGCATATCCGGGCTGATTTTTTTCATTGTTCGTCATGCCGGCGCCTGCCCCCGCGAAGCATCACCACTCGGTTTAGTTCTTTGAGTGGTGATGAACGCGAAGCGGGGGTGTACTTAGCCGGCATCCAAGAATCCGAATTGGTGTTTCCCGTATCGCATCCCCTGGATCCCGGCCAAGCCCACGCCGGGATGACGAAATGGGGTAGCACGCCGGGATGACGAAATGGGATAGCACGCCGGGATGACGATCGATACTGTTCACTTTGAATATTTTTCCATCAACTCTTTCCCCGGCAGACAAAGCCATCCATCCGCAGCATCCCCCAACCATGCCACGGATTCCGGATGGGCGTGCGCGCGCCAGGCGGTGAAAGCCGCCAGCAGCGCATCCAATTCACCCGCCCCGAGAATTCCTTTCAGCTCCATCCGTCCGGATAATATGTGATGCGCGGTGAGTTCCTCGAGCGCGTCCATCGGATCCGGCAACCCGACCCTTTCACGCAGCAGCGCGAGCTGCCGCTGGATCCGCCCTTCCAGGGTTCCTCTCCCGTAAGGCAGTCTCCCGAGCATCACGGCAGCGCACCCCGCCGGATGAGCCTCGAGCAGAACACGCGCTTCCGCGCACCCATCTTTTCCTTCGGTAAATCCGCGCGCCGTAAGTTGCCGCGCCAGTTCGAATCCGCACCGGATCCGGGCCGGGGCATCGCTTTCCCGGGCCGAAGGCCGCCGGACGGGGATTCCCCTTCGGGAGAGTTCCCCATCCGCCGCGCGTGTGCGTCGCGGAATACGTTCACGCGGGGGATCTCCCTTGGGGGGATCCGGGTCCGCATTTGGCGCGCACGGATGCAGCGGACCGCCGACGGCGACGGCGATCTCCCGGCAGGCCGCCAGTTCCTCGATCGTTTCATCAAGGGATTGCAGCTTCAGGGAACGCACATCCAACCGCGACGTAAGCAGCGCCACGGTCAGCCCGCGCCGGCTCGTCGAGAGGTCAACCCCCGCAAACACCTTTTCCGGTTCCATTTTCGATGCCCGTTGGCTCCGCTCCGAGTATACAACAAGGGGCTCGCTCTAACCGCCATGTCCCATCGCCGCCTCCATTGGATGGGATGGTTTTTTGTTTCCGGTCCCGGGTATGGCGCGGAACCCTAAGGGTTCAAAATGGTACCCTTAGGGTGTAAAACAGAACCCTAAGGGTCCAAAATAGCACCCTTAGGGTGGCGAAGCCCGCCGTCAGCCGGTGCCGGGACAGCCTCGCCGCAATGATAGAATCGCAGAAAGGGGATCTTCCTTGGGTCTCAAAGAACGCTTCGGTTGTTTCTTCCTCGCCGTCGGGATGGTGGCGTTTCTGCTTTTCGCCGTCCCGGTCGTTCGGGCGCTCCAGAAGGATCCGGAGACGGTGCCGGCGGAATGGATCGGCATCGCGCTGATGGCGCTTCTGGTATTTTGGACGGGATGGAAGCTGTATCGTTCCGCGCGCGCTTCCGCCGAATCCCAAAAGCCTCCGTCCCTGGGCGCGCGGATTGCAGGGCGGTGGAAATCCGAAGAGACGGACAAGGGAGAAAAACAGGGGGATCGCCGGGGATGACGTTCCCGTAATCCGGATCCGTAAACCCGCTTCCCGCTGGAAGATCCGTTTACCGCCGGGGCTATTTTGGGGATGGTCGGAGGACTTCCCGTAAAGGGCTGCCGCGGATTAAGTGATGGCCGTGATGATGAATCCGACCACCATCACCAGGCCGAAAATCACGAACAACACGTACGTCCAATTAATCGGACGCCGCCGCGGTGCTTGGGGTTTCTTCGTCTTCGAGTACATTTCTTCTCCAATAGCGGTTGATTACAGAATATCGTCCGGGTTTTGCTCGGCGAACCCCGGCAGGACCTTCACCAGCGCCTTGCGCAGTTCATCCACATCGAGCGGCTTCACCAGGAAGCTGTCGGCCCCGGCCGAGAGCAGAGTATACACCGCCGTCTCGGCGCTTTCAACCGAGAGCATAATCACCGGAAGTTTCTCCTTCGGGTAACGGCTGCGGACGAAACGCAGGAATTCCGCGCCGTCCACCTTGGGCATGTTGAGATCGAGAAAAATGACGTCCGGTGGCGGCATCGAGAGCAGCGCCTTGCCTGCCTCGACCGGACTGGAGAACGACCGGGCCTGGACGCCGACCACCACCAGCATCAGGCCCACCGCCTTGCACATATCCACGTCGTCATCAATTATCCAGGCTTTATACGCCATCCTTACAGCTCTCCTCGCAGGCGTTCCGCCACCTCGCGGGTGATCCCCTTGATCTTCATCAGTTCCTCGACCGGCGCGCCGCGGATGGCTTCGAGGGATCCGAACGCCACGAGCAGTTGCTTCCGCCGCGCGGGACCGATGCCCTCAACCGCGTCGAGCCGGGAAGCCAGGCCTTTCCGGGAGCGCACATTGCGGTGGTAGGTGATCGCGAACCGGTGGGCTTCGTCGCGGATCCGCTGCAGCAGGAACATCCCCTTGGAATCACGCGGCAGGTGGATGGAGTTCTTCCTGCCCGGCCGGAACACCTCTTCTTCCTGTTTGGCCAGGGATGCCGCCGGCACCCGGTCGGTTAACCCGAAATCCTCAAGCACCTTCACCGCTTCCGCCAGTTGGCCTTTTCCCCCGTCCACCAGGAGCAGGTCCGGCAGGACGGAGAAGGAGGGATCCTTCTTGCGCCCGACCTGCTCGGTCTCGGGGCCTTTCCAGCGGGCGAATCGCCGGTGCAGCACTTCGCGCATGGAGGCGAAATCATCCGGCTCGCCGTCCACGCAGCGCACCTGGAAGCGCCGGTAATGCGCCTTGTTCGGCACCCCCTGATCAAACACCACCATGCTGGCGACCACCGCGGTTCCCTGGATGTTGGAGATATCATAACACTCCACCCGGGCCGGCGGATTAGGAAGGTCCAATGACTTTTGTACCTCCGCAAGCGCCTCCACCTGGCGGGCGCGGTCGGCGTCCCATTGCGCCCGCAGGGATTTGAGGGTTTCGGCCGCGTTCTCGGCGGCCATGCCCACCAATTCGCGGTCCACGCCGGTGCGCGGAACGGTGATGCGGACCGTTTCCCCGCCGCGCCGGGAGCGCATCCATTCCTCGATGATTCGCACCTCCTCCACTTCGGTCGGGATCAGCACTTCGCCCGGAATGAAGGCCGCCTCCTCGTAGAACTGCATCAGGAACTGCCGCAGGACTTCCGCTTCCTCGGTATCGCGCGTCCCCTCGAGCATAAAGTGCTCGCGCCCGATCAGCCTCCCCGCGCGGATGATGAACACCTGGACGCACGCGTCTCCGTCCTGGCGCGCCAGCGCGATCACGTCGGAATCCGTCCTCGTCGTCGAGATGATCTTCTGCCGTTCGACCACCGCATGGATCGCCTGAAGCCGGTCGCGCATGCGGGCCGCCTGTTCGTAATGCATTTCCTCCGACGCCCGCTGCATTTTCTTTTCGACGTCCGCGACCACGCTCTCGATCTCGCCGTTTAAGAAGCGGCACAGATCGTCGATCATCCGCCGGTATTCCTCCTGCCCGACGGCGCCGATGCACGGCGCGGTGCATAGTTTAAGGTCGTACCACAGGCAGGCGCGGCTGTCGGTTCCGGTGAGTTCGCGGTTACAGGTGAGGTAGGGGAAAATTCTGCGCAGCAGGTCGAGCGTCTGGTGTACCGCCCAGACCGACGTATAGGGACCGAAATACCGGTTGCCGTCCCGCTCCATCAACCGGGTGATCGTCACTTTGGGGAAAGGGTCGGCCCAGTGCACGAGGATGTACGGATAGCGCCTGTCGTCCTTTAGCCGGATGTTGTAATGCGGCCGGTAGCGCTTGATCAGGTTCATCTCGAGGATCAGCGCTTCGAGTTCCGATCCGACCAGGATCCATTCGATATCCGCGATGTGGAGGACCAGTTTTTCGGTCTTGGGGTCGTGGCCCGCGCCGGATTGGAAATACGAGCGCACGCGCGAGCGCAGGTTGATCGCCTTGCCGACGTAGATCACCTTCCCGGTTTCGTCCTTCATCAGGTAGCAGCCGGGTTTCTGGGGGAGGTTGTCGAGAACGCCGGCAAGGCGGGAGGAAAGGTCGCTCATGGGATTAATGGGTCGGATTGCAAATTCTTAACATATTTTAATTATACGACCCATGACCATCGACGGTCGACCATCGAAAATCCGACCATGGACGGTAGACGATGGACCATGGCCGTAGGTCGTTTGAGTGGATTAATGTATCGGTTGCCTAATCACGAAAAAGCCATGAAACACGCGAAACTTCATGAACGATTGTCGGCCATCGTCTATGGTCGATCGTCGATGGTCGGCGGATATTTTCCGTCATGCATAATCGCTCATACGATTAACGGCCATGGTCGATGGTCCATCGTCCGCGGTCTGCGGGAGAGTGAGCGGCGGAAAA
>JBAVFZ010000354.1:0-12735 GCA_049684495.1 Anaerolineales bacterium | reverse complement strand
CAGCTGGCGTGTGGCGCGCAGGAGCACCCGGATCGGTCCGAGGACCACCTCATTAAAAATCCACGCCGAGACGACCGCCACCACAAGAATGATCGCCCCGAAATACACAAATTGCCAGCGCAGGGTTGTCAGCAGGCCGTATACTTCCGTTTCCGGGGATTCGATCACAACGGTCCATGGGGCATTCTCGAGCGGGGATAAAACCGCGATGATGCTGTCTTCGGTGTGGATTACGGATTTGTCCAGGCGGGCGATTCCGGGTTCCTGCTTCTGAAGGTAGGGCAGCAGCTCCGCATAATACAGTACCGGCAGGATGGCGAGGTGGTTGTCGCCGTCAAGCGCAAGTCCGTTCCCGGCGGAATCGATGATCAATGCCTGGCTGCCGGTCTGCTCCCCGAGGACGAACGGGAAGGCCGCCAGATCCGCCATGCCTCCGAGCCAGCCGATGACGGTTCCTTTGGAATCCTTAACCGGTTCCAGGAGGATCACTTGCGGATCGCCGCCGGCGCCGGATGGAAAATCCCCCGTCTGGCGGAGGCCGGTCGTAAGGGCCTTCCGCACGACGGGTGCTTCCCGTAGTTTTTGCATCGCCGCATCGGTCATGGACGGCTCCGCCGCTATGATGGTGCCGGCCGGATCCAGGAAGAACACTCCATTCGGGAACAATCCCGTGTGGAGCAAAGGGGGGAGGATGTCATTTACCGATATCGAAGTGTTCGGGTCGGCAGCCAGCACATCCGCTTGCCGGGCCAGGGCTCGAAAGCAGTTCTCAAGTTGGGAATCCAGGCTGTCCGCCGCCAACCCGGCGTAGCGCAATTGCATCTGCTGGATCTCCCGCGTGCTGTCTTCCACCGCATTCGACCCGAGGAAAGCAAAGAACGCCAGGACGATGACGACCGCCATGACCGTCATCACCATGGTTCGCAGTACGATCGGGTAGTTGCGCAGCCAGCGAAGCATCTATCCCGCTTTCACGGGATGGGGGATATCCCGCATCCTTCCACCAAGGTTCACAGACTCACTCTCCTTCGTACCGCTCGTCCGTTCACTTTTCCCGTGCGATCGAAAAGCGGTCGAAATCCTTCACCACCGTCGTCTCCGGAAAGACCATCCGCGCTTCTTCGGCGACTTCCCGGTCGCGGTATCTCCGCGAGAGGTGGGTCAGGAACAGCCGCCGGACCTGCGCCTCGCGCGCGAGGCTCGCTGCCTGCCGGGCGGTCAGGTGGGAAAACTCCCGCGCCAGATCCGCCTCCACTTCGAGGTAGGTGGATTCGATCACCAGCCCGTCCGCCCGCCGGCAGTGGTCCAATATATTATCCGTCCGACCGCAATCTCCGACAAACGCCAGGCGGGTCCCGGGAGCAAGATCCCCGAGCACGTCGTCCGGAGAGACCCGGGAGCCGTCCGGCAGGGTGCAGGGTTTACCCGCGACGAGCTGCGCGCGCAGCGGGCCGGGCGGCACACCCAGGGCGTCCGCTTTTCCGGCCAGGAACGGCCGGCGCGGCTTTTCTTCGAACAGAAAACCGAACGTTCCGCCGCCGCGATGGGTCACGGGGAATGCGGAAAGCTGGAAGGTTTCATCTTCCATTAGGCATCCCGGTTCGATCACATTCAACTCGAGCTTTACGGGAGGGTTTGCGCCGCGCAACACCACCCCGTGCAGGAGATCCCGGATGCGCGCAAGGGCCGGTTGCCCGGCCCAGATTTCCAGTTTTTCGATCGCTTCCCAGCGCATGAAGGTCGAGAGCAATCCGGCCAGCCCGAGAATGTGGTCCAGGTGGGAATGCGTGATCAGGATTTTGTCCAGGCGCTTGAACCCGAGCCCGGATTGCAGGATCTGCCGCTGGGTTCCTTCGCCGCAATCGATCAGGAACCGGTACTCCTTGTGCATCACCATCTGCGACGGCAGGCCGCGTTGGATGGAAGGAGCGGAGGCGGAGGTGCCGAGGAAGACGATATCGAACAAGGAGTTCTCCGGAAGTTCGGCTAAGGATGAAAGGATTCTACCGCAACGAGGGACCGGTATTTATGGGAATTAAACAGCCCTGGAAGGGCGCGGCCTTTCCAGTGGTTTAGGCGGGCAAGGACGCCCGGATCGGCCGTCTAGGGCAGAATATCCCGCTGCCGGAACGCGGCCAGGCCCATTCCCAGGAACAATAAGGAGCCGAGAATCAGGATGGCGGCGTGTCCCGGGAGAATGCCGGCCGAGAGCGGCCGGCTGGCGGAGTACCAGTAATAGAGAGTCCATTCCTTGACCGGCGCCAGCTTGTCGGAAAGCGGGACCAGGCCGTTGAGGATGAAACCGCCGACGGCCAGGGTGGCCGCCGTGCCCGATGCCGTGGCGCTGCCGCGGACGGCGCAGGCCAAGCCAAACGCCACCGATCCGAAAAAGAGCGTGATCGGGACCGTCTGAATTCCGGCCAGCATCCAGCGGACGGCCGGCACGTCGGATTGGATGAGCCATCCGCCGATGACCATGCATAAACCGATTTGAAGCCCGATAGCCAGCACGGCCGCGGACAGGGCGGCATACTTCTCCAGAAGAATCCGCCACCGTGGAAGGGGATGCGAGAGCAGGAACTCCATCGTCCCTTTTTCCACCTCGGCCGTCACCATTCCGGTCGCGGCGGCGATCGAGTAGATGCAAAGCACGAGCGGCAAATAGACCAGCAGGGTGTAGGTCATGTACCCTTCCACCGATCCGACCGCCTGCACATTGCCGAAGAAAGCCATAAATCCTTCCGGCAGGCTTCCCATGAAATTCTCCAACTGCCGGTTCGCCGAGAGGGATGGGTAAAAGAGCTGCGTGAAGATCGCCAGCGAGCCGACGCCCAATCCCCAACCTAAAATGGCCATCACCTGGTCGCGAAGAGTCTTCAGGAAAATATTACGCAGCATAGGATCCTCCTTCGCGGTAGAACGCCAGGAAGAATTCTTCCAGATTGGGTTCGTAGGTGACGATGTTGCGCAGCGGGTGCTGCGCGACGGCTTTAATCAGGGAATCCAGATTCCCCTGAACGACCATGCTGAGGGTGGATCCGGTGCCCATCACCTCGGTGACGCCGGGGACGGAGCGGAAGGTTTCCGCCGGGACGGGGTTCTCGAACACAAAATCCATCCGGCGGATGGCTTTCTGCTTCAATCCGGCAACCGCCTCCACCGCGACCAGTTCCCCTTCCCGCAGGATGCCCACCCGGTCGCAAAGGCGCTCCACTTCGGGCAGGACGTGGGATGAAAAGAAAACTGTCCGCCCGTCCTTCCGGACATCTTCCAATAATTCATAGAGAACCTGTTGGATGAGGGGATCCAATCCGCTGGTCGGTTCGTCCAGAATGACCAGTTCCGGTTTGTGCATCAAGGCGAGGATTAATCCAATTTTTTGCCGGTTCCCGCGGGAATACGCGCGGATCGGGCGGCTTAGGTCGATCTCCATCCGTTTGACCAGGCGGTCGATTTCTGCGCGGGGAACGCCGCCGCGCATATGGGAGGAATACTCCAACACTTCATTCCCGGTCAGGTCCGGATACAGCGCAAGGTCGCCCGGCAAATAGCCGACTTTACGCCGGACGGCGAGCCCTTCTTTCTGCGGATCCATGCCCAGGACGGAAGCCGAACCACGCGTCGGGTGAATAATGTCCAACAGCATGCGCAGGGTGGTGGTTTTCCCGGCGCCGTTGGGGCCGAGGAAGCCGAAGATTTCCCCGCGCTTCACGCGCAGGTCGAGTTTTTCAATTCCGCGCGCCTTGCCGTACGTTTTCGTCAGAGATTGGGTTTCGATCACCAGTGTTTCATCCATGGGCATTGGGATCCTTTCTGCCATTCCATTTAAAAAAACCGCGTCGGCGACCGGCGGACTTATCCGGGAAAAGCACCAGGATTGTAATCCTCTTCCTAAAAACGGCGGGCTTGACAAACCCGACCGGGAATATTACATTCAATAAATTGAATATGATTGCCGAGGAATGGATATGGACGAATTGACATCCATGGCCCGTGACTTTAAAGCGCTCGGTCATCCCGTGCGGCTTGCGATTCTGGACGCATTGCGCGGCGGCGAACAATGCGTGTGCCACCTGGAAAGCGCCCTGGGCATGCGCCAGGCGTACATCTCCCAGCAACTCGCGGTCTTAAAGGAAGCCGGCTTGGTTCAGGATCGGCGCGACGGGTGGAACATATATTACCGGGTGGTCCGGCGGGATATCTTCGCGTTGATCGACAAAGCCGGCGGCCCGGCGTCCCGGCCCGGGAGCCGCGCGCGCAGACCGCATGAGGATTGTCCCTGCCCAAAGTGTTCGCCCGAGAACGAGACCCATCCAAGAACTTCTCCCGCGCCGGCTGCGGCAAAGGCCGCCATGAAAGAGACTACCTAACCCATGGAACCTTCCGTTCCTTCTCCCCTTCTCCCTCCGCGGCCTTCCGCGGGGCGGATTTATATTCTGATCGGAGGGGCGGCGTTGGCCTGGGTCGCGGCCTATATCCTCATCCAACCGCTGGCGGATTGGCTCGCGTATTCCGCGCTCGGGCTCGCGCGCGGCTCCCGGCTGGGAGACGCCGCGGCCTTTTTTCTCTACGACACGCCGAAAATTCTGCTGCTGCTTTCCGGGATGATCTTCCTCGTTTCGCTGCTGCGCACCTTTTTTCCCCCGGAACGCACCCGCGCCCTGCTGGGCGGCAAACGCGAAGGTGTCGGCAACATCCTGGCCGCCATGCTTGGAATCGTCACGCCGTTTTGTTCGTGCTCGGCCGTTCCGCTTTTTATCGGGTTTGTCGAATCCGGAATCCCGCTGGGCGTTACTTTCTCCTTTCTGATCGCCGCGCCCACAATCAACGAGGTGGCGGTGGTGATGCTCTTCGGCCTTTTCGGCTGGAAGGTGGCCGGGTTGTACATCGTCTCCGGGCTGGTTATCGCCATCCTGGCCGGGGTGATTATCGGGCGGCTGAAGATGGAACGGTTTGTGGAGGATTTCGTATGGCAGATGCAAAAGCGGGGGGTCCTGGAAGGCGAGAGTCTCGATCTGCAGACGCGCCTCCGCCGCGCGCAGGCATCCGTGCGCGAGATCGTCGGAAAGGTCTGGCTGTACGTGGTCGTCGGCATCGCCGTCGGGGCGGGGATACACGGGTATATGCCGGAAGCGGCGCTGGTTGGGATCATGGGTAAACAGGCTTGGTGGTCGGTTCCCGCAGCCGTGCTGCTCGGCATCCCGCTGTACTCCAACGCGGCGGGTGTGATCCCGATCGTCAGCGCGCTGATGGAAAAAGGCGCATCGCTCGGCACCGTGCTGGCTTTCATGATGTCGGTGGTCGGGTTGAGCCTGCCGGAGTTGATCATCCTGCGCCGGGTGCTCAAGATCCCGCTGATCGCGGTCTTCGTCGGCGTCATCGCCGTGGCGATCATCCTCACCGGCTATCTGTTCAATGCCGTCATTTAATTTCGAACCGGATCGGCGGCCTTCGGGATCCGGGAATTTCCCATCCGCCAAAGGAGCGTCCCCCATGATCATCATTAAAGTTCTGGGTTCCGGTTGCGCCAATTGCAAAAAGGTGGAGGCCATCGCCCGGCAGGCCGTCGACAATATCAAAGCCGAGGCCGAGATCGTCAAAGTGACGGATTACAGCGAGATCATGGAATACAACATTATGTCCACGCCCGGCCTCGTTATCAACGAAAAGCTGGTCTGCGCGGGGCGCATCCCCTCGCCGGCCGAAGTGGCCGGATGGCTGACGGAGGCGATGAAACCCGCCGTATGAAGCGCAAAGTGCTTTTCCCCTGCACCGGCAATTCGTGCCGCTCGCCGATGGCGGAGGCAATCGTCAACGCGCGCTTGGGCGGCGCCTGGGAGGCGGTAAGCGCCGGGACCAAGCCGGTTGGGTACGTGCATCCCCTGGCGCTCGCGGCGCTGGCCGAGATCGGCATCCGGCATGAAGGCACCTCCAAGCCGGCCGAGGTTTTCCGCGGCGTGGATTTCGACCTGGTTGTGACTCTTTGCACCTCGGCGGCGGAAGATTGCCCCGCCTGGCTCGGGAAGGGGAAGCGCGCGCATGTCGATTTCCCCGATCCGGCGGCCGGCAGCTTGGACGATTTCCGCAAGGTGCGTGACGACATTGTGCGGGAGATGATTGCCCTTTTGGAGAAGTATGAAAATTGACCTGTTGTATTTTCACGGCTGCCCGTCGTGGCAAGACGCGCTGGAGAACTTGAAAGCCGCGCTTGCCGCCGAAGGGCTGGAAGCGGACATTCATTTGGTTAAGCTGGTAAACGACGAAGATGCGACGCGCCTGAAGTTTTTGGGGTCGCCTTCGTTTCAAGTGAATGGCGTGGATTTGTGGCAGGAGGAGCGCAAACGCTACTACCTTTGTTGCCGGGTTTATTCCACGCCTCAAGGAATGAAAGGCGCGCCCACGATAGGAATGTTGCGCGAAAAGCTGCGCCCCGCGCCGTGACGATGCGAAGCCCAAGGACTGTCACAGAAAAAAAACCCCCATGGAGGTTCCACATGTCAGAAACAGCTTCAACCCGCGCCGCGGCGCAAAACCCGAATAAAAAACTTTCCTTCCTCGACCGCTTCCTGACGCTGTGGATTTTCCTGGCCATGGCGGTGGGCGTCGGGGTGGGCTTTTTCCTCCCGGCGGCGGTGAAGGATTTCAATGCCAGCGTCTCCATCGGGACAACCAGCATACCCATCGCGGTCGGGCTGATCCTGATGATGTATCCGCCGCTGGCCAAGGTGCGCTACGAGGAACTCGGCGAAGTCTTTCGCAACAAAAAGGTGCTGGGGCTGTCGCTGGTGCAAAACTGGGTGATCGGCCCGATCCTGATGTTCATCTTGGCGATCGTTTTTCTGCGCGGCTACCCCGAATACATGACCGGCCTGATCCTGATCGGCCTGGCGCGCTGCATCGCGATGGTGATCGTGTGGAATGAGCTGGCGAAGGGGGATACCGAGTACGCCGCCGGCCTGGTGGCGTTCAACAGCATCTTCCAGGTGCTGTTTTACAGCGCCTACGCCTATTTTTTCATCACCCTGTTGCCCACCGGATTCGGCCTGGCCGGGAATATCGTGCAAATATCCATCGGCGAAATCGCGCGGAGCGTATTTATCTATCTTGGAGTTCCGTTCCTCGCCGGTTTCCTGACGCGGTTCATCCTGATCCGCATCAAAGGGAAGGATTGGTACCACAACCGGTTCATCCCGGCTATCAGCCCGCTCACGCTGATCGCCCTGCTCTTCACCATCGTGGTGATGTTCAGCTTGAAAGGCGAGGTCATCGTCAAGCTGCCCGCGGATGTGGTGCGGATCGCCATCCCGCTCCTGATTTATTTTGTCGTGATGTTCCTGGTAAGTTTCCTGATGGGCAAGGCCGTCGGCGCCGATTACCGGAAGACGACCACGCTGGCGTTCACCGCGGCCAGCAACAACTTCGAGCTGGCGATCGCCGTCGCGGTGGCGGTTTTCGGAATCAACTCCGGCGCCGCGTTTGCGGCGGTTATCGGACCGCTGGTGGAAGTGCCGGTGATGATCGGGCTGGTCAACGTCGCTTTTTGGATGCAGAGGAGATGGTTTAAGAACACGGGACTCTCGACCACCTGAAGGAATATCCGCCGCGCTTATGCTGGATGGTTATGCCCCGCCTTGATCATTTCGACATCCTGGCCCCCCTTTACGAACGCGTAATCCCGCCCGGGGATTCCCGGGAGTTGTGCGCGCGCCTGGGCTTGCCGGTCCCGGGCGCTCTGCTGGATGCCGGCGGCGGAACCGGACGGGTGGCGCAATTTTTACGCGGCCATGCCGGCCGGATCGTGGTCGCCGATTCTTCCCGGCGGATGCTGGCCGAGGCGAAGAAAAAGGAAGGGTTATTTCCGGTTTGCGCGCTCAGCGAAAGGCTGCCGTTCCCGGACGGATTTTTCGAACGCATCCTGATGGTGGACGCCTTCCATCACGTTTTCAGTCCGCAGCAAACCGCGGTGGAACTCTGGCGGGTGCTCCGGCCGGGAGGCCGGCTGGTGATCGAGGAACCGGATGTGGATTCCTTTGCCGTCAAGTTGATCGCCGTCGCGGAGAAACTGGCCTTGATGCGGAGCCATTTTCTACCTCCCCGGCGGATCGCCGACCTGTTTCGCTTTCCCGGCGCGCGCGTAACCATGGAAAAGGGAAATCACACCGCCTGGATCACCGCGGAAAAGCCCAAAATCATTGGACAGGATTGACAGGATTTTTCAGGATTTTTAAAACCCCAAAACCATCCTGTCAATCCTGTGAAATCCTGTAAATCCTGTCTATGCTCTTCGGGTCAGTCATTCTATAAAATCCACCTCCTGGCTTATAATTCAATAACCGGACAAGTTTAGTGCGATTTGCCCTTCAGAAATAGGAGGAATCTTATGGAATACACGCATCTCGGAAGAACCGGCCTGAAAGTCAGCCGCCTGTGCCTGGGCACGATGAACTTCGGCCCGCACACAAGCGAAGCGGACGCATTCCGCATTATGGACCGGGCGCTTGAGCTGGGTATCAACTTCTTCGACACCGCCAACGTGTACGGCTGGAAGGTGGGCGAGGGCGTGACCGAGCAGATCATCGGGCGCTGGTTCGCCCAGGGCGGCGGCCGGCGGGAAAAGGTCGTGCTCGCGACCAAGGTGTTCGGCCACATGGGGGATTGGCCCAACGAGCAGCGGCTCTCGGCGCTCCACATCCGCCAAGCCAGCGAGGGTTCCCTGCGCCGGCTGCAAACCGATCACATCGACCTCTACCAGATGCACCATGTCGACCGCGAATCCCCATGGGAGGAAATCTGGCAGGCGATGCAGGTGCTGGTCGGCCAGGGCAAGGTGCTCTACGTCGGCAGCAGCAACTTCGCCGCGTGGGATATCGCCCAGGCCAACGCCGCCGCCCGGGCGCACAACGTTCTCGGACTGGTTTCGGAGCAGAGCAAGTACAACCTGATGACGCGCATGATCGAACTCGAGGTGGTCCCGGCCTGCCGCGCATTCGGGCTGGGGATCCTGCCCTGGAGTCCGCTCGGCGGAGGGATCCTGGGTGGCGCGCTTCAGAAAGCAAAGGAAGGCCGTCGCGCCGACGAGAAGCAGCAGGCGGAAATGGAAAAGCACCGGACGAAGCTCGAGGCCTGGGAGAAATTCTGCCAGGACCTGGGCGAAAAACCGGCCGACGCCGCCCTGGCCTGGTTGATCCACAACCCGGGGGTGACCGCGCCGATCATCGGACCGCGGACGTTGGATCAGCTCGAGGGCGCCCTGCGCGCGCTGGAGATTAAATTCGATGAATCGGCGCTGCAAAAGATCGATGCGATCTGGCCCGGCCCGGGCGGCGAAGCGCCCAAGGCATATGCCTGGTAACTGCAAAGGTGATCGAGCCCTGCCCCGGCTTCGCCGTGGCGGGGCCGGGGTAGCCTGCGTGATTTTCGCAGGCGTATCCCTGGACCAGCCCGACCAGGGCGGGCGAGATCACGATCCGATTCATAAAAAAGGTCTCGATACGCCCCGCGACGCAAGCGTCGCGGGGCTACTCGACCAACAGAATAAGGAGACTTAATGAATCAACCCGCATCTTCCAACACCACACCCATCCCCCTGCAACAAGGGGCGCTAACGGCCATGCAGATCAGCCTGATGCTAACCCACCTGCCCGTGGATGTGACCTTCGTCGACGCCGATAATGTCGTGCGATTCTATACGGAAGGGGCAATGCGGGTATTCCAGCGGACTCCCGACGTCATCGGACGCAGCGTACTGCGCTGCCATCCTCCGGCCAGCGTCCACCGGGTCAAGCGCATCCTGGACGATTTTCACGCGGGCATCCGCGACACGGCCGAATTCTGGATTCCGATGAAGGGCGATTCCCCGGAGCCGCGCTTGATCCACATCCGTTACTTCTCCGTGCGCGATTCCGGCGGGCAATTCCAGGGAACCATCGAGGTCGTCCAGGACGTAACCGCCATCCGCAAGCTGCAGGGGGAACGCCGGCTGCTGGCTGAAGGTGAATGACTGGGCGGCGAAGCGCCGAAAGCGTATGCCTGGTAGTCAGCAGGTCGGTCGAGTAGGGCGAAGCGAAGCGTAGCCCGTATCGAGACCCTATCTTTTTATTGGAACCGGTCTCGCTACTCCCTGGAAAATCGCTCAGGCTACTCGACCGGTCAATAAACCAAGGAGGCCTCATGGACCAATCCGCTCCTTTATCCGCAGAATCCATCCCCCTGGAGACCGGGGCGCTCACGCCGGAACAGATCGGCCTGCTCCTGACCCACCTGCCCATCGACATCACGTTTGTGGATAAGGGGAACGATGTGCGCTTCTACACCGGCGGCAAAGAGCGGATCTTTGAACGCGCTCCAGACGTGATCGGCCGCAATGTGTTGAATTGCCATCATCCGGATAGCGTCCAACTCGTCATGCGCATTTTAGAGGATTTCCGCAACGGCGTTCGCGACTCCGCCGAATTCTGGATTCAAATGAAGGGCGGCGCTCCGGAGCCTCGATTCATTCACATCCGTTACTTCGCCGTGCGCGATTCCGGCGGGCAATTCCAGGGAACCCTCGAGGTCGTCCAGGACGTAACCGCCATCCGCACGTTGCGGGGGGAACGCCGGCTTCTGGCCGAGGGCGATTAGCCCCGCCGGGCAATCCGGCGGCGGAGACACATTTATTATATGGAGGCCGCAAGGAAAACCATGGACCCGGAAGGAGCCGGGCAAGTGCAGAGACCTGAAATGTACGATGCGCTGAGTACCGATTACGATAAGTTCGTAAACTGGCCGGCGCGCCTCGCGGCGGAGATGCCGTTCCTCGAACAGCGGCTGGCGGCGGGCGGACGCCGCGTACTGGATGCCGCCTCCGGCACAGGGCAGCACGCGATCGCGTTCGCCCGGCGGGGATGGAAAGTCTCCGCGGCGGATCCCTCGGCCGGGATGCTGGCCCAGGCGCGCGCGAGCGCCGCCGCCGCGGGCGTGGGGGTCCGGTTCGAACAAGCCGGCTTCGGCGGAATGAATCGCGTGTTCGGGAAGGCGGCTTTCGATGCGGAGCTGTGCCTCGGCAACTCCCTCGCCCACGTCCCGGACTACAGCGGCCTTTCCGACGCTCTGGAAGACTTTGCTGCTTGTCTGGCCGAAGGCGGGCTGCTTATTCTACAGAACCGGAACTACGACCGGGTGATGTCTGCGCGCGAGCGCTGGTTCGAACCCCAGAGTCATGCCGAAGCCGGACGGGAGTGGGTGTTTATCCGCTCCTACGACTTCGAAACGGACGGATCGATCACCTTCAACATCCTCACCCTCTCCCGGGAGAAGAACGGTAATTGGCGCCAGGCGGTTTCCTCGACCCGGCTGTGGCCGCTGCGGGCCGCCGAGTTGACCGCCGCGCTCGAAAAGGCCGGCTTTGAAATCCTCGAACCGTGCGGGTCCGCGCGCGGGGAACCGTTCGATCCGGCAACCAGTCCGGACCTGGTGATCGTGGCGCGCCACCGTGCCCGCGGGCTCCCTTCGCGATAAACCCGCAGGTCCCCCGTGGGGAGTCTGCGGGCGGAACACTCCCGCCGATGGATTTGAAAAACGGCGGAAGACTATCCGATAACCGCCGGAACCATGTACAATTCGCCCGCCACAGCCCTGGCTTGCGGAAGGAATCCGATCCGGCATGGAAAACCTGACCAAGACAAAAATTAAAAACACCCCGCCCGCCCGGGAGTTTCCGGAGTATGCGGAATCGGCGGAGGATTTAAGGAACCTCGGCCTGACGCTCGGGCTTTATCTTCTGATCTTCGCGTTGAAACTTGCCGCCTATTTCGCGTCCGGCGTCATGGCGCTGCTGGCCGAATCGCTGCACACGCTGAGCGACATCTTCGTTTCCGGATTTCTGCTGATCGCGGCGGTCTATTCCCGGCGCGGGGCCGACTCCACCCACATGTTCGGCCACGGGCGCGCCCAGAACGCCGCCGCGCTCGTCGCCGCCACGCTCTTCATTTCCTTCACCAGCCTGGAACTCTTCCGCGAAGCCGTACCGCATCTGTTGAACCCCGTCGATCGGGAATACCAGAACCTGCCGCTTGCGCTCGGCGTGCTTGTGGTTTCCATGGTGATCGCCGGGATCCCGCTCCTGTCTTTAATGCGCGGGAAAGCCAAAGGACCGGCGGCCAAGGCGCAATTTCTGGAATTGATCAACGATGAACTGGGGTTGCTGGCGGCGCTGGGAGGAACGGTGTTCCTCGTGTTTGGCTGGCCGCAGGCCGATCCGCTCGCGGCCATTTTCGTCGCCACGATCATCGCGGTCAACGGAGTCGGCCTGTTTCGCGAGAACCTCTCGTTCCTGCTCGGCCGCTCCCCGGGCAAGGAGTTCATGGACCGGATCCGCGCGACGGCGTTGGATGTGCCGGGCGTGCTCGGCGTGCACAACCTGCGGGCCGAGATCGTCGGCAACGGAAAAACCCACGTGGTCATGCATATCCTCGTTCCGAGGGGCATAACCATCGAGAGGGCGGATGCGATCGCGGGCGAAGTCCACAAGCGGATCCACCTCGCCGAGCGCCCCGGGTATTGCGTCATCCACGCCGAATCGGAAAAGACGGAATAACATTTGAGGCGCGGCTCCCGCCATCCGGCAAGTGAACATCCTGAACCTGGCGGAGGCGACCAAGGTTTTAAATTAATTGACGGTTTTTAACCACGAAGACACTAAGAAAAATTAATTCTTCGTGTCTTGGTGTCTTTGTGTTAAAAAAAACCACGGCG
>JBAVFZ010000353.1:0-9315 GCA_049684495.1 Anaerolineales bacterium | reverse complement strand
CCTCCCTCTCCTGCGGTTACCGCAGGAGAGGGAGGAGGGGATAGGGGTGGTGGGTGAGGAAGAAAAGAGGATGGCGTTGTCAATTTTTCTTGGGTGTCTCTCGTATCTCCGATGGTTTTCCGCAATGGCGGTTTTTCTTCTGTTTGCCGCGCCGGCTTCCTGCGCCGTTCCATCGCCGACTTCAACCGTCACGCCGACGCCCGCACCCACATCAACCGGCACGCCGCTGCCGCCGCTGGGCGGGCGGCTGGAATTAATTTTCAACCTTGATTGGAAATATATCGCCGGCGATGCCGGCGGCGCGGAGGCCGCCGCCTTCGACGATTCCTCCTGGGCGTACGTCGACCTTCCGCATTCGACCAAATTTATTACGCCGGAGGACCCCTCCGCCTACCTCGGGATTAGCTGGTATCGCAAGCACTTCACCGTCGACCCCGCTTATCGAGAGCGGAAGGTGTACCTCGAGTTCGAAGCCGCGATGCAATCCGCGGACGTGTGGGTCAACGGCGTGAAGAAGCTGCGCCACGTCGGCGGCTATACGCCGTTCACGCTCGATGTAAGCGCGGATGTGGCCTACGATGGAACGGAGAACGTCATCGCGGTGAGAGTGGACAGCCGCGCCAACCCCGATTGGGCGCCCGGCCAGCCGGTCGTTGATTTCCAGTATTACGGCGGGCTCTACCGCGACGTGCGGATGGTTGTGACCGATAAACTCCATGTAACCGATGCGGTTTACGCCGGGAAGGCAGCCGGCGGGGGAGTCTTCGTTACCTATCCGGAAGTGGGGACGGGCTCCGCGACGATCAAAATAAAAACCAACATCCTAAACGAAAATTCGGACGCGAAAACCGCCACGCTCGTCTCGGAAATCGTCGACGCCGGCGGGAACACGGTCGGCTCCGCATCCGCCGAAGCCGGGATCCCGCCGGGCGCGGATCTCGACTTCGTCCAGAGCATCGTCATCAAAAATCCGAAGCTGTGGCACCCCAATGCGCCGAATCTCTACATGCTCCTCACCACCGTGAAGGAAGCCGGGCAAACGGTCGACGCCTACCGCACGCGGATCGGGATCCGGCGGATCGAGTGGAGCCATGACGGCGGGTTGATCATCAACGGCAGCCGCTTCAAAGCCCAGGGGGTCAACATGCATTCACAAATCTACGGCCTGGGGGATGCCGTCCCGAATGCCGCGATTTTCCATGATGTAAAGCGGGTCAAGGAAGGCGGGATGGATTACATCCGCGGCTCCCACTATCCGCACGACCCGGCCTTTTACGATGCCTGCGACGAACTGGGAATCCTGGTCCTGGATTCGATGACCGGCTGGCAGTTCTACGCCGATACGCCGGTCTTCCGCGACAACACCTACCAGGAGCTGCGGGATTTGATCCGGCGCGACCGCAACCATCCGAGCGTGGTCGCCTGGGAAGCCAGCCTGAACGAATCCAACTTCACCGATTCGTGGGCGCAGGAGGCGGACCGGATCGTGCACGAGGAATATCCGGGCGACCAGGCGTTCTCGGCCGCCTGGAAAGGATCGCGGGCGGATATCTTCATCGGCGCCGCCCAGCACGACGTCCGCGAAACGTCGGACCCGCGCCCAATCATCATCTCCGAATACGGGGATTGGGATTACGGCGGCGCGCAATCGACCAGCCGCCAGTTCCGCGAAGCGGGCGATACGGCGATGCTGACCCATGCCAACAACGTCGAGGATGGGCGCAGCAGGAACCTGGCGTTGCCGTGGTTTTCCGCCGACGGTTACTGGGATTTCGCCGATTACGGCGGCTTCGGGCTAGTCCGCCCGGGCCTGGTCGACATGTACCGCATCCCCAAGTACGCCTATTACTTCATGCAGAGCCAGCGCGATCCGTCGGTGGTCATCCCCGGCGTGGATTCGGGCCCGATGATTTTCATCGCCAATCAATGGACGGAAACGTCACCAACCACGGTCCGGGTGTACAGCAACTGTGAGCAGGTGACGCTCTCTTTAAATGGAACGACGGTCGCCACGCAATCCCCGGATCCCGGCACCAACCTTTCGCATCCGCCGTTCAATTTCAAATTAGGGAGCTTCACTCCCGGCACGCTGCAAGCCGCCTGCCTGATCGGCGGCGAGCAGAAGGCGGTCTTTACCCGCAGGACTCCGGAAGCGGCGGCGGCCGTGCGCTTAAACGCGGAAGGCATCGGGCTGCTGGCCGATTCGAGCGATGCGCGGCTGGTGTTCATCGATATCGTGGATTCCGAAGGAACCGTGGTGTGGTCGGAAAATGGAAATGTAACTCTGACGATCAGCGGCCCGGGAACAATCGTCGGACCCGCGGCGTTGACGGTGAAAGGCGGGCAACTCGCCGTCTGGGTCCGCGCCGGGCGCAAGGCCGGAAGCATCACTCTTGCCGCGAGTGCTCCGGGTATGCAATCGGCTAGCATTGTATTGACCAGCCGTGAGGTATCCAGTCTGCAACCGGCGCCGGCCGATCGGACGGCCGCGGGTTTGTTCGCGTATTTGTAATGTTGTTGGGGCGATCCAGTGGATCGCCCCTACTTGGCCAAATATGTCCGGCCCTTCCAGATCAAGCCCCGTCCGGAACGCACGCGGAAGAATGAATCCAGCATCATGCAGCTGAAGTAAATAATCCCGATCGGAGCGGTCAGGGCGTATGGGGCGGGGATTTTATACGAAGCCAGATCGACAACCCGGTTGCGGAGGAAGTACAGCCAGAACAGGGTGGCTTCGAGAAAAATCAAGCCGGCCGGGAGCGTGCGGAGGAAGATCAGCCCGATCCACGCGGCAATCCACCACGCCGGGAAGATCACCGCGCCGATGATCGCGCCTCCGGCGAGGAAGAGGACCATCTCCGGCTGATCCCGCAGGCCCGGGTAAATCGTTTTCACCCAACTTTCCCAGATCTCCTTGAGCGATGTGTGCATCCGGACGCTGGCGAGCGCGCGGCCGTCGATCAGCAGGATGGTATGCCCCGCGCGTTTGACGGTTTCCGCGATGGCCCGGTCCTCCAGGATCGAATCCGAAAGCGTGTGATGCCCCCCGGTTTCCTCATACACCGTCCGCCGGATGAGGATGAACTGCCCGTTCGCCATCGCGTCGGGCATTCGCGGATCGTTGATCCGTTCGAGGTTATACACGACGGCGAGGCCCGAGAAAGCCACCGGGCTGATCACCCGCTCCCAAAAGCTGTGCAATTCCTGATTGGTAACGATGGACAACAGATCGGCGCCGCGGACCTTCGCCTCGTGGAAGGTCGAGGCCAGAAGCTCGGGAGCGGCGAAGGTATCGGCGTCGAGCAGGCACAACCATTCGCCACGGGCAACCTTCGCGCCCTGGGCCAGCGCGTGGGATTTCCCGACCCATCCGGGGGGCAGCGGTTTGCTGCGAAAAAGCCGGATCCGCGGATCCTGCGCCGCAATCTCCTTCACGATGTCCGGCGTATCGTCGGTGGAATGGTCGTCGACGACGATCATTTCCCAGCCGGCATAGGTTTGGGCCCGGATGCATTCGATACAGCGGCGGATGTTGCGCGATTCGTTGCGCGCGGGGATCAGGATCGAAATCAGCGGGCCGTCCGGATCGGGCGGTGAAACCGGAATGGGAGCGCCGAGGTTGAGATGGAACTCGATCCAAATGATGAACGCCGTGCCGCCCAGGAAGAGGAGCGTGGAAAGCACGACCAGCGCGATGGTTGAGCCCATGATTTACCCCTTCCGGTTTGATTGCCCTTTGGGATGGGTGAACGGGATTAATGCCGCGTGGCGGCCTGGGTTTTCTTACGTCTCCAGTATATAGGATTTTCCAGACTCCTTCGCCTTCTTGCGCGGGGGAGGATCGACCGGACCGCTTTCCGTTATCGGGAGATCCGTTCCACATCAATTTTAAAATCCTGTAAATCCTGTCTATTTCGTTTTCCTTAAGGCGCCATCCAAAGCCTTTCGAAACGAATCCGCGAATTCCGCCGCGGCGCGTTTCGGATCCCGGGCCTCACCGATCGCACGGACACAGGCCGAGCCGACGATCACGCCGTCGGCAATCCGGCCGACTTCGGCCGACTGGGCGGGGGTGGCGATCCCGAATCCGACGCACAGCGGCAGCCCCGCCGGAACGGCGCCGCGCACCCGGCTGATAAATCCGGGCAGGTCCGCCGAAACTTTATCGCGCGCGCCGGTCACGCCGGTGACGGATACCAAATAGAGGAATCCCTTCGCGGCCGCGCAGATCCTTTGCGCGCGGTCGGCGGCGGTGGTCGGCGCCAGCATGCGGATGTACGGAAGCCCGCCGCCGAGAGCAGCCTCAAGCTCGGCCGCTTCCTCCAGCGGCAGATCGGGCACGATCAATCCGTCTGCGCCGGCCTCTCCTGCGGCGCGGGCAAAATCCTTCAGCCCGAATTGAAGGATGGGATTGTAATAACCCATCAGGATGAGCGGAACGGTGACGCCGCGCCGGCGCAGTTCGGCGGTGGAATCCAGCACATGCCGGAGAGTTACACCGTTTCGCAACGCAATTTGCGTCGCCTGCTGGATGACCGGGCCGTCGGCCAGCGGATCGGAAAATGGGATCCCCACTTCGATCAGATCGGCGCCGTTCTTTCCCAGCGCTTCCAGCGCGTCGAGCGAGCCCGGCAGGGTCGGATACCCGACCGGGAAATAGGGCATGAAGGCGGGCTTCCTTTTAAAAGCGCGTTCGATTTCGGGCAATGGCATGGTTTCTCCAATTCGATGCTGTCCTAACCCCCTCACCCCCATCCCCTCTCCCCCTTCCCCGTAAGGGGAAGGGGGAGAGGGGTGACTTTACCCGGGTGTTCTTCCCGGGGAAAGTCGGGGAGTGGGGGTTAGGATAGGTATTTATTGACCGTATCCAAATCCTTATCGCCTCTCCCCGAAAGGCAGATCAGCAGGATTTGATCCTTCTTCATTTTCGGCGCGCGGCGAACGGCCTCCGCGACGGCGTGGGAACTTTCGAGCGCCGGGATGATCCCCTCCAGTTTGCACAGAAGCGAGAACGCCTCAAGCGCCTCGGAGTCGGTGGCGACGGTATATTCCGCCCGGCCGAGATCCCGCAGGTTGGCGTGTTCCGGGCCGACCGCGGCGTAATCCAGGCCGGCGGAAACGGAATGCGTCTCGGCGATTTGACCGTCCGGGGTTTGCAGCACGAACGTCCGCGTTCCATGCAGGACGCCGAGCCGCCCGCGTTCCGGGTCGGAAAAGCGCGCCGCATGCTTCCCGCCGGCGAGCCCCTCGCCGCCGGCTTCGACGCCGATGAGTTTGACCTCCGGGTCGTTGACGAATCCGGAAAAGAGGCCGATCGCGTTGGAGCCACCGCCGACGCAGGCGACCGCGGCGTCCGGCAGGCGGCCCGTCTTGGCCAGCATCTGCATGTGCGCCTCGCGCCCGATAACCTTCTGGAATTCGCGCACGATCGTCGGATACGGGTGCGGGCCGAGGGCCGAGCCCAGCAGGTAGTGTGTGCTTTCGACGTTGGTCACCCAGTCGCGGATGGCTTCGTTGATCGCATCCTTGAGGGTCCGGCTGCCGCTCGCGACCGGGCGCACTTCCGTCCCCAACAATCGCATCCGGAAGACGTTCGGCTGCTGGCGGGCCATATCCACCTCGCCCATATAAACGACGCACTCGAGCCCGAGGAGCGCCGCCACGGTGGCCGAAGCCACGCCGTGCTGGCCGGCTCCCGTCTCGGCGATGATGCGTTTCTTTCCCATCCGCTGCGCGAGCAGCGCCTGGCCGAGCGCGTTGTTAATCTTGTGCGCGCCGGTGTGGGCCAGGTCTTCGCGCTTGAGGAAGATCTGCGCCCCGCCCAGGTGCGCGCTCAGCCGCGCGGCGAAGGTGATCGGAGTCGGGCGCCCGGCGTAATCCACCAGCAGTCCGCCGAGCCGGCTCTGAAACGCGCGGTCGGCCTGCGCTCGCACGAATTCCGCCTCGAGCTGCTCGAGCGCCGGCATGAGAGTTTCGGGAACGTATTGCCCGCCGTATGGGCCGAATTTAGGGGAGAGAGTTGTCATGATCTTCGCCTCAATTCCTAATACGGGTTCTCAAGAAAAATTTTCCACGAAGAGCACGAAGAGCACGAATGTTTTTCAATGCTTCGTGCCCTTCGTGCTCTTCGTGGACTAATAACTCCGTATCCCAACCGCCTTGCGCACGTTTTCCAACATCGGCGCGCCGACCGAGCGCGCTTTTACGGCGCCGTACCGCAGCACACCTTCCAAAAAGGGGCGGTCGTTTACATATTTCTCGTACCGGCCGCGCGCCTCGCCGAAGGTGCGCTCCAGCGCATCGAACAGCATCTTTTTCACTTCGCCGTATCCGATACCGCCGCGAAGAAATTTATCACGAAGGGTTTCGGTTTCCGCGGGAGAGGCGAAGAACCGGTACAGGCGGAAGAGGTTGTCCTGCCCGGGATCCTTCGGCTGTTCCGTAGGCCGCGAATCGGTGACCATTCCCATGATGACCCTGAGGAGTTCCTCCGGCGGCGCGAAAATCGGGATGATGTTGTCGTAGCTCTTGCTCATCTTGCGCCCGTCCGTGCCGGGAATATCGGCGATCGCCGCGCCGATGACCGCCTCGGGAACCGTCAGGACGTCGCCGTAGGCGCGGTTGAACGCCTGGGCGATATCCTGCGCGATCTCGACGTGCTGGCGCTGGTCCTCCCCGACCGGCACCGCATGGCTGCCGAACAGCAGGATGTCGGCCGCCATCAGGATCGGGTACGTGAACAGCCCCATGTTGATCCCGGCGTCGGCGTCGCGCCCCGCCGCGAGGTTGGCGTCCACCGCGGCTTTGTAGGCATGCGCCCGGTTGAGCAATCCTTTCGGTGTGGCGGCCGCCAGGATGACGGCCAGCTCGAAGATCTCGGGAATGTCGGATTGGCGGAAGAACGTCACCTTCTCCGGATTCAGCCCCAGGGCAAGCAGCGTCGCCGCCACTTCAATGATCAGGCGGTCCAGTTCGGCGGCGTCGTGCAACTGGTTCAACGCGTGCGCGTCGGCGATGAAATACAACGCCCGGTACTCCTTCGCCAGATCGAGCGCCGGCCGGATCATCCCCAGATAATTTCCCAGGTGGGGGATGCCGGTGGGCTTGATGCCGGAAAGCGCGATCCTGTTTATGTTCATATTTGCTCTTTTATCTATCAAGATCCAAGCGCAGCGACGAATTTTCCACGGAGCCCGCCCCGGCGGGGTGGGCCGGGGAGCACGGAGGTTCACGGATTTATTCCAATTGAAATTTCTCCGTGTTCCTCCGTGGATGAATAATTACTTTTCCGCCCTTTTCTCCAAATATACCAGCGTGACCCGTGCGTTCAACGCCTCGCGCTTGAATTCGTGATAGCCAGATTTCCGGTAGAGGTACAGGTTCCGTTCGCTGCGGTCGCTGGTGAACAGTTCGAAACGTTCCGCTTCCGGAAAAAGCGCTTCCGCCGCGCGCAGGAGCCGGCTGCCGATCCCGCGGTTCTGCCAATCGGGGTGGACGATCAACCGTCCGATGCAACAGGATCCGTCCCGGAGTTCGCCCCGCACCGAGCCGATGATTCGCCCGTCGGTGCAGGCTTTCAGAAAACATTTCGTTGTGAATTCGAATTCGATCTCCGTCCGCGTCTGGGTCAGGGGCGGAATGGAGAAATCCTGATTAAGCTCGGCTTCACTTTGGTAGGCGAGCTTCTGCAGCGCCAGGATCTCCGCCGCGTCTTCACGCTGAGCGGAATCGATCCGGATGGAAATTTTCTGATGCGCCTGCGTCGCGGCGGCCAGGAAGTCGGCCATCATCCGGCGGTCTTTTTTCCCGGCCGACTTCTCCACGCCGGAGGCTGTATCCACTCCCCACGGGCGGACGGTGCGGATGGCATCGGCCACGTTCTCCGGGGAGAGTCCGCCGGCCAGGAAGACCGGCCGGCGGGCCGCAATCGACCGCGCCCAATCCCAATCCGCGGTATGGCCGGTCCCGCCGTACCGGCCGTTGACGTTCGCATCCAGGAGCAGCGCCGGCTCGGCCATGCCGGCTTCGGCCAGTTGCGCGAGTCTGTCCTCGCCGATCGGCGCGCGCACCGCCTTGAAGGCCGGGATTTGCGCCGCGGTGAGGGCCGCCAGCGCGTCCGGCGCTTCGTCGCCGGAAAGCTGGGCCGCGTCCAAACCGCAGCGCTTCACGATCCGGGCGATGTCGGCCGGAGGATGGTTGACAAACACGCCGGCGCACACCGGTTGCGGGAATTCCTTCCGCAGCGCGGCGACGATCCGCTCGCATTCCGGTTCGGCGATCGAGCGCGGGCTCTTCGGATAAAAATTAAACCCCAGATAATCCGCGCCGAGTTCGGCCGCGGCCAGCGCATCCTCGAGGTTGGTGAGGCCGCAGATTTTAACGATCATGCCCCCGCCTTCCTTCCTCCTCAATCCATTCCCCGGGAGGCGAACCGGCAAAAGGGGAGGAAGGGTCGGGGGCAGGGTTGCCCGCCAGTTCGCGCACTTTCGCCGCCGGATCCTTTGCCGTGACCAGCGCCTCGCCGACCAGGACCGCGTCGTAGCCGGCTTCGCCCGCCGTCCGCGCGTCCGCCGCGCAGAGGATCCCCGACTCGGCGATCGATCCGATTTCGGGCGGAATTTCCGGACCGAGCTCGAGGCACGTTTTCGTGCGGACTTCGAAGGTCGCGAGATTCCGGTTGTTCACGCCCAGCCAGCGCAGCTCCGGGATCCGCAGCGCGCGGTCGAGTTCTTTCCCGGTATGCACCTCGACCAGGGGCGTGAGTCCGAGCTCGAGTGCCTGCGCCAGCATGTGCGGAAGCGCGCCGCCCTCGAGCGCGGCCGCGATCAGCAGCACCGCATCCGCCCCGAGCGCGCGGCTCTGGAAAAGCTGTACCGGCGCGAGGATGAAATCCTTGCGCAGAAGTGGAACCGGCCGCTGGTCGTGCGTTTGAAAATTCTCGCCCCGGAGCGCGATGAGATCTTCGACGCTGCCGCGGAAGAATTTTTCGTCGGTCAAAACCGAAATCGCCGCCGCGCCGTTTTCGGCGTAAAGCTGCGCCAGGAGCTGCGGATCGAGCCCGGTGTTCAACTCCCCGCGCGAGGGCGAAGCGCGTTTGATCTCCGCCACAAGCATCGGGGATGTGCGCGGGCGCGCGCCGCGTTTTGCTTCCAGCGGGAGGAAGCCGCGCGGCGCGGGTGATTCCGCCGCCCGGCTCTTCCACTCGCCGGGGTCGAGCCGCGCGATTTCAGTACGTTTGTGGTCGAGAATTTGTGCGAGCATGATATCCATCTTTCCTCATCCCCCACCCCGGTCCCTTCGGGACCACCCCTCCCC
>JBAVFZ010000352.1:0-12893 GCA_049684495.1 Anaerolineales bacterium | reverse complement strand
CACTTCCATTCGTCCCGTTCGCGCGCCGCGCGGCGCGCCGCCTCCCACGAGGGTCCGTAATCGTTCGGGCCGATGAGGGCGAGGAACTCGCGCGCCTCCCCTTCGAACGCGCCGAGCGCGTCGGGCGCGACCCAGATCCAGCAGCCGGCCGTCTGGAACTCGTTCGGCGGCAGGTCGATCTCCCCGTTGCCGATCGTTTCGCCCGTCGCGCGCCGTAGCTGGCGGAAGGCCACCGCCCTGGCGCTGATGTGCACATCCCCCCAGGCGCGCCGCAGCGCGCCGCCCTCGCTCGAATCGCGCACCGATACGACGTCCAATTGCACGTCCATGGTGGCCTCGGTGTAATAATCCGTCTCGATCGGCCGCGCCAGGGCGATGCCCGCCTCCCAGTCCAGCGAGTCGATGAAATACGTCCGGCCTTCATGCAGGTAGATCGCGCCGGGGTGGACCCAGGAGGGCGCCGCGGTGCGGTCCACTTCCCCGATCATGCGCGGGCTTCCCTCGCGGATCTCCTGCACCAACACCCGGTCGGTGCCGGCCGCGCGCAGGCTGATCGCCGCCGCGGGATACGTTTCTCCGATCCAAGAGATTTCGCCGTTTTCCGCGCGGTGCAGGTCGCCCTCTTCGGCCAAAGCCGCCAGCAAGTCGTCCACCGCAAGCCCGCCGAAGGTCTCGCCGGCCGCAAACGGCAGCTCGAACGCGGAGCAGCGCAGATGCCCGGAAAGAATGGCAAGGTTATCGGGATTGATCCGCGCGTGCTCGGGCGAGCCGCCGAGCAGAAATTCCGGATGGGCCATCAGGAACTGATCGAGCGGATCGGCCGAGGCGACGAAGATTGCAAGCGATTCCTCGTCGCGCCGCCCGGCGCGCCCCGCCCGCTGCCAGAAGGATGCCACGGTTCCGGGGTACCCGGCGATCACCGCCGCGCCAAGAGTGCCGATGTCCACCCCCAGTTCGAGCGCGCTGGTGGCGACCACGCAGCGCACCGACCCGGCCCGCAGCCCGGCTTCGATCTCGCGCCGCTCCTCCGAAAGGTATCCGGCGCGGTACCCGCGGATCGATTTCGGATCCAGCCCCGCCACAGCCGCCTGGTCGCGCAGCGCGCCGAGCAGCAGTTCCACCGTTCGCCGCGTGCGGGCGAAGACCGCCGTCTGCACGCCCTCGCGCAGCAGGCGCAGGACGATCTCCTGGGTCTCCCGGATGTAAGAGCGGCGCAGCCCGAGCGCCGGATCCGCCAGCGGCGGATTGTAGAGGATCAGGTGCCGGGCCGCGCGCGGCGAAGCATCGCGGTCGATCAGCGTCACCGGCGAACCCGTCAGCCTTTCGGCCAGGTCGCGCGGATTGGCGATCGTCGCGGAGGAGGCGAGGAATTGCGGGCGTTGGACGCCGCCGCCGGCGGTGTTCTGATAGAAGGCGCATATCCGCCGCAGCCGCCGCAGGACGTTCGCCATGTGCGAACCGAACACCCCGCGGTAGACGTGCAATTCGTCCAGCACCACGAAACGCAGCCGGGAAAGAAATTCCGCCCAGCGGGTGTGGTGGGGCAGGATCCCGATGTGAAGCATGTCCGGATTGGTGATCAGGAACCGCGCGCTGCGCCGGAAATCGGCGCGCCGGGATTGCGGCGTATCGCCATCGTACAGGTGGATCCCCATTCCGCCGCCGGCAAGGACCTCCTCCCAGCGCGCAAGCTCCGCCGCCTGGTCCTGCGCCAGCGCCTTGGTGGGGAAAAGGTAGATCGCGGTGGCTCCGGGATCGGCGAGTGCTTCCTGGAGGATCGGAAGATTGTAGGCCAGCGTTTTGCCCGAGGCGGTTCCGGTGGAGAGGACCACATTCTCTCCGCGCAGCGCGGCTTCCACCGTCTCCGCCTGGTGCGCGTACAGCCGGTCGATCCCGCGCGCGTGCAACCCCGCCGCCAGGTCCGCGCGCAAGCCCTCCGGCGGCGGAACCAGCACCGTTGGACGGGGCGGTATCCGCTCCCACGCCGCGATGTTGGGCGCCAGGTGCGGATCGGAACGCAGGGCACGGATTATGGGATCGATGGACATTCGGGACTTTGTGTGGCTTCGCCGAGCCTCTTCATCATGACAAAGAGAAGTTGCCCTGAACAGGGGGAATTATTTCGACCCGCGCGCGCCGCCGCGGATCATCCGCAGGATCATCCGGCCCATGCCGCCGTACTGGATCCGGACTCTGTTGCGGCGGTTGGCCAATACCTTCCCGGCCACCCAAGGGGCGACCTCGTCGACCTCGGCGGCGATAATGCGGAACATGCGCTCGAGCCTGCGCCAATCCGCCTCCCTCCCCGTATATTGTGATGTGATCAATTCCGTGAGCACCATGCCGGGGCGGATCGCACCGACGATCACCCCGCTGCCCTTCGCCTCATCCGCCAGCGCGTCGGTCAGGTACGCGATGGCATACTTGGTCGCGCCGTACAGGTGAAGCCCTTGCATCCTCCGCCCGTCGCTGCCCAGGCCTTCCAGATTGTAGATCGCGCCGCTTCCGCGTTCGCGCATGCCGCGCATCGCGACTTGCGCGCCGTGCAGCGTTCCCAGCAGGTTGGTTTCCATCACCGCCCGCAGATCTTCCGGCGGGATGGCCGTCAGGTCCGCCTGGCGGTGGCTGATCCCGGCGTTGTTGATCCAGATATCCACCGCCCCGAAATGCTTCACGGAGGCGTCCCACAACGACTGGACCGAAGAGAAGTCGGTCACATCGCATACCTGGTCGAATACGAGCTCGCTTCCGAACTCGGTGGCCAGTCCGGCGGCGGCCAACCCTACGTTTTCGGCGCTGCGCGAGGTGATGACCACGCCGCAATCGCGGCGGAGAAATTCCTTCGCCAGTCCGAACCCGATCCCGCGGGTGCTTCCGGTGATCACGACAACCTTCATCGGTTCCTCCTCCGGATAGGCGGCCGAAGCGGCCGCACCGGACGTACGTTATAATTTTTCGGCCGGGGGTTTGCTCCCGGCCGGGAGTATATCCCACTCGAGAGGCGGTCATCCAGTGGAAGGGCCCATTCAGTTCATCCTCCTGTACGTTGTCCTGATCGTCATGCTCATCGGGCTGATCGGCGTGGTGGTGCCGCTCCTGCCCGGGATCGAATTGGTATGGCTTGCCGGAATGGGATACGGCATCCTGCACGGATTCAATTGGCCCGGCGTATTCGCCATGATCGGGATCACCGTACTGCTGCTGGTCGGGCTCTCTTCCGATATCTGGATCACCGGCCTCGGTTTGAAATCCACCGGGACCTCGCTGCTTTCGATTCTGATCGGCGTTTTGCTGCTCATCGTCGGATCGATTTTCCTCACCCCGCTGGTGGGAATCCTGCTCGGCCTGGGCGGAATGATATTGCTAGAATTCCGCCGCCACCGGGATTGGAAGAAAGCCGTCTCCTCCGCCGGGTCGGCCCTGGTCGGCTGCGGCCTTGCTTATGGATTTAAATTATTTATCGGGGTGTTGATGATCGGCGTCTGGCTGATCTGGGTGATCTGGGGATAATCTCCGCCCGGGGATTATCTGCCCTGCGCAATTTCGCTTATTTGTCGGAACAATCCGAACAATAGAATCCCCATTTTAACCGCGCCGCCGGAAGAAATGATCGGGAGATCCGCGCCCGTGGTGCGGCGTTGCGTTTCCCGCGCCTGCAGCAGCATATACGCGGCGCCGACCCCGGCCAGCGCGCCGATGACGCCCCCGGCCAGCAGCACGCCCAGCGTGCGGGTTTCCTGTTTTCGTCGCAGAGCCAGGTCTCTACTCATCGCGTGGTTACCTCCGGCTGCTCCCCCGCGGAGGAGGTGACCGACGAAATAATTCCTTGTCCGGGTCGGGGGAGAAAAATCTCATGACGGCCGCGGCCGTCCGTTTAACGGCGTAGATTGCCCGTCTCCAAGAACGGGCGCCGGCCACAAAGCGCAGCCGCATCCGCGTGGTAAGGGCCGGGAGCACCCGCGCCAAATCCCCGAGACCCCACAGGCAGGCCAGGATAGCCAGCCAGGAGAGGAACCCTGCGATGAGCATTCCACCAGCCAGGATGATCGTCGCGAGTTGCCCGCCCTGCATGAAACCGTCGCCCGGGGCGGAGACCAGGATGGTGATGGCGAGGCCGGCGGCGATCAAGACGCCGGCCGCGATCGGCAGGTAAATCCAAACCCAGGAGGATCGGCTCAGCCGCTTCCGGGTTTCCGACATCGGATACAAATCACGCCAGAAATTCCTGCCCATGTCTCGGTTCCTTCTATCGATTATAGCACGGTGAATCCGGTACGGTTTTCCTTGACGCATTCCGGACCGGTCCTTATAATACGCGAATTGCACTGGGGGATTTGAACCCGGATCTTCATAATCCTCCTCGCAACCATGAATTATTAATCCATGACCACCGGTTTATATTGTAGAGGGAGATATGGCCGAAAGAGAAATCATCGCCTCCGACCACACCCCCAAAGCCATCGGCCCGTACTCGCCGGCGGTGCGTTCGGGCGGCTTCGTGTTTACCTCCGGGCAATTGGGGATGGATCCGGCGACGGGCGACTTGGTCGCCGGCGGGATCGCGGCCGAGACGCGCCAGGCATTGCTCCACTGCACCCGGCTTCTCGAAGCAGCCGGCGGAACGCTGCAGGATGTCCTCAAGACGACCGTCTTCCTCCGCAGCATGGACGATTTTTCCCGGATGAACGCCGTGTATGCGGAATTCTTCGCGCACGACCCGCCCGCCCGGACGACCATCCAGGCCGCCGCGCTTCCCAAAGGCGCCGCGGTGGAGATCGAATGCATCGCCCGCATTCCGCTGCGCAAGAAACCGGTCCGGCGGCGGAGATAAAGCTGCCATGCGCGGTGCCCGGTCGCGCCGGACCCGCCGCGGCAGGATGACGGATCGACGTTTTTTCAATTGATGCTTGGAGGAACAATATGAATTCGAACAGGAAGCCCATTCTGATCGCCGTGCTGGCTCTAGGCGCATGCCTGTGCTGCCTCGTTGTGGGCGGCAGCTCGTTGCTCGGCTACTGGTCGCTTCAGCCCCTCCCCACCCGCACCCCTCAAACCGCCAGCCGGATTAATCCTGCCCCAACGGAAGCGGCCTCGTCGGCCGATACCCCCGGCGGACCGGCGGAAACCGCACTGCCCGGCGGCAGCGTTCTTGAGCTTTCGGATCCGGTTTCGCCGGAAGCGCTCGAGACGCTTAATTCCCTTATCGCGGGCGATCCGCCGGCCGGCGATCTGGTCGAACAGGCGGAACGATTGAGAGGCCTCCGCGACATTCCGCATGTCGTTTCCGAAAACGCCGCCCCGGTGGGTGTCGGCACCGCCGCCTCGTTCTTCGTCGCCAACAGCGACACCGACGAGATCTTGACGGTCACCGCAAAAATGCGCTATGCCACCCCGCATGTCTACTTCTGGGTGGATACAACCGTCACCGCGAGCGACTCGGATATCCGCGCCGTGGTGGATACTTTCGAAGAGAAAATCTATCCCACCGACCGGGAATTCTTCGGATCGGAATGGACGCCCGGGATTGACGGCGATGTGCATCTCTACATCCTCTGGTGCAAGGGGTTGGGCATGAACGTGGCGGGGTATTACAGTTCGGCGGACGAAGTCGCGCGCCAGGCCCATCAGTATTCCAACCAGCATGAAATGTTCTACATGAACGCCGAAGGCATGGATCTGACCGATGAATATGTCATGTCCGTGCTGGCGCACGAGTTCCAGCACATGATCCACTGGTACGGGGATAAAAACGAGGAATCCTGGGTCAATGAAGGGTTCGCCGAACTTGCGGTCACCCTGAATGGTTACAGCGTCGGCGGAGCGGATTGGGTGTACCTGAATGATCCGGACATTCAGCTTAATACCTGGCCGGATATCAATGACGAATCCTCATCCGCCCATTACGGCGGATCCTTCCTGTTCATGAATTACTTCCTCGGCCGGTTCGGCGAGGAAGCGACCAAGGCGCTGGTACGCAGCCCGGCCAACGGCCTGGTCGGGATCGATGAAGTCTTCCGCCAGTTAAACTTCACCGATCCCTCCGGTGCCCGGCCGCTTTCCTCCGAGGACGTGATGGCGGATTTCGGGGCCGCGATGCTCCTGCAGGATGCCTCCGTCGAGAACGGCCGGTTCGGTTTCAAGGAATATCCGAATGCGTCGGAAGTGGGCTCGATCAATACCGTCTCCGCCTGCCCCTCCGATACGGAATCCAAGAAGGTTTCCCAGTATGGATTTCATTATTATGAGATCGAATGCAGCGGCAGCTTCACGGTATATTTCGCCGGGTTGACGACCCAAAAGGTGCTGCCGGTCGAACCCGAAAATGGCAAGTATTACGTCTGGTCCAACCGCGGCGATGAATCCGACATGACTCTGACCCGCGCGTTCGAGCTTCCCGCGGGCGAGCCCGCCACCCTGGAATTCGATCTGTGGTACGACATCGAGGAAAACTGGGATTACGCCTACCTGGAAGCATCGACCGACGGCGGACAGACCTGGAAGATCCTGCAAACGAATACCGGCACCGATGCGGACCCCCAGGGCAACAGTTACGGGTGGGGCTGGACCGGCACCACAGAAGGCTGGGTCAAGGAATCGGTGGACCTATCCGCGTACGCGGGCAAGAACGTGCTCGTCCGCTTCGAATACATCACCGATGCCGCCGTCAACGGCGAGGGTCTGCTGGTCGACAACATCCGCGTCCCGCAAATGGATTATGCGGCCGATTTTGAAAGCGGGTTGGAAGGCTGGGAATCCAGGGGGTTCGTGCGAATGGTGAATGTTCTCCCGCAAAGCTACCGCGTGCTGGTGGTGCGCAAGGGGTCGGGGATTTCCGTCGAGGAAATAAAACTGGACGACCGCATGTCCGGGAGCCTGACGGTCAGCGCGGCCGAGGGCGAGAGAGTCTACCTGATTGTCCTTGGAACCGCCCGCTACACCCGCCAGAAGGCATCCTACCAGTTCGTCCTCCTCCGCTGAGCCAATCCTACTTAAATAAAAAAAGGCTGCGCATACCCTGCGCAGCCTTTTTTTATCAGACTTCTTCTTCGGGAGCCGCGGACCGCTTGTGCGTTTCCTGCAGCTCGCGCATCCGCGCTTCCAACTGTTCCCGCTTGGCGTACGCCGCCTCACGCGCCAATTCGCGCAGTTCCTCGCCGGAGTACGGCGTGAGGAGCAACGCCATTGCCGCGCCGACGGCCGCGCCCATGACGGACCCCGCCACAAATGAGAAAAAGCGACCCATGGATTCGCCTCCCCATCCAAGATGATGGTTTTGGAATAAACGGCCGTTGTTGATTATAACCGTGAATCATTAAGGAATCTATCCCTCGTCCGGAACCGATTCGAATGCGGTAAAATCTTTTGGATTTTCCAAAGGTCCCTGATTGTATACACTGCGAAATCGCCTTCTAATCGGCCTCGGATTGGGCATACTCGTCATGCTCGGCCTGGCATTCTGGTCCGACCTGTCCGCGCTGGAAAGGATCTTCGCCCGCTTCCGGTGGGAGTTCTTTCCCCTGGCGCTGGCCTGTACGCTCTTCAATTACCTCCTGCGTTTCGTCAAATGGCATTATTACGTGCGCCGGATCGGCGCCCGGGACCTGCCGGTTCGCGCCAGCGCGAGGCTCTTCGTCGCCGGTTTTCCATTGGCGATGACTCCGGGCAAAGTCGGCGAGGCGTTGAAAGCGCTCTGGCTCTCGGAGTGGAGCGGCGTCCCCTTTTCGCGCGGGTTGCCGGTGGTGCTGGCGGAACGCTTCAGCGACGGACTGGCGGTGCTGGCCCTCTCGGCCCTCGGTGTATTCAGCATCCCCTATTTATGGCCGGCGTTTTTGGGGACGCTCGTCGTCTCGCTCGGGATCGTCGTGCTCTCCCAGATCCGCCCCTTGATGCTGGCAATCCTGCGGGCGATGGAACGCCTGCCGGTCCTCGGTTCTAAGATCCATCCGCTGCGGGAATTCTACGAGGCCGGCTACCGCCTGCTGCAGCCGCAACCGCTTCTCTTTGCGGTCGCGCTGGGGACCGTCTCCTGGCTCGGCGAAGGAATAGGCTTCTTTCTGATCCTGCTCGGGTTGGGTCTTCCGGTATCCGCCTCGACCCTGTCCAGCGCGGTTTTTGTGCTGGCGGTTTCCACGCTGGTGGGTTCGGTTTCGGCGCTCCCCGGCGGGGTGGGCGCGGCGGAGGCCAGCATCACCGCCCTGCTGCTCGTTACGGTGACGGCGGACCCCGCCACGGCCGCGGCGGCCACGCTGCTGATCCGGCTGGCCACCTTGTGGTTCGGGGTAGTCTTGGGCCTGGTCGTATGGTCGGCGACACCCCAATTGTGGAAACGGGAAATGCCAAAGCCCGCCGGCGCTATGCGGGATACACCGGCATAAAGGAAAAAACTCCGATGGCCGAATTCGGACGCGTGGATTTCCACACCCATACTGTTTATTCGAAGGACGGATTGACCGGCATCCGCGCCTATATCGAATCCGCCCGGCGGGCGGGGCTGCAGCGCATCGCGGTCACCGACCACAATACGATCCGCGGCGCGCTGGAGGCTTTTGCGCTGGCGCCGGACCTGATCATCCCGGGCGAGGAGATCATGACCCGCGAAGGGGAATTGTTGGGTTATTACGTTCGTGAGGAAATTCCAAAAGGCTTGGCGCCCGAAGAAGCGATCTCCCGGCTGCGGAACCAGGGCGCGGTCATCAGCGTATCGCATCCGTTCGACCGGCTTCGGCGCGGGGCGTGGAAAGCGGACGCCCTGGCGCGGATCGTCCCATTGGTTGACGCCGTGGAGGGGTTTAACTCGCGCTGCCTTTTCCCGGCGGATAACCGCAATGCCGCGGATTTCGCCCGCAGCCGCCGGCTGCCCATCACGGCGGGAAGCGACGCGCATGCGGCTTTCGAATTGGGGGCGTCCGGGCTGGAGCTCCCGCCCTTCCACGACGGCCCATCGCTGCTCGCCGCGCTGCGCGGCGCCCGCGTATTCGGCCGCCTGTCCCCATGGTGGGTGCATTTCTTTTCGACCTTTGCGAAATGGAGAAAACGGCTTTCGATTAACAACCATTGAGCGAATTGCCGATGCAGTCGTAAAAAACGCGCACGGGGTTTCACAATCCCGCGCGCGTTTTTTACGGATCGATAGGGGGTTTTCAGCCGGGCCGGGTCCTTCCGGCGCGTATTCTTGTTCCGACCATCGTTATCACGATACCTGCCAGCGCGAAGTCCACCGCAAGCAGGATCCATCGGAAGATGGTGGCTGCATCCTGCATGGAAGAGGCTATTGAGGAGGCATGCGCCACGGGCGAATCGAACAAAATGACCAATGCCGGGCCGATGATAATTGATAAATCCGTCAACAAGATCATGAACAGCAGCGCAAATTCCTCCCGGAGGCGGCGCCCCTTTTCCGCTGGAGCCGGAGAGGACCAAAGCATAATGCCGATACACAATCCCAAAACAACGGCGAGGATTATTTCCCATCCAAGCAGATCCGAGAATATCCGAAGGAAGTACCGCGGATTAATAACCAGCAAGAACACTGAAAGGAGTACCGGCGAGAGGATTGCGACTGCTCGAACACGGCGGATATTATCAGACATGGGATTCTCCTTTCTGTGCAAGTCGTTCAGGCGTTCTTCCAGCGCCCGAAAAGTTAAATCTCCAAGCTCGAACAGGACGAAGCCGATCCGCCTCATCGCGCCGGCTTTCCGCTCCTCCCCTATTTTCTCCGCGAACACCCCCGCCATCTCTTCTCCAAACTCATCCCGAAAGGCAGGCGGATACAACTGTAACAGTGTGGAGAAGAGTCCTGCACCGGTGATCGGCCGTTTTTTCATAGCTTCTGCCCCGCTTTAACCAGCCGGGCCGCCTGGACAAGTGAATGCAGCCTTCCCAGTTCGGCTTGCAGGAGGTCTTTTCCCGCCTCCGTGAGCGCGTACACTTTACGTGTCCTTCCCGTCTCCTTTATGGAATCCTTCTCCGCGCGGCGCACGATCCAGCGGCGTTCCAGCATCCGCTTCAAGGCTCCGTACAGTGTTCCGGTGCCGAGCGTTACCCGGTCATCGCTCAGCCCGGCAACGGTTTTCATCACGGCATAGCCGTGTTTGGGGCCGGACGAAAGGCTGAGCAGGATGAGGAACTCCGTCTCCGTCAGCGGCGGACGCGCATCGGCGGATTTGGGCGTGCGGGAGGGCGTTATAGGTCGCATCTCTATATGTCGCATAACGACATATTAGCGCGGATGCGGGAAAAAGTCAATACCGGCGGAAAAACAATTAATTCGGTAGCCGTGGTGTTGGAACCAATGGCCGGACGATCCAATCCCACAAGCGCCTGTTGGCCAATCCATCGGCGGTTCGCTTCATCCCTATGAAAAACCTGGAGGAGCCGGCATGCGAAGATGGAAAATATTGCGCTATCTGGCCGATCAGGTCGATGCTATTTTGAGACTCGCACGATTCAAAACCGGGAACTTGATATCGGGGAACGCCAAGAGTGAAGATGGAGGACAACCTTGGGTTGTCCTCCATCTTGCATGAAATCAGCCAATCGCTTGCTCCGGTAGTTTACGGGATGAATAATCCTTCCAGATCACCATGCAGGGCGGCGGGCAGCCGATAGGCCTCGCAGGTGTCCGGCTTGAGGATGATGACCGTCGACTCGTCGGAATTCGCCTTCCGCACGCTTATTCCCATCCAGCCGGAGCGGCTCCATTCAACTCCAACCGCGCCTGCATTATCTGCTATCAGGCGCATGCCGCTGCCATCGGTATGGACCAGGTACAGGCTGCTGTTATCCCGGCCGCGGTAAGAGATCCAGTTCCCATCCGGCGAGAGCTTGGGGTTGAGGAATTTTGGAGTGCCGTTCTCGATCGTGAACAGTTCCCGGGCCTCGTTGCCGGCCAGGTCGTACGCGAACACCTTCCAGGCGGCGCCCCCCGTGAAGGGCACGATAAAGTAGAGTTGCGCGTTGTCCGGGGACCAGCCGATCAGTGATCCATAAGCCAGATTGGAAACTTCACGCAACTGGGCGCCGTCGGCATTCACCGCAAACAAACTGCTCTCCCCGTTGGCTCCCCGCCCGACATAAGCTATCCGGGTCCCATCCGCAGACCAGCGCGGGTCGATCCCGGCCGCGCCGGGCAGCGCTTTATCGACCCCGGAAGTCAAATCGACAATGTGAATTCCGTTGTCCAGGGCGGAGTATGCCGCCCGGCCGCCGTCCGGCGAAAGCGCGCCCCAATTGCCGGCCGAAGTCACCACCTGCTTTCGGCTGCCGTCCAGGCCGTAGAGGACGAGCCCCCATTGATTATTCCCATCCAGCTGTTCATATATCAGCGCCCTTCCGCCGGTGAGATAGGACGGAGCCGGACCAAGTTGTGCGAGTGTATCCGCCGCCAGACATACGCCGGACCGGGGTGTGGATGTGGCGAAAGGCGCATCGGGGCTCCACTGGACCTGGAAGGATTTGCTTTGACGCATCAGCGCTTGAAATTTAATCACAACTTTTATTTTCCCGTGGGGAAATTCGCCGGAGCCGGAAATATCGGCATAGCATACTTCTCGATTAAATTCTTCCGGAAATGGATCCGGACCCCCACCGCCGCAGTTGGGGGTATATCCGGCGATATCTACACTGATCGCATTGGCGTTCGCGCCCGGATCGGCTTTAAAGTGGAAAGAATATCCCCGTTTACTGGATTCGATCGAAACCAGGCGAATATTGTATCCGCCCAGCTTGAAATCCTTGTTTACCGTCCAGACCATGCCGTCCTCAGGATTCAGACCGGCGTCGAATTCGAATTCCGCCTGCTCTTTCTCTCCCACCGGACTGATGGTTTCACCCGCATAGGTGATGGTCACCGGCGGGACAAAATTCTTATACAACTGTTAGAGCCACGTTTCACTGTCCGGACGGGTGGGCGTTGGCAGGTCAAAGTCATTCGAAAAGGCTAGGGGGACATCCCGCCCGTCCGCTCCAACGATGGAAATCCGCTGGATGGCCCACCACGAGCCGGCCGGCAGGGAAGGATCCATCGCGGCGCTATAACTGAATTCACCCATGAGCACGAATTTATCGCCGATATCGAGCACCTTGAGAATCCGGAGCGGATTGATTTCGGCGGTGGGAGTGTTGGCCATCGCCAACGGGGTTTGGGATGGCAGGCTTTCGATGACCGGTATCACGGTCAGATCCGGCGGGGCGGGCACAAAGCGCAGGGGCAGCTCCCAATTTTCCGGGACCGTGCCGGGCAGGGTTTCGCCAATGCAAGGTATCACGAAAACAGCCTCATTCACACCGGCTGGAATGGGCGGGAAGTCTTGGTCCATGCGGTCGAGTCGAGTGCCATCCGGAAGCAGCAGGTAATCCGATGGGAAGCAGCCGTGTATATCCTCGCGATCGGGGTAAGCCGACCTTGGTATACCAAAGATGCGATATTCAATATGGGTCCTGTCCCCGGTCAGAACCGCCGAAGTCACCGTGATGGAGATCCCGTCACGAGTGACGGTGACCGGCTCGGCCAGCGTTCGGATGGGATAGGTTGGATCCACGATCCCGACACCCGGGATATATCCGAGGAGTTGGAGTATGGCGGCGTAGACCCGCTGCGGACCGATCACCAGGGTGACGATAATCATCAGGGAAAGAATCGCAAGAGCCGCGATCCCTGCCGGCTGCAGTCCGAAGAAGGGACGAGTTCTTCGCGGTTTTTCGGCCACGCGCCGCATCAAATCACTATGCACTTTGTCCACGAACTCGGGGCGGATCCCGGGTACTCCGAAAGCTTGACGAACGCTGTCCTCAAACCGGGGAGTCGAAGTCCAGTCATACATTGGGAACCTCCAACAGGTCATGCAACCGCGCCAGTAGCCGGTAGCCGGATTTCTTAACCGCCTCTTCGT
>JBAVFZ010000351.1:0-5109 GCA_049684495.1 Anaerolineales bacterium | reverse complement strand
CCCTGGGTGTCCATTAGGATGGTCTTGGTCGAGATGCCAAGCAGGATCATCAGTGCGATCCGCCCGGTTGAGGGAACCTGCATCCGGCATAGGATGATCCAAAGCACGGCCAGGCTGGCAATACCGGCACCGATGCAAAACAGCCGTGCACCGAGTAAGAAATCCCCTCCCGTAAGCCAATACCATAAGGAAAGGATGAATGTATAGAACGGCGTCGTGGATCCGTACACGCGCTCGCCCGGATTGAAGACAAAGCCGAGCCCGCCGGCCAGGTTGCGCGCAAACCGGAAGACGATGAACGCGTCCTCCTCGGCGAATTTGGTATAGGCGAGCCAAAGCAGACGCGCGAGCAACGCCAATCCGAGTAGCATAATTGGAACAACTTTCGGGGACATGTTAACCAAAGTTGGCTTTTGTTTGTTATTCATGGATTGGCTGATTATAGCAAGGATTCCCCCCTTCGAATCGGTTCATTCGAAGTGGTATCGGGTAGCTCATGAGTACGAAATGGCAAATGCGGCAAAAACGCCAAAGCAGGCGAACCGGGATAACTCGCCGCAACGTAAACCATCTTGTCCCTGAACTTCGTCAACGGCGGCAAGCTCAAGGCGGCGGGCGAGGTATTTGCCGGCCGGGATATCGCGATCGCGGTCTGCAAGAAGAATTCCTCCTTGGTGAATAAAATCAACAACGGCTTGGCGGCGGCGGAAAAAGAGGGGTTGACGGATACGCTGATCAGCCGCTGGCTGATGAAGCCGGGTTAAGACCAGTCTCTCAATCTTAGAATAATCGTCTATCGGGAATTTTTATCATGAGCGGCATCTTTGAGCTGTACGCATTCTTGCAACAGCGCCAACTGACTTTGGAGCACCGGCAAACTCAATCCCGCCCACCCTGCCAGCGGGTAATGGCGGGCTCCAAATGGTCAAGGAACTTCCGGGCCTTTGTTATTTTCGCATTTATTGATTACGGCAATCCATAGTAAAATCCATGACATTCCACCGAATAGTAAAGCATAAAGTTATTCTCTATGAAAATGCTGCTTCGTAGATTATTGAATTGGAAATTCCATTTATTATTCATATTTATTGTTATTTTCGCATCCATACCTTCGATTTGGGTATTTCAAAACCGCTGGCTGGATACCTCCCCCGGATATAGATTAGTACACAAGTATGCCGCGTGGTGCTCCTGGCAGTTGTTCTGCCAATCCACCCTTCCGACGCTCGCCATCGTCGGATTTCTCGCTTGCGCGATCGCCTTGGCCTTCCTATTCCTATGGATGAGAAAAACTCCTGTCAGCTTCGATATGGTCAAAAAAGCGGATTTTAAGGATCTTTGTGCCGACGAAACCATACCGAACCGATCTCTCCTTGTATCCCGGATCCTGTTATGGACATCATGCATCGGTTTCTTCCTGACCGTTGCGAATAGTCTGCTATCGGGAAGTATCCCCGGATGGAATCTTATCATTGTGTATGTATGCTTTATTACCGGTTGCCTTCTTCAAAATGGATACGATATTGCGGATTGGATAAGGAGGAATGCCGGTTTCTTGTTGTCCATAATAATAAATCATATCCTCCTGATCACCGCGCTATATTTCTATACCCAGGAAAGCCAATTGGTGTTTATCATTATCGGGGCGTTTATTATATCCCTGGCCAACCTCCTTCGGTACCGCCACAGGCTATCCCCGGTTTATTTTATTTTTTTATTGGCCCTCATCCTGTTTACCATTCAGATTAACACCTGGTGGACCTCGTTTGTGGGCGATGAGTATTCGCTGTTCGATTTGGGGCGCTCCCTCGCTTCCGGGCGGGGTCTTCTTTGGTTCGGAAATAATATCTTCAGCATAAAGGGTAATTACGGCGCCACACCCCTGCTGGCTACCTACATTCAAGTTTTTTTTATGAAGATACTCGGCGCCAATGGGTTTGGCTGGCGGTTCAGCAATGTATATTTGTGCGCGGCGGGAATCGTGTTGATTTTTTATTTTCTTCGGCATTATTTTTTGGAGCGGGTGGCCTTGATAGCCGCGGTTCTGCTTGCCTCCTCGGAATATCTGATGAGTTTTGTGACAATAGGATATACGAACCTGCAGGCCTTCTTCGCCGCTGCGCTTGTCCTGGCATTAACCGCCTGGTCTTTGCGATCGAAAACCATGCTGGCTTTTGGATTACTGGGATCTTCTCTGGCCTTCTGTTTCTATAGTTTTCCTGCTGCATTAGCCATTCTTCCATTGCCAATTTTTCTGCTGTTCCTCTATTATCCACCGACTGCCAAGGAGGCAATCAAACGCTGGGGGATAATGTTCGCCGCGCTTGGAATGCTTATTTTTCCAATATTCCTTCAGCCGGAATATTGGATCGATTTAGCCCAAAAACCCATGCTGGCGAATCCGGAAGTGATGCGATCCGGTGCATCCATATTGGATCATTTTCTTTCCAATGGTTATTATTCTTTTTTTTCCTTCCTTTATGCGCAACAGGAAACGCACTTTGTGGCGGTATCCTATGTCGATCCGGTTACCGGGGTGTTTATTCTGATCGGTTTTTTCCACCTCTTGTGGAATGTGCGCCATAACCGCTTTATCGCTTTTTGGTTGACCGGATATTTTTTCCTCCTATTGGTTGTGGGGGTTTTTCATATCAATGATTTTCCTTCCACCACCCGCATGTTTATGCTGCTGCCTTGGTGGATGGTATTTGCGGCAGTGGGGTTGGAATTTCTGTTTGCCCATCTGTCCGCATTATTTCACTTTTCCTGGAAGATCTCCACTGGCGTCGTTTTGGGCTTGATCCTTCTGATCATTGGCATAAATATCTATCAATCGAATAAATTATCCTACTTACTCTTCACAAGCCGGCCCGCCCCTAATTGTCTATACTGTTTGATACAACTCCCCCTCCGAAATTAGTGTATAAAGAGGAGAAGCCAGCATGATCAGACCGGATTCTACAACGGAATTGGAACAACCGGGAGTCTTCCCGGTGGTATCGACTGAGGTCGCGATGAAACCAACGCGCAGGAAATTCGCAGCCGAATACAAGCTGAAAATCCTCCAAGAAACCGATCAATGCAAGCCGGGCGACGTTGGGGCAGTCCTCCGCCGGGAGGGATTGTTTTCCTCCCACCTGGGCGCATGGCGACGGGAACGGGAAATCGGTCAGCTGCAAGCCCTTGCGCCGCGAAGGCGGGGACCCAAACCAAATCCGCTGGAGGCGGAAGTCGAGCTGCTGCGAAAGAAGCTGGCGCGGACGGAGAAGCGGCTGGAACAAGCCGAAATCATTCTCGACACCCAAAAAAAGCTTTGTCAATTGCTTGGGGTGAACCCGATCCCCGAAGTCGACGAATGGATCTCTTCCCGCTCGTCCAAGAAGTCGTCCCAAGAGTGAGCTCCTCGAAGATCCTGTTCGGGCTGAGTCTACCGCGCAGCCTGTGGTACCGTCGACAGGCGGCCTCCACGCCAGCCTGCGCAAAGGAGCGACGACCGCGCCAACCCCATCCGCGGGCGCTAACCCAGGAAGAGAAAAACAGGGTACTGACCGTGTTGATCTCACCGGAGTATCAGAACCTGGCGGTTCCGCAGGTGTATGCCTCTTTGCTGGACCGCGGAAAATATCTGTGCTCGATCTCCACCCAATACCGGATTCTTCGAGAAAACAGGCTGGTTCGTGAGCGTCGAAACCAACTACGGCATCCCAACTATCCCAAACCGGTGCTGAGGGCGACCGGTCCAAATCAGGTGTGGACTTGGGATATCACCAAACTGCTGGGGCCATACCGGGGAGATTGTTTCTACCTGTATACGGTGCTGGATATGTACAGCCGGTACGTGGTGGGGTGGATGGTGGCAGAAAGGGAAACGGGCGACCTGGCTAGAGTGCTAGTGGAGCGATCGTGCGAACAACAGAAGGTGAAACCATACCAGCTGATCCTTCACGCGGATCGCGGGGATGCGATGACGGCCAAAACACTGTTAGAGAAGATGGACGACCTGAAGGTCCGTCCGAGCTATTCGCGGCCGCGGGTTTCCGACGACAATCCGTATTCAGAAGCGCAGTTCAAGACGATGAAATACCGGCCGGATTACCCTTTGCATTTTGGAAGCGTTGAGGATGCGCGCAGTTGGGCGCGGGGATTCTTTCGCTGGTACAACCATGAACATTACCATTCCGGGATCGGTTTGATGCAGCCGGCAGTGATCCACCACGGCTTGGGAGAAGAACGTTGGGAGGAACGGCAGGTTGTGATGGCCGACTTCTACCAGGTTCATCCGGAGCGATTTGTGAAGGGCGAACCGCACCCCCCGTTTTTGCCGAGGGCCGTGTGGATTAATCCACCTAGAGAAACGACCGCTTATCGATCCCCGGAGAAAGGAGCATTATTGAGCCATTTGGAACCTGTGTTTGTACAGTAATATCCGTTGGGAGTTGTATTAAAATGATTGACAAGTTCCGGGCTGTGCGGACCTCGGTTCAGACTCATTATACTTCGCCAAAGAACATACCAACGAAGACCCTACGCGAAGGCCAAGTCGGTTCCAACCGCGGGTTGGGCACTCAGAAACCCATTTGCGATTTACTTACAATAGTAATTGGCACATCAAAAAACCTTCCTTCCTTATCAGGATAGCTACTTATACTGAATTTTCGATGTAAGTCTAGTTCCTGCATCCAGGGAGGTAGTCTAGTATCAGAAATTACATCCTTTGCCAATAATCCCATATCAATTTTTATATCTTGGTTTGAAGATTGGTTAATTGATTGGGCAATAGACCCGGTAATTAAATCTACAAGTTGGATTAATTCGCAATGGTTTTTGTGTTCACTTTTAACCGTTTTTGGATCCCCATCAATCTCTTCCATCTTGATTTGTCTTTCATCAATTACTGGTGTTTTGGGAGAACCCGCCCTTCTGGTTTTTGATCTCTCGCATAATTCCTTAGTAACATATGATGCAAAAGATGTAGAGTCCCTCCTATCCATTTTTTCCGAATATATATTTACTTCCAATTGGTCAAATTCAGTAAATGACCAACAAATACCGCCTCTTATGCACATCATTGCCGAGTAATTATAAATATATTCTTCAGTTGTATTAGGT
>JBAVFZ010000350.1:0-4916 GCA_049684495.1 Anaerolineales bacterium | reverse complement strand
CTTGGTGGAAGCCGATGTGGATAGGGGGGATCCCGTTTAATGCTTTGGAATTCGATAAATCCATAAACGCGTTTCGGAGGAGAAGCAGGCATGGAAACCTCACCCATACCCGAATCCCGTATCCGTCAGGAAGCCGTAAAGTACTACCTCGTCCTCATTTTGTGGCCGGTCTACCTTTTCTTCCTGCCGGCCGTATTCGCCCGGCTGGGCGCCCTCGCAATCCTATACATGATTTTCCCCGGCGTGTATCTCTTCACCTGGGTGGGGTACCTCATGCACGAAAGCTGGCACAAGTATGTGCCGAACATCCCCAACGGTTTCTTCTACAACAGCTTCGCGTTGATGCTGCTTTCGGATCCGCAGCTGTATCAGATGAGCCACGGGTTCCACCATTCCAAAGTGCACACCTACGAGGACGCGGAATTCCACCCGGTGGGGGAGGTGAAAAACCGCGCCCTCCGGATCCTCTATAACTGGCTCGAGGTCGTCATCGGCGTGGCCTGGCTGGTGCTCATGGCCACCATCGCCGTCCCATTCGACAAACGGTTCTCCCCCCGCTACCGCGCCTGGAAACCCGTCGCCTCACTTCTCTTCTGGGCCGCGTTCCTGGGCGGGATCGGATATCTCTCCCACCTGGCGTTCGGCGTGACCCTGCCGCAGATCGCGCTCTCCTTCGCGCTCAGCATCTGGTTGAATTCGTTCATCCTCCACCAATCCCAACTGATCGAACACGGCAACCTGTACGTCCAGGGCGCATTCGAACAGCGCAACATCTGGACTCGAAATCTCAAACCGGCGGGCGTGCTGGAAAAGATCTTCCTGTTTTTCACCCACGGGGATTCGCAGGAACACGTGCTGCATCATACCCGGACAAAATATTATCTGCGCCCGTTTACCGGCGCGGCTCCGATGCCGGAACGGTCGATGTACATCACGCTCAAGGATTATGTGAAGATCCTCGGCCGGATGCTGGCGGGAAAACCGGATTATTACGCGAACCCGGATTCCTCCCCAATGCAAGGCGAATCGTCCAAGCCAGCCCTCCGCGAACAAGGTAGAATTGAGGACTGATGGAGGGCAGGCCATGTTTCAGATCAGCTCATCCTGGAAATCCGAATACCCGGATGCGCATGCGGGCATCCTGGTCCTGAAGGGCGTCACCAATCCGGCGCACCACGCGGAACTGGATAAACAAAAGAGCGAATTGGAAGAGCGGCTGCGCGGCCGCTTTACCGGGCTCGACCGACCGGCGCTGCTGCAGCTTCCCGAGCTGCGGGCGTACGACGCGTATTACAGCCGTTTCAGGAAGACGTATCACATCCAACTCCAACTCGAATCGATCATCTTGAAGGGAAAAGCCATCCCCGCCGTCGCCGCGCTGGTCGAGGCGATGTTCATGGCCGAGATGGAAGATCTGCTGCTGACGGCCGGCCACGATCTGGATTCGACGCGCCTGCCCCTGACGCTGGACGCCGCCGGCGGCACGGAAACCTACACTCTCCTGCGCGGTGAGGCGCAAACGCTGAAGGCGGGGGATATGTTCATCCGCGACGGGGAAGGCGTGATCTCGAGCATCCTCTACGGGCCGGACCAGCGCACCCGGATCCGCCCGGAAACGAGGAACGCCGTCTTCACCGCGTACGCGCCGTCCGGGATCTCCGCGGAGTCGGTGAAAATTCACCTGATACATATCGAACAAAATGTGCATTGCTTCGCGCCGGACGCGGTGACGGAAATGCTGGAGGTGTTCGGCGGCAACGGAAAAATCTGAAAACCTTTCTCGCCGCGAAGCCCGCCCTGGTTGGGCTGGGCCAGGGACGCAAAGATCGCTTGTTTAGTTAGTTTTCACTTTGTGCCTTGTGCAACCCCCGGCTCGATCGCTGGCGTCGGTATTTGAGGAGAAGCCAAACTCCCGAAGATCCACAAAAGGGATACCGAAAGTAAGCGTGTTTCCACGTCCACCAATTATTGGATTCGGGAGGGAAAATTTGCCCAGGCGAATTGTTCTCTGGATCGCGCTGCCGGTATGGATCGGACTGGCCTGCAATCTCACTCCGGGCATGGTCCCGCCGGCGGTGGATACTCCCGCACCGGGCATGCCGTCCATTCCCGGGAACACCCCGACCGAGACACTCTCGCTCCCCACAAATACTCCGACCCCGTTCCCTTCCTACGAGCGATTCCTTTGCGAAAATAAACCCAGCGTGGTGGTGCTGATGGTCGATCCCGGCCTGGCCAACGCCGTCCGTCCCGCCCTGGATCAATTCGAAGCCGATCTGTGCGCCGACGGGTACGGCGTCGTCGAACGGACGCTGGATCTTGTTTCGCCTCCCGAAGTCCGCGCGTATTTGGCGGACCTGTATATGCGGACCGCCCAAAAACTGGAGGGAGCGATCTTCATCGGGAACGTCCCGCTGCCGCATCAGTTCTTCCTCGAGTACACCGGCACAGAGGATACACCGCCGTTGGAGCGGGAAGCGATCAGTTTTCAGTATTATTCCGATCTGGACGGGGAATTCTCCGCTTCGCAGGGTTTTGCCTCGCCGGGACGGTATGAATTCTCTTATGATCAGCATACCGGCGCGGTGGATTGGGAGATCTGGACGGCAGTCCTGCCCCTTTACCGGGGTGATCCAACCCAAACCGCGGAAGCGCTGACGGATTATTTTATAAAGAATCACCGGTACCGGATGGGGGAGTATGCCATCCCCAAATCCTTCGTGGTGATCAGCGAGCATTTTGTCGCTAAAACCGATGCCGAACAGGCGAACTTCATCAACCTCCTGCGGACGGGAACCTACTCCTGGACGCCGCTCAGCAGCCAGCCCTCCACACGGGTCTACATCCAGGGGACGACGATTTCGGTCAGTGACGGGTATGCCGATCTCTCGACCGGGGTGGGGGATATCACCGTCACGGAAGTGCACGGGAATTGGGAGTCGAGCGGGACGATCGACATCCGCTGGGTGGAATCCAACCCGGTGCGGACCGTCCTGTTCTGGAGCGACGGGTGCTCGATCGGCAACCTTGAGCACGCGGAAAATTTTCTGACATCGGTGGTCTACAGTCCGGCCAGCATGGTGCTTGTCGCCAAAGGATCAACCAACGATTCCGGAGGCCTTGGATCGAACCGCGAGGGATATTACGGCCACAATATCGCCGTCCGCCTGGCGGCGGGGAAGAACCTCGGCCAGGCGATCCTCGGCCATGTGAACGTCCCGCTGATTTCGCCCTGGGTGAAGAGCCGCGAATTTCATTTTTCGATGCTGATCCTGATCGGAGATCCGACCCTGCGGTTGCGAAGCTGATGCGCATCCAAGGATGACCGCCTTGCCGCTCCTCCCGCTTCTATCCGCCGGCGCCCTTTACGGGCTGGCCATGATTCTCCGGCGAGGGGGCGCGCCGGAGAACCGGTTTATCACCGTTTCCTTTTTGTTGTTTGGAGGAATCCTGGGGCTGGCATCGGCCTTTCTCTGGCCGGGCGATGTGGGAGTATACGTGAACGTTTTCGGAACGGCGGCCGGCGATTTTGTTTACCGGACTTCCATCCAAGCGATCGGAAATCCGAATTCCGACCAGGCGCATTTCACCATTCCATGGATACTACGCATTCCTCAGGTGTATGCGTGGATTTCTCCGGTGCCGTACGGCGCAATCGGAATTCCCATCCAATATCTTTATTCCTACATTGGGAGGCGGAAAGCAGGCACCCGGATGGATTCCATCGGGAAGGGTCTGCGCTAACCGTATTCGAGAATGGCTTATGGCCGCATCCTGCGCGGCCGGGTAAAGCAACCGGCAGCCATTCATAGGATGGGTGAGATCTTTTTCCCTTTCCATGATCCTGTGTATAACCACGGTTCCCAATAAATTCCCATATTCTCCAACAAATAATTAACGGCTCCATCCCTATACTTAAGAGGCAAATGCGGCCTGCGGCAGGATAGTTCGGCCGGAACCGGCTGAAAAGGATTTAGGGAATACTCCGGAAATTTTATCTTCAAGAAGGAGAGGATGATGGAATTCCAAATAGGGAAGCGGATAGTTGGAAAAATGGATAGGAGGGATTTTCTGAAGGCGCTGGCCGTATCCGGAAGCGCGGCGGCGCTCGGGCCGATACTGGCGGCCTGCGGCTCGGCCGTCCCGGCCGGCAGCGGCACCGTATCCGCGGCCGGGATCACACTCGACCTGACCCAGCCGGAGAACCAGAGCCTGGCCGCGGTGGGCGGAGCGCTGGCGCTGGAAGCCAACAACCTGGATCCAAAAGGGTTGCTGCTTTTCCGCAAGGATGAAAGCACCGTTCTGGCCTTCAGCCGGAAATGCACTCACTTGGGATGCGTTGTGGGGGAATTCAACGGCGGGATCTCAACCTGCCCGTGCCACGGTTCGCAGTACGATACGAACGGTAATGTGATCAAGGGGCCGGCGCCGAAACCGCTGCAAACGTTTCCGGCGACCGTCCGCGGAACGACGGTTACGATCGGGATATAAATTCGCGGAATAATTACCATCCAATCCTTCATCCCCTCGCCCCTCCTTCCCGTGTCACGGTAAGGAGGGAAGGGTGTCTTTCGCATCACGAGTGATTGATGCAACGAAAGGAGAGGGGGATGGGAAGGAGTATCTCCCCGCGTCCGTCACGGGCGAGGCGGGGTACTGCCGGGAGTGGAGCCGGTGGAAATGCAACCATCGAAATACACCAACGTTGACCAAAGCTCGGCTAAACTATCGGAAAGTTTATGAAATATGGTTAAGATTATCCCAATTTATTGAAGGCAAGGGTTTATCGGGCGGCCCGGGGAGATAATGATCGTTCATAATAAATTTTGGAACCGGATGAAAAATCCAGATAATTTGATGTGGAACGATAAGGCCATATCATTGTTGCTGTGTATCTGCTCAGGCCGGGAAAAGCG
>JBAVFZ010000349.1:0-4156 GCA_049684495.1 Anaerolineales bacterium | reverse complement strand
ATATAGAACGGTCAAAGATGCCATTTTCCCGACCGGCATCATCCTCAAATATTAGCCATTTTTTCGCGAAAGTGTCTGCTATGCGAAAATCATCTCGAAAACTATATAAATCGGATCTTGGCATGATTTGCAGACGGCGGAAAATGCTTTCGGGGAATTCTGCCATCTCCGCCCCGACCCTCGCTTTGGGAAGAGGCTGATGGATGGCCTGACGTTCACTCAGCGATGTAGTAGCAGGATATCCATTTCCAACATTCAGGACGGGCGAAGCAATCCCACCTATTCCTCCATTGTTTCCAAACCACATGCCATTATGTAATGCGCAATCTCGCCTCGTGTTTTAAACGAAACCGGGGTGAGAATTCTGCCCAATCCTTCACCCCGGTGTGATATACCGGATGGTATATGGCCGTCTTACTTTCTGCTCTTTTTCTTGGCGGTTTTCTTGACGGCTTTCTTGACGACCTTCTTGGCTTTCTTGACGGCTTTCTTGGCGGTCTTTTTGACCGGCTTCTTGGCAACTTTCTTTGCCTTCTTGACGACTTTCTTGACGACCGGTTTCGGTGCAACCGGTGCGGGAGCCGGCACCACTACGGGAGCAGGCGCGGGAACCGCCGGCTCGATTGGCGGAAAAGGAGCGGGAATGTCTGTCATAAGCTTCTTGTCCTCCTGAAAGGATAGGCTTCGAATGGGGGCCGGAGATGCGGCCGGGGCACTCAAAGGTGCATGATGGCGCAATTGATCTACGGGTATCTTCAGCGCCTTGCGGCACCGTGGGCAGTGTTCAACGTGATGCCTGGCCTGTGTGGCATCCGCGGCGGCGAGGGCAGACGCTACCGCATCGGGACTCAATTGAAATGCCCAGCTGCAATATTGGCACCTCCAAGAAAACGCGGACATCAACGCCTCCTGTGTCTTTCCAATATACACATATTTTCAAGAAATGCAAATGCTTTTGGAAAGTTGTTCCGCATGATGTCCAGGCAACCGAAGCGGCGGATCCGACCCCGGTGGATTACGTCCCCCGGACCACCTCTGCGATACTCGCCGCAACGGCATCCTCCAAGTCGACAATCCGAAGACGGCACCGATCGAACCGACCGGACCGGTTGCCGGAATAGACCGGGGATAAATCCCACACCGGGGATATCAATCGGGAAGCATTTCTTTTATCGTGGATGACCCGATTGAAACACGACCATAATTGTCCGGTTTTCTTGACAACCTGTCGAATAGACGCTACAATCGCACGGCTGACAGGTGCAATTCTTCGTTGCATGATCCTGCTCCGCACCGGATGGGTCCATTCCGGTGCCGACAGCAAGTAGAAAGGAGCATCCCCATGCCGTACGAACTACCGCCTCTTCCGTATTCCTCCAACGCCCTCGAACCGCACATCGACGAACAAACAGTCCGCTTGCATCATGACAAGCACCATAAGGCCTATGTGGACGGATTGAACAACGCCGAAGGGAAACTGGCCGAAGCCCGCGAGAAGGCCGATTTCGCTCTGGTCAAGCATTGGGCACGCGAGCTCGCGTTTCACGGTTCGGGACATATTCTGCACTCCCTGTACTGGTCGACGATGGCGCCCACCGGGAAAGGCGGCGGCCAACCCGAGGGGGAACTGTTGCGCCAGATTATTTCCGATTTCGGATCATTCGAAATTTTCACCAAGCAGTTTTCCGCTTCGGCGGCTGCCGTGGAAGGATCCGGCTGGGCGGTATTGGCCCTCTCGCCGCTTGGAAAAAAGCTGGAGATCCTCACCGCCGAAAAACACCAGGACCTGACCCAGTGGGGGGCCATTCCCATATTGACGATCGACGTCTGGGAACACGCTTACTACCTGAAATATCAAAATCGCCGGGCGGATTACATCGCCGCTTGGTGGAATTTGGTGAATTGGCAGGAAGCGGTATCCCGGTTAACCGCGGCCTTGAAGCGGATGTGATTACGGGAGCAGCCGGCGGAAGGTAACCCCGGCGGGCCGGCACCTTAATTCGGTTTCCTTTCCAGGAGGAAATAACTCATGCCCCATATCATCACCAGCCTGTGTTTGCGCGACGGAGGATGCAAAGAGGTCTGCCCGGTGGATTGCATTGTTCCGGGCAAACCGGAATCCGAGTGGCCATGGTATTACATCGATCCGGACGCCTGCATCGATTGCGGCGCCTGCGTGGCGGAATGCCCGTTTGAGGCAATCTTCCCTGAAGGCGAAGTGCCCGCCGCGCTTATTGCCAAAGACGGCCAGCGGCTTTCGCGTCCGGCAGGCACCGTCGCCTACGACGGCATCGACCACAACAAAAAACCCGTCCATCTCGACCATACGGTCGTTCTGAAGGCCGGTGAAAAGGTCGATCTGCGGCCGGATATCCCGGGCAACGCCAAATTCTTCAAAGAAGGTCCCGGATACTCGGCGAAATAATCACCCGCGTAAGCCGAACATCGCAAAGCCTATCTCATTGCGAGCGGCCGAAGGAAGCGAAGCGATCTCCTTCTATTTTCGAAAACCGTAGATTGCTTCGTCGCTTCGCTACTCGCAATGATTTTTATTGCGGTTCTTGGATTGCCTAAAGGTCAATGCACCACGAACCCGGGAGGCGTCATGGAAGAGTTCCGAATCGAAAAAGACTCGCTGGGTGAGGTGCGCGTTCCCAAGGATGCTTTGTATGGAGCGCAAACCCGGCGCGCCGTGGAAAACTTTTCCGTAACCGGAAAACGGCCGTACCGGGCCTTCATCTGGTCGGTGGCGCTGATCAAACGCGCCGCGGCCGAGGTTAACGGCGGGCTGGGGCTGTTGGATGGGGCGAAGGCGAAGGCGATCGCGCGGGCTGCGGAAGAAGTTGCGAAAGGGCTGTGGGACGCCGAATTCGTCGTCGATCCGATCCAGGCCGGCGCCGGCACCAGCCACAACATGAACGCCAACGAGGTCCTCGCCAACCGGGCTACCCAGTTCCTCGGCGGAACGCCCGGGGAATACCGCATCAGCCCGAACGACGAAGTAAACATGGCGCAATCCACCAACGATGTGATCCCCTGCGCGATCCGGCTCGGCATCCTGTGGCGCCAGCAGGAACTGCTCTCGGCGGTCGATGGATTGAGCCGGGCGCTTGCGGAAAAGGCGGCCGAATGGGACGGGGTTGTTAAATCCGGTCGGACCCATCTTCAGGATGCGGTTCCCATCCGCCTGGGCCAGGAATTCGGCGGGTATGCGGACGCCGTCAAACGCGACGGGGAACGGCTGGTCGTTGCGGGACAGTCCTTGCTTCGGCTCGGGATTGGCGGAACGGCGACCGGCACCGGACTGAACGCCCATCCCGATTATCCCCGGCGGATGGTGGAGCGCCTGGCGGTGCTTACCGGATGGAAGCTGGTGGCAGCCGAAAACCGGTTTGAAGCCATGCAGTCGATGGCCGACGCGGCGCAATACTCGGGTTCGATGCGGACGCTCGCCTTGACCTTGGTCCGGATCGCCAACGACCTGCGGCTCCTGGCGTCCGGGCCCGCAACCGGTTTCGATGAAATCCGTTTCGCGCCGGTTCAGCCGGGGTCGTCGATCATGCCCGGCAAGATCAACCCGGTTATGGCCGAAATGTTGGATATGGCGATGTATCACGTAATCGGGTTGGATACGGCGGTCGCGCTCGCATCCCAGGCCGGCCAGCTGGAATTAAACGTGATGATGCCGCTGATCGCGAACGAAATTTTCGAGATGATGCAGGTCACCATCGGTGCGATCAACGCCTTCACGGAGAAAGGGATCAAAACCCTGCGGGCCAATCCCGCCAGGGCCGAAGCGTGGCTTGCGCGCAATGCCGCGATCGCCACGGCGCTAAATCCGTTGATCGGTTATCTCGCGGCGGCGGAACTGGTCAAGGAAGCGAACGCACAGGAGTGGTCGATCCGTGAACTGGCGCTCGAGAAAGCCGCGGCGTCGGAACTGATCCATAAGGATCTTCACCGTCCGGTGACCCCCGGGGAAGTGGAAGAAGCGCTGGGGAACCTGCGGAAAATGACCGAGGGCGGGATTTTGTAAGACTTCTACCACGAAGATCCGAAGAAGAATTCGTTTCTTTGTGTCTTCGTGACTTCGTGGTAAAGCTTGAGATGAAAAATTAGAAAAATAGCACACCACTAAGACCCAAAGATACTAAGC
>JBAVFZ010000348.1:0-3871 GCA_049684495.1 Anaerolineales bacterium | reverse complement strand
GTAGTAATTGGCTACATCCACATAAGCGGCATAGTTCGCCCCGCCGGATAGACGGATGACCCAGACGCGGTTGCCGCCGGGATTGATATCCTGGAGATTGGTGACAATCCTGGCATTTGGAAATACCGTCAATTCCATATAGATGGACGAATCGGGCCTTTGATAAAGAATATTCGTATTGCCGGGGAAATAATTTGAAAACGAAACCATCGCATGTTCATCGGTACTGACGATGACGTCTCCCGGCTTCAGGTTGGCCTTCATGTATTCGACGACTTCCGTCATCGGTCCGCCGTACCGGTTGGCATAGATGGCGATCAGAAAGGGCAGCTCGCAGATCAGCAGGATGGCCATCGCATGGACGGTAATCCCCCGCCGCAGTTGAGCCAGCCCAAACGCCGCCGCCGCCAACAGCAGGCCGGTCAGCGGCAGCATGTAGCGTCCCCAGACAAAGGGGCGAACCAGCCATGAAACGACGAACATGAATTCCGTGGTGGAAAAGAATGCCAGGAAACATACGGCCGCCAAGGCATAGGTCTTTGCCTTCCGCATCGCCACGAAAATACCGGCAACACTCGCGATAAAGAGTATGGCCGCCGCTACGGAGGCGATATCCGGGGTAAAAAATTTCATCCCCAGGGGATAGACGATGGCCTCCCTCATTATTTTCTGGTCCAGCGGAGGGATCCAGTAGTTCTGGGACGCTTTCTGGATTTGTCCATAGAGCACAAAGAGCCAGGGGAGAAATGCCACGAAGGAAATGCCCAATACCGCGAGGCAGTGAACAATCCGTTTCCGATTGACGATGATGGCATACAGGAGACAGTACACACCCACAAAAAAAGCGCCCACCAGGGCATAGATATGGACGTACATCGCGAATATGGTAAAAAGAAGAGCCTTTGCCCAATCCGCCCGGTTGCCGTCACGTATCGCCAAATACAGATAAACCGCCATGCCGAAAACGGAAAAAGCCGCCATCGAATACATGCGGACATCCTGAGCATAGGCTACATAGGCGGGAGAGAGGACGGCCAGCGCGATAAACAGCAGGGCCGCCCGGTTTCCGCAAGCCCGTCGGAAAGGCCAGGCGCCCAGGAGGAGCAGGCCGAAGGATGTCAGCGCGGAGAAGGTCCGGGCTACAAATAGAGAGGGGCCGAAAATCCAGCGGAACAACCACAACAGATAATAATACAAAGGCGGATTGTAATCCTTCGTCAGATGACCCCACAGCGACGCAAAGCTCGTGCTGGATACACCCAAAGTCCAGTTTTCATCCACCCACGCGCTTTCATGCGCGTTCCGATAGAGAAAGAATACAAACCCCAACAGAGGCAGGATGATCCAGGCCAAATTCAATAGCTTGCTCTTCCACTTATTGCGGACGTCGGTCAGTGTCGGGTTGGGAGATACCATTTCGATATTCCTTTCCAATCTCATCAGGATGACATCCGTAACATCCGCCTGGACCGGGTTCCAGGAAATGTATTCCAGTTCACTCCCCGGAAATCCGAAATCGTTCTTCCGGCACAATCCGTTCTATGCATCTGTCCCGTTATGCCTATCCGGTGGTTGCATGAACGGGGCCTATTATAAAATTTTTTCCAAATTTTTCATCGAGTCCATGGGGATGGCAAAGAAACGATTTGTCGCCAGGGAAAGGCTCGCGATTCCTAGCGGGTCGGTAATTGACTTTGATAATCCGTGATTTTCCCTTATCCTCCCTCACAATGTACATCATCCAAAAAGTAAACCGCCCAACGGCCTGCGGTTGAGCTGCCTGGCCGACTGTGCCAGATTAGGTTCAGTATACAACAACCTCCATCGAAGACTCCTTCCGCCCTGCCTCTTGGCCGAAGGCCAAGTCAGTTGCCGGGTAAGAGCGGCGATTGCTCGCCGCTCCCCCCACGGACCCGGACGTGAACAATTCGCTCATCCGGTTCTTCAGTAGCCAGGGGCTAACCGGAGACTTGCGGTCTCCGGCGCATAACAGTGATTGCCGTCCCGGAGGGCGCTTCGGATATTTCCGTGGACGATCGACGGTTTGGGAAGTGTATAGACGTTCCGAAGAACGTCGAACCGCTCCCATGGGATGGCACTCGTCTGACTTCTCCGGCTGAGCCAATAACGCCACGCATGCTCCGCGTAATCGAGGACCACTTCCAACATGCGGAAGTTTCCTCGGATGCCATAGTATTGATAGTGACCACGGAGCATCAGGCTGAGGTAACGGTATTGCTCACCCATCCGATGGTGCAGGTGCGTTCGGCACCATGACCAGATCTTCTTCAACGTTCGGCTCAGCCGTTTCCGGGCTGTCTTCCGTTTGATGACCCAGTACCCCTGCCGTGATTGCGCCCAGTAGTGCCGGAAGCCCAGGAAGTCGAACGTTCCCGGCTTCGCTCCGCCGTCTTCTTTCCCGTCCGGTTTCTGAAACGTTATCAGCCGGGTTTTCGCGGGGTGCAGTCCCAATCCGAAACGGCCAAACCGTTTGGGAAGTACTTCCATCAGGCTTTTGGCGTCGCTGGCTAGCTCGCAGGTGATGACGAAATCGTCCGCAAAGCGGATCCGGTGCACCCGCCCGCGCATCCGTGGTTTGACTTCCTTCACAAACCATTCGTCCAGCACGTGATGGAGGAAGATATTCGCAAGGAGCGGTGAGATCACACCGCCCTGCGGCGTACCCTTCTCCGGATACGTTTTCTCCCCTCCATCCAGAACGCCTGCGTTCAGCCATTTACTGATCAGCCGCAGCAGCTTCCCGTCCTGTATCCGTCGCTTTAGGATTTCCTCGATCTGCCGATGCCCCAGATTATCGAAACACCCACTGATGTCCGCGTCCACGATCCAGCCTACCCGGTTCTCCATGCACCATTCGCGCAGCTCGTGCAACGCCTGATGGGGACTATGACCTTCCCGAAACCCGTGCGAAAAGTCGTAAAAGTCCTGCTCGTACACCGCGCTCAGCAGCATTTCCACCGCCCGTTGCGCCACCTTGTCTTCCACTATGGGTATGCCGACCGGGCGTTTCCGCCCGTCATCTTTCACCAGCCACACCCGTTTCACCGCCGTGGCCCGGTAGCTGCCGCTGATCAAGCGCTCGTGGAGGGATCGGAGGTTCTCTTCGAGATGTTCCCCATATTCCTTCGCCGTCATCTCGTCCACCCTCGGCGCGGCGTCTTTCCGCGTCCGGCGGTAGGCCTCCCTCAGTCACTCCTCGTCCATCAGGTGCGTCAGCGTGGTGAACGTTCGGTTTGGATGCTCGCGCGCCTGCTCCGCAATCCGCTGCAGTTTCGTTGAGATGGTTTGTGACCTCAGCGTGTCTCCCATATTTCCCCGCAGCGGTACGTTATGCCCGGCTGTCCCTTCCCTGCAGTGGGTCCCGGGGACTACGGTTCCCCACCTTCCCCGTCCTTCCTTTCGGACGTTCGGTACTATGGGCAGCTACGACTGCCGGCCATTCCTCTCGGGCGCTTCGCTCCTCGCTCGCGCCTCGATACCTGATGTCGTCCATCAGGAAACGGCTGGCTCTCCCGAGTTCCCGAGTTGCCCCCATGAGCGCATGCTCCGCCCTCAAACCCCGGTGGTTTCCTATTCACTTGCCTTTGCGTGAATAGGGTTGCTGCCTTCCGCTCGCAGCAGAGCGTCGGCTTTGGGGCGCATTGCTCTGCGCCTTATCCTTTGTCCACGACCATACCGTTTTCGGGGTTCGATTACGCGGCCTGCGCCCTTGCTCCCTCCAGTTTCGGACTTCCCTTACGGGACTTGCCCGTGGAGTTCGCTTCTGACCTGCTGGCTGGGCTTTAGTCAGATGGGACTTGTCGTCCTCGCAAGGCGGATATTTTCCTAGCTCCTGCTCGGAGTTCTCACC
>JBAVFZ010000347.1:0-10072 GCA_049684495.1 Anaerolineales bacterium | reverse complement strand
ATATTCTTCTTATGAGAACACTTAATTTCCTGCGTCGATTCGGTGATTCTTGGTCTAGTTTTTCAACACCCTGTTAGGTGTTTTCGGCTCTTTTCGGTGTTTCGGTGTACAAGAAAGAGAAATCAGGCTGAGTAAATACAAAAAATCAATAAAATGATTGTTGGAACAGCATAGGCCAACAATTGAAAAATCAGTCTGAACTATTGCACACACTCTTTATATAAATTCATCAGGATTTTTCTTCGTGCTATTCGTGCTCTTCGTGGATCAGCAGTTATTCAATGGAGCCGCCGGTGAACATCGGGCCAGTAAACAAAGAACAAAAAAGACTCCGCTCCCCGGTCCGCCGCGAGCAAGCGCCGCAATACCTGCTCTTCACGCTGATCGCGTTCGCGGCATCCATCACGCTGACCCGGCTGTTCCTCCAACTGACCGGGTTTCCAAAGCTAGGAACCGGGAACCTGCACATCGCGCACGTGCTCTGGGGAGGGTTGCTGCTGTTCCTCGCCTCGCTGCTTCCCCTGATCCTGGTCAACCGCTGGTCGCTGACCGTGAGCGCAATCCTCGCCGGCGCCGGCGCGGGGCTTTTCCTCGACGAGGTCGGCAAATTCATCACCAGCACGAACGATTATTTCTATCCGCCGGCGGCGCCGATCATCTATATTTTTTTTCTTCTGACGGTCTGGATGTTCGTTCAATTCAACCGCCCGCCGGCGCGGGATCCGCGCGCTTCGTTCTACCGCGTGCTGGAGGGGCTGGAAGAAGTGCTGGACCATGATCTGGACGACTCCGAACGGTCGGATCTGGCGGCCCGCCTGCGCGTGATCAACGGCCAGGAGCGGGATCCCGCGCTGGTCCACCTGGCCGGGGCGCTGCTGACATTCCTCGAGAGCGAGAGCGTGATCCTCGCCCCCCGGCGGCCGTCCCTCCTGCGCCGGATCCAGGCATCGTTCGAGGAACTCGAATCCCGGCGCCTATCACGCAACGAACTGCGGATCATTCTGGCCGGAGGATTGGCCGCGCTCGGAGGGATTCAGGTCGTCGGGTTGATCCGGCTAGTGGCGGCGCTTCCCGCGCCCGGGCGGCTGGGCGCCATCCTGACCGGGTGGATTTTGGAAAGCCACGTTTCGAGTCTGACGGCATTGTATTGGTATTCGGCCCGGCTGGCGCTCGAAGCCGCCGTCGGCCTGGTGTTGATCTTTTCCGGCGTTTTATTAATTATGCAAAAACGAAAGCTGGGGCTGTCGTTGGGGGTGATCGGCCTGATGTTATCGATCGTCGCGGTCAATCCGCTGGTGTTTTATTTCGACCAATTTTCCACCATCCTGCCGGCGGCGATCCATTTCCTCTGGCTGCTGCTCCTCCTCCATTATCAAAGGAAGTACGCCGCCTGACTCTCCGGCGCCGTGCGGTTCCCGCTCAACCCCGCCCTTTGCGTCCTCCGCCTTTCGCGGCTCCGGGGCTCGCGAGCCCCGATTTTCGGAAGGCCTGCCACCTGCTTTTCCACCATGTCCTCCATAACTGGCGGTCGACACCGGGCCAATTCCGGATGACATTTTTCCGGTCCTCGCGGCTGAGCTCCTTCCCGCTGTACAACTAGCGGGAATAGACTTCCTCCATCAACCCCAGGGGCGCCGCGCAGGCGGGATTCTTCCTGGCCAGCGAGTGTGTGAATTCGAACGGGGTGATCCCCGGGTAAAGCCGGATCCCCTGCCGGACTCCATGGGCTTGAAGGCGGCGGTACACGCTGCGCATCAAGCGCGATGGAGCCATCATCCGGAACCGGAACGGTGCCGCAAGGTTCCACGCCAAAACGGCCAGGGGAATCGCCATGAGGACGATTAGCACCGGAACCGCGCTCCAACGCATGAGCCATACCAGCGATTTCCATGCGGTCGAGGGTTCCGTACCCTCCTGTTGCGGCGAAACAGGGTTGGTGAGAGCCGTGCCCGCGGACGGCAGGCGCGAAATCTCCGCCATCACGGCGGTGGGTTCGAATTCCACCCAGCCGATCCCCGGAAAATATAGTTCCGGCCAGGCGTGCGCATCGGATTGGAGGACCGTGTACTTGCCCTGCGCGGGATCGAATGTTCCGGTGGCGTACCCGAATGCCGGCCGGGCGGGAATGCCGGCCGACCGGGCCAGCACCACCATGGCGGTTGCGAAATAATCGCAGAAGCCTTCCTTCGAATCAAAAAGGAAATAATCCACCACATCCTGGTCGTAGGGAGGCGAATCGATCTCCAGCGAGTAGTGCATCTCGTGGCGGAGGTAATCCTGGATCGCGACCGCGCGATCGTACGGCGTCGGCGGCGTGGCGGTCAGATCGCGGGCGAGGGCATGCACCCGTTCCGGAAGCACCTTGGGAAGTTGCAGATAGCGGCGGCGGATCCAATCCGGGTAATCCGTGCCCGCGGCGCGCAGGGCGGCTTCATCCGCTTCGTAGTAAACGGAATCCAATTCGTAATCCGCCCCGGGAACGATGACGCCCAATATGTCGAAGTTCGTGCGCGAGACGACCCGGAAGAGCCGGTAAACGGCGGCCAGTTCCCCCGCGTAATAGACCGGGCCATATCCGGGGCGGCCGACCGTAACCGTCTGATGCAGAAGAGTCCCCTTCGGGAGGATGTCTAGAATGCGTTCTCCGGGTTGCCATTCCTGCTCAACGGTCGGGCTGGTCAGCCAGCCGCTGCTGCTGTAGATGTCGTAGGTCTGGGCCTTCCAATAATGATGCGGCGCGACGGGTTCGCGGACTCCCGGGAGGTACGTCACCGTCTCGCCGGTGACGATGACGAGCGCCACATCACGGGTGAGGTCCGGTCCGCGTCCCAGGTAGTGCGACCGGGGGAAAACCTCGGCTTCGGATGGATCGGCATGGCCCGCGCTCACGGGTTGGAGCCCGAAGGATTGACCGACGGAATTTCCGACCGCGGATTGCGGTTCGGATTGCTCGCGGATCCAGCGCTGGATGTCGTCGACGGATATCGAAGGAACGATATACGACACGACGAGCAGGAGGCCGAGCACGGGGATCGCGGAGAACAGCAGGTCCCAGCGGATGCTCGTCGAATATCCCATATCCTTCCGCTCCCAATCCTGTTCCTTCTGGCTTTGCTCGACGACGACCACGACCAGGAAAACCAATCCAACCGTCAGGACGGCGTAATGCCAATCTCCCCGGACGCTGGAAAAGACAACCCCCAGCAGAAGGACCGCCGGGAGCAGCGCGGCAAGCGGTTTCCTTCCGGCGGTCAGAGTCCAACCGGCGAACGCGCCGGCCAGGAACAGAAGCAGGCTCCAGAAAAAGGCGGACGCGACCGGATCGAAAAAATCTTCGCCGCGGACGACGGATACCACCCAGCCTTGAAAACGCGCCATGACCGAGATCGATCCCGAAAGAACGCGGTAGGCGTCCTCCAGCATGGGGCCTGCGTGGAAAGCCGTATCCGCATTCTGGGGGAGCAGATGCACGAGGAAGCGGGCAAACGTTCCGATCCCGCTTCGGAGCGGGATATCCAACCGGCCGATGGCGAGGAGAAGAAAATCGATCCCCAGCGCGGCGTCCAAGAAGCCCGCCGCCGCTCCCGGGAGCGGGATGCGGCCGGTGATCCATCCGACCGACAGCCCGGCGAAAACCGCTGAAAGGAAGAGGCCCAAATCCGAGCGGAATATCAACGGGGCGATCCCGATCACCACCGCGCCCAGCACGCCCGTCACCAGCGCGAACTTCACCAGCTCGCGACCGTCCAGCCTGCGGAGGATCCTTTCGCCCGGTCCGTTCATGAGAGCGCCTTCCAGGAAAGATCGACCGTTTCCGTGATGATCGCCCGGCCGCGCGGGGTGACCTTCCATTTAATACCGCCCGGGATTCCGGGACGGAGCTCGGGGCGATCGAGCAGGTCGCGGGTGAAGACGTACTGGGCGATCCCGCATTCCATCAGCTGGGCGGAGAGGGCCGCGGGGCTTCCCTTTCCGCCGTAGGAAACCGGATCCAGGAGGAGCACGGTCGGTTGGATGCCGCGCCGTGTCAGCAGCAGCAGCGGTTCCAGCCAGCGCCCGTTCACCTCGGGGGTGATCAGGATCAGGCTCGAGCGCGCGCTCTCCCGCGGATTCAATTGGCGGAGCAGGTCCCCGAGCGGCCGCTCGGCGGGCGTGATCATCGCCAGCGCGCGCAGGATTTCCCACAGCTGGGTGTCGCCCTCGCGGGGCGGGATCCAGAACAAATCCCGCTCTCCCTGTCCGACCATGCCCACCGGCCGGCCTTCATGGATGCCGCGGTTGGCCAGCGACGCGGCAAGCACCACGGCGTGTTCCTCGGTGGAATTTTCGCCCTGCCCGGCCTGGGAAGACCTGTCCATATCGATGAAGATCCACCAGTCCCCGACCGGCATCCCGTCGAAGAGGCGCACGTGCAGCGAACCTTTGCGGGCCGACGTGGGCCAGTGAATCCAGCGCAGGGAATCGCCCGGGATGTAGTCGCGGACGCTGGCGGCGTCCACGGTCCGTTCCGGCGCATCGGTCCGCGTCCGGCCGTCGCCGGCCCTTCCGCCCGGCGCGATCTCGATCGCGGGAAGCGGAACGACCGGCGGCATGACCGCCATCATGGAGGAGGAGGGATAGTCTTTTTCGATGCGGTAGATGCCGAAGGGATCATGGGTGACGATCGTGGTCGGCCCGAGCACATACAGCCCGCGGCGCAGGCACATGCCCTTCGTCTGCCAGTGGGTTTCGGAGTGGCGGTCCACGCCGCTGATGCGGCTCGGATCGTAGGAGGGCATCGTGGAACGGTCCAGGACCTCGACCCAGATCGCCGGCGCCCACCCGGCGTTGAGCAGGGTAAACCGCTCCTCGACCAGATCGCCGACATGCGCCCAGCCGAAGCGGACTTCGCGCTGCAGGGAGAGGTGGCGTGCGAGCGATCGAGCCCAGATCCACCCGGCGAACCAGAGCCCACCCAGGCCGATGAGCAGCACCGCCCAAACCCTGTCGGGTGAGAATAGCTGCAGGATCAACAAGCCCGCGGCGAGGAAGGGGAGAACCGGGATGCGCAATTGTATCCGCACCGCTCGATGCCGGTTGTTCATGCGGATATTGTAATCCGGCCGGCTTTTTCCCGGGTTCCTTCTTTGGGGATTCACAGGAACCCCTCCCTGACCCTCCCCAAATCATCGAATTTGAATTCTCCCGAGGGAAGGATGCCCCACGATGATTTGGGGAGGCAAGGGAGGGGTTTAGGTCAGTATCACGGAAACCGGGGAGGGAGTTGCCGAATCCCGCTATTGTGAAACCACCCTTAGGGTGTTGTAACCTTTGGCTACCTTTCGACACCCTTAGGGTGGGTGGTACCTTCCAACACCCTAAGGGTGCCGGGAATTCGACATGGAACGGATTGGAAGGTAAAAAAATACCGCCCCCTCTTCCCTCCTCTCCCCTGTTGTCCCCCCATTGGCTTCGATCAATCATTGGGACGCGGCCTTGGGGATCGCACTTCACCGGTATAATTTGCAGCCGGGACGACGATGGAATTTTGGGATCCGCCGACTGAGTACGGGCGGGGAAGCGGATGCCCAATCCGTCCGAATTTTGCCGCATCGGATTCTGTCCGATCAGTTCAACCGATTCACCTCTATCCAGTCCACAGGGAGTCTCCCCCGATCCCCGTGCATTCCCGCCCGCCGTAACGTGGTTGCGCCATTCCAGCCAGACCATTTTTTTCAACCGGAGCGGGAGCATGCCCAAACGAGACGATATCCACAAAGTGTTGATCATCGGATCCGGACCGATCGTGATCGGCCAGGCCTGCGAATTCGATTATTCGGGGACCCAGGCCTGCAAAGCCCTGCGGAGCCTGGGGTATCAGATCGTCCTGGTGAATTCCAATCCGGCGACGATCATGACCGATCCGGGGATGGCCGACGCCACCTACATCGAGCCGCTGAATGTGCCGACCATCACCGAAATCATCGCCAAGGAAAAACCGGATGCGCTGCTGCCTAACCTGGGCGGGCAAACGGGATTGAACCTCGCTTCCGAACTTGCCAAACAGGGCGTGCTGGAAAAATACGGGGTGAAGGTGATCGGGGTCGACATCGACGCGATCGAGCGCGGCGAGGACCGGGTGGCTTTTAAGGAAACGATGAAATCCCTCGGCATCCCGATGCCGGAAAGCGAAGCGGTCTACAACGCGGAAGACGCGGAGAAAGTCGCCGAGCGGCTCGGGTACCCGGTGGTGATCCGCCCGGCCTACACGATGGGTGGAACCGGCGGCGGCCTGGTATACAACATCGAGGAACTGCGGATAATCGCCAGCCGCGGAATCGCCGCAAGTCTCGTGGGCCAGATCCTGGTCGAGGAATCCGTCCTGGGGTGGGAGGAACTCGAACTGGAAGTGGTGCGCGACTCCAAGAACCGGATGATCACCGTATGCTTCATCGAAAACGTGGATGCGATGGGCGTGCACACGGGCGATTCCTACTGCACCGCGCCGATGCTGACCATCTCCCCGGAACTGCAGCAGCGCCTGCAGAAATGGTCCTACGATATCGTGGAAGCGATTAAGGTCATCGGCGGGACCAACGTCCAGTTCGCGCACGATCCGAAGACCGACCGGGTGGTCGTGATCGAGATCAATCCGCGCACGTCGCGCTCCTCGGCGCTGGCTTCGAAGGCGACCGGCTTCCCGATCGCGCTGGTTTCCTCCAAACTGGCCAGCGGGGTCACGCTCGACGAAATCCCCTATTGGCGCGATGGCACGCTCGACAAATACACCCCCTCCGGCGATTACGTGGTGGTCAAGTTCGCGCGCTGGGCGTTCGAAAAATTCAAGGGCGCGCAGGACAAACTCGGCACCCAGATGCGGGCCGTCGGCGAAGTGATGAGCATCGGCAAGACCTACAAGGAAGCGCTGCAGAAAGCGATCCGCTCGCTCGAGACCGGCCGCTACGGGCTCGGGTTCGCCAAGGATTTCCACGAGCGGACCCTGGAAGAGCTGATGGCGCTGCTGAAGGAAGCCACCAGCGAGCGGCAGTTCATATTATATGAAGCGCTGCGCAAGGGCGCGGCGATTGAGGAGCTGTACGCGCGGACGTACATCAAACCGTGGTTCCTGCAGCAGATGAAGGAGCTGGTCGACCTCGAGGAGGAAATCCTCAAACAGCGCGGCGGAAAACTTACCGACGGACTTCTGGCGCGCGCGAAAAAGGACGGATTCTCCGACCGCTACCTCGCCCAACTCCTCGGCATTACCGAACGGGAGATCCGCGAGCGCCGGATAGCGCTCGGGGTCGTGCAGGCCTGGGAGGCCGTGCCGGTCAGCGGCGTGAAGGACGCCGCGTATTACTTCTCGACCTACAACGCGCCCGATTCCGTCCCGACCAGCAGCCGGAAAAAAGTGATGATCCTCGGCGGCGGCCCCAACCGCATCGGCCAGGGGATCGAATTCGATTATTGCTGCGTGCACGCGGCCTTCGCCCTGCGCGATATGGGCTTCGAAACGATCATGGTCAACTGCAATCCGGAGACGGTCTCGACCGATTACGACACCTCCGACAAGCTCTATTTCGAGCCGCTGACGATCGAGGATGTGCTCGGGATCTATCAAAAGGAAAAGCCGGAGGGGGCGATCGTGCAGTTCGGCGGCCAGACCCCGCTCAACCTGGCGCGCGAGCTCGAGGCCTCGGGGGTGAAGATCCTCGGCACCACGCCGGAGGTGATCGACCTGGCGGAGGACCGCGACCGGTTCCGCAAGATGATGGAAAAGATGGGCATCCCGATTCCCCAATCCGGGATGGCCGGGAACCTGGAGGAGGCGCTGGCGGTGGCCCGCCGGATCGGTTACCCGCTGATCGTGCGGCCGTCCTACGTGCTCGGCGGGCGCGGGATGGAAGTGGTCTACGACGAGGAATCCCTCAAGGCCTACGTCGCCGCGGCGGTTAAGATCACACCCGACCGCCCGATCTACGTCGACCGCTTCCTCGAAAACGCGCTCGAGACCGAAGCCGACGCGATCGCCGACGGAGAAGACACTTTTGTCCCGGCGGTGATGGAGCACATCGAACAGGCCGGCATCCACTCCGGCGATTCGGCCTGCGTGATCCCGCCGGTCAGCATTTCCCCCGCGCACCTGGAAACGATCATCCGCTACACCCAGCGCATCGCGCACGAACTGGGCGTGGTCGGATTGATGAATATGCAATATGCGATCGCCGACGGAAAGGTCTACGTGCTGGAGGCCAACCCGCGCGCGTCGCGCACCGTGCCGCTGGTATCCAAAGTCTGCAATGTCCAAATGGCGCGCATCGCCACCCAGATGATGGTGGGGAAAAAGCTCAGGGAGGCGAACCTCACCGAGAAGAAGATCCCGCACTTCGGGGTCAAGGAGGCGGTTTTCCCTTTCCCGATGTTCCCGGAGGTGGATCCGATCCTCGGGCCGGAGATGCGCTCGACCGGCGAGGTGCTGGGAATGGACCGGACGTTCGGGTTGGCGTACTTCAAAGCCCAAGCGGCCGCCCAGCAGACTCTTCCGGCGCGGGGGGCGGTGCTGCTCAGCGTCGCCAACCGCGACAAACCGGCGGCGCTCAAGGTGGCCAAGGCATTCCACGGTCTGGGGTTCCGCATCCGCGCCACCCGCGGGACACACAAGTTCCTGGCCGAGAACAACATCCCCAGCGAACCGATCAACAAGCAAACCGAAGGGCGGCCGAATATCGTCGACGGCATCATGAACAAGGAGATCCAGCTGGTGATCAACACCCCGGCCGGGAAGGAAAGCAAGACCGACGACTCCTACCTGCGCAAGGCGGCGATCAAATACCGCATCCCCTATATCACCACGATGCCGGCCGCGCTGGCCGCGGCCCAGGGGATCGCGGACCGCAGCCGGCAGCCGACGCGCGTGCGTTCGCTGCAGGAATACCACCGGGATATCGGGTGAGACCCCTTTGTCGGTCGAGTAGCCCCGCGCCTATCGGCGCGGGGCGTATCGAGACCTTATTCTTTATTTAACCGGGGTCTCGATACGGGCTCGCATCCCCCCGCTTCGCTCGGGGGAATTCTTCGCCCTACTCGACCACCTTATTCCAAGAGGCTTTATGAAACGTTCCCTCCCTGGCGGACTCTGCTTATCCTCGCTCCGCTTCCGGGCGAGATCGTTTCCGGCCATCAGCCGCCGTCCGAACCATGCAATCCGATCCGCGTGGTGCGCTGGATGCTGCCGTACGGTTTCGGCGCGCTGATCCGCCGTGAACTCGTCCGCCGCTCGCCGGGCGGAGCGGCGTCGGCGCATTTGCGATTCTCGGGCTGAATGTATTCGGCCTTCTGCCAAAGCGCCGCGTACGCGGGAGATTGCCGCTTTCGAAATCATCCAACCCCGGAATCCAATAAGGATGAACGCCGGAAGGACCTTGGCCGACATTTCCGCGGCGGGTTGGGCTGCGGCGGTCCGGGAGCCGCGTGGCGCATTACATCGCGGCTAACGCGTCCTCGATTTCCTTTAATTTCCCGGGCACGGACGGATCCGGAAACAACCGCGCAAATTGTTCGAGGGTCATGGTCATAAACACCGATCGATAGGGGTGGTGCACGAGATCGTAGAAGTGCCTTTCCACCAAGGACCGCGCCCCTTCATCTTCCAACAATTTCTGAATGGGAAGGCCGACGGACAGGCGCGCCTTGTTCCGGATCGCCGGAGCGTGGCGGAGCCTCCACGCGAACCGGTTTTTCAGACGAAGATCGCGCGAAGAACCGCCGACCAGCACCTCAAACATGCCGGGTTCCGGCGCCCAGCGTTTGCCGACCGGATCATAAAAGGCCAGCGCCGAATCGTCCAACGAAAAAGAGACGGTTTGTTTTTCTCCCGGCTCAAGCGAAATTTTGGCAAATGCCTTCAATTCCTTTTCCGGCCGAATCACGCTGGCTTGCGGATCCCGAATGTACACCTGCACCACTTCCTTCCCGGCGCGCGCCCCCGTGTTTTCCACCTCGACCCTCACCTTGATCTCCTGACCGGCTTCGAATTCGGCGGCGCCGAGTTCCAGGTTGCGGTACACAAAAGAGGTATAGGAAAGACCGTATC
>JBAVFZ010000346.1:0-16207 GCA_049684495.1 Anaerolineales bacterium | reverse complement strand
GTCCAACAGCATGGGATCCACGTCGTCCCGCTGACGCTGGTCTGGGGGAACGAAGCCCTGCACGACGGGACGGAGATCACACCTCCGGAATTCTACAAACGCCTGAAAACCGCGAAGATCATGCCCTCGACCTCGCAGACCACCCCGGAGGAGTTCAAGAAGGAATTCGCCCCGATCATCGCGGCCGGGGATTCCATCCTCGCCATCCTGATCTCCAGCCGGCTTTCCGGCACGGTGGATTCCGCCGTTCAGGCCAAAGCCGAATTTCCGAATGCGAAAATCGAGATCGTCGACACACTCACCACGGCGATGGCGCTGGGGTATTGCGCGCTGGCGGCCGCCCGGGCGGTGAACGACGGCGCGGGGCTGGCGGATGCGGCCGCGGTCGCCCGCCAAGCGGTGGATTCCAGCGGCGTGATTTTCGTTGTAGATACGCTGGAGTTCCTGCGGCGCGGCGGACGGATCGGCGGCGCGGCGGCCTTCGTCGGAACGGCGTTGAACATGAAGCCGCTGCTGACGATTAAAGACGGCAAAGTCGATGCGCTCGATAAAGTGCGCACCAAGCGCAAGGCGACCGAACGGATGCTTGACATCGTCGAAGAACGCATCGGTTCGCGGTGGCCGCTGCGCCTCGCCACGCTGCAAGCCGCGGCGGAAGAGGAAGCCAAAGCGCTATTGGACACGGCCAGCAAGCGGTTCCATCCGGACGAGTCAGTCTTCAGCGAAGTCAGCCCGGTCATCGGCACGCATGTCGGACCAGGAACGATCGGCCTGGCTTGGTGCGCCGGGGTTTAATTTCCAGGGAGCCTGCCCTGACCCCGGATGGAATGAGGGGGAAGGGTCGGACCGGGGAAAAACGGTTTGATTTGTTGTGCGGGGGGTTTCGTGAAGGTTTTTAATGGATATCAATAGGAGGGCAAGTCCTTCCTCCTGGCCCCGTGAAGTCCGTCACCTCTGATTAATTTAGGTGACTGTACTTCGCAGCCCCGAAGCAGCCAGGCCTCCGGACGATCCGGAGGCCTGCGCATTGGCGCTGCGGACCTCCGGCGGGGTACAATCGTTCTTGCCGATTGCGCAGGGATTTGATAAAAAGGTTGAACCTTCGGTTCTCCGGAAAGTGACGGCATTGATATAATATCGGGCTGTCCGTCCTTTGCGGACTTCCGGTGAAACCGGGTATTATCCGAGATGATCTTCCGGCATGGATTTTCCGGAGATCAATTTTTATAATGCGGGATTTCGCCAGCCCGCTGGCAAGGTGGAGAAAGCCATGTCACGCAGATCTGATCCAAGAATTGAACGGATGCCGCTGGGCACTTCGATACTCCCGGTTATTCTTTGTGCGCTGTTCACCGCCTGTTCACCTGCGGTGACGGGTGAGCCTTCCATAACCCACCCTGTTGTACCCGTAATTCCATCCCAGACACCGACCTACCCGGAGCCCTCCCCTACCCTCTCACCTTCCCTTTCGCCGACGCCGTCTGAAACCGCAACGCTCGCTCCCGGATCGGCCCGTACCGTTCCAAGCGACGGCATGGTCCAAGTGTACGTCCCGGCCGGCGAATTTATCATGGGCGCGGACGATATGGATGCCAAGAAAACCCTGGCAGGCGGCCGCGCCTTTCCGGAAGTTCCCGTCCATACCGTATATCTGGACAAGTATTGGATTGACAAATATGAAGTGACCACCGGCCAGTATGCCTTGTGCGTGAAGGCCGGCGCTTGTCAGGCCCCCCATTTATTCACATCCGGATACGGGTCTGCTTATCGGCCGTTTTACTACGGCACCGAGGAATATAAGGATTATCCCGTCATTTGGGTGAGTTGGTTCTATGCCAAGGATTATTGCGGCTGGGCCGGCCGCCGGCTGCCGACCGAGGCGGAGTGGGAGAAGGCCGCCCGCGGCACCGACGGGCGCAAATACACATGGGGCAACGATCCGGTGAGCTCGACGGTGGCGAACCTGTGCGACATCAACTGCCCGCTGCCCCAAGCCAACGGCAAATACGACGACGGATTCGGCAACACCGCTCCGGTGGGAAGCTTCCCGGCCGGCGCCAGCCCGTATGGCGCCATGGATATGGCCGGCAACGTTTGGGAGTGGACTTCCTCACTGATCAAGGACTACCCGTACAGCGCCACCGATGGGCGGGAGGATTTAACGACTTCCGGCGAGCGATCGTGGCGCGGCGGCTCGTGGACCAATGGCTACTGGTGGATGCGCGTAACCCTGCGCTACCGTTCGGTGGACTGGTATTGGAATTACAACCTGGGTTTCCGCTGCGCAGCCTCCGCGTAGATCAGTCCGCGGGTAAAACCAATCGACCCATACAGCCCGCCGCAAGGCGGGCTGGTCATTCCCTTTCAAAGTGTTTTCCTACCCGGGCGGCACCCCGCCGCCCGGAATAAATAATTTCCCCCGCCGGGCAATCCCTTCCTCAACGATCCGGCATTCCGGATTCCAACAACCGGTCCGCCGCGATCACCATGAACATATACATGCAGGCGGCGTCGGTCATGTATTCGCGTTCCTGCCAGAGGAACGGCCACGCTTTATCCTCCGGCAGATCGGGCCGGACCAAATTCACGGCGTTCCAGAAAGTTCCGCCGGGGATGTAGCTCCAATCGGCGCGGTTGAACCCGTACGCTATCACCGGGGAATTCGCGCCCACGCCCGAAACCAGGCTGTTGGTCGTCCGGCCGGGGCGGCAGCCCAGCAGGAAATTCAACACCGCGAACAGCGGTTCGATGGAAAATTTTTCCGGCCAGGCTTTGTTCAGGAAATACTGTTTGATCCCGACGATCTCGGTATGCGCCAGCGGGCAGCCGAAGGGGCTCTCCCGCATCCGGTCCTCCAATTGGGACCGGTAGGCGGAAGCGGCGTCGTTGACGGCGGCAAGGAAATCGGGGCAATCCAGCAAGGGGATCACTCTTCCCAAAGCCCAACCCGAACTGCCGAAATGCTTCCGAACGCCCTCCGCCATGCCGCACAATTCCTTTTTGTATTTTTCCTTCCCCGTGGTCAGGATCAATTCCGTCAGCGCGTGGATTTTCAGACTCTCCAGGTTGTCGCTGCGTCCGTACGCAAACACCGGAGCAACCTTCTCGTCCGTATATTTGCGGTTGGCCGCATACATCGCTTCCGCGGTGCGCAGGCAATCCTTGGCCAGGGCTTTGTCGTATCCGCGGAGGACTCTCGCCGCGAGCGCCAACCCGGCGGCGGTGAACACCTGCCTTCCCGGATTGAACTGCGCGAACGCCAGCCGGTCGTCCAGGTCCGGCACGACCTCTTCGATTTCGCCGAGGTTCTCCTCCGGGTCGAAAATCCGCGAGAAGCGGTTGGCGACCTTCTTGTACCAGAGTCCCTCGATCCGGGCGGCGCGCGATTTTACCAGGCTTTTTTTCGCGGGGCGATTGTCGGTCTGGGTGGACGGATCGCCGAGGTGCACATACTGGCGCAGGGTCGGCACGATCACGCCGACCCCGAGGCTTCCGATCTGCTTGTGGAAGTTGAGGATCCAGCGAACGCCGTGTTCGATCTGCTGCAGGATATCCGGCTTGCCGTCCGGCTGGTGGATCTCCACCAGATGTTCCCCCTGATCGATCAGCGTTTCATCATAGGTGACTCCGAATTCCTCGTAGATGTGCGCCAGCGCCATGATGGTGTTGATCTGCGTATCGGTCCGGATGTCGTCGTCGCCGGCGTCGTGCCAGCCGCCGGCATCCATCCCCGGAATGCGCTCGAGCGGCCCGAACGCGGAAGGGGCGGCCCGTTCGCCGGTGTTGTCGTAGCCGTCGAAATGCCGGATCCCGGAAGGCGCCATCAGGGCGTCGTCCATGTGGCACGCGCCGTGCCAGACGCGGTACTTCTGATTGATCCGCATGTGGCACATCTGCATCGGCAGGAAATATTCCAGAGTCGGCTGCCAGACGTGCCGCTTGTAGACTTCGCGGTGAATCGGAAATGGATTGGTAGCGGTCTCGCCGTATTTCAACCGATAGACGCCCGGTTCAACGACCTCGGAAAAATCGAACTGGGCGTAGTGGTAACGCAGATAGCGCCCCCAGAGGGCGGGTTGTCGTTCCATCACGATCCGGGAATCCCCGCCCGGGTTGATTTTTACCAGCTGCGCCCGTTGCGGTTCGGTCTCCTGCTTGTCGAGTTCGATGAAGGCCACCTTCTTCTGGCGGGGATGATATCCGACCTGGGAAAGGTGGATCACCGGGCTGTACTTCCAGCCGGGGATCACGTGCGGGGTGATCTTCCATTGCACGGCGTTCTGCGCGGCGCCGGCCGGGACGAGCGTGCGGACGACGAACCAGCCGTTGTTGTGCTTCAAGCTGCCATCCAGTAGCTGCAGCGGGCCGGACCGGCTTTCGATCGTCAAACGCTGAAGATCGCTCTCCGGGGCGACGACCAGCGTCCTCCCCTCCGCCATCGGCACGGCTTCCGCCTCCCCTTCCGGGTTCCGGTAGGTCGGCCCGTTGGCCTGGCGCGGGAAGCTTCCCGGTTGATCGCCCATGTAATAGGTCCTGCCGTAGAGATCGCCGGGGTATAGCTCGAGGCTGTAACCCACCCGGCCGATCCACGCCGACGGCAGCGGCTTGGCGAGATCGACCGTGATGGTGAACGAGCGTCCTTCCGCGCGGACTCGGACGGTGTAGTGGATCCGCAGATCCGGATAGATGATCGGATTGAATCCGATCCGGTCGCGGGCCGGATCCGGGTATCGGCACGGCATGCTGATCTCGCCGGCTTCCCGGTCTACTTTCCGTTTTTCCAGCGCGGCGGTCTGCGGGCTCGCCCCGCCGTGCCGGAAACCGCCGCCGATCTCCGGGACCGGCTGCCACTGGCCGGGAGCCGGGCTCAGGCGTAATTCGCCGTTCGTCGCGACGCGCTCCCCGTGCTGGATGATCTCGACCCCGCTCTGGTGACCTTCCGGGAAGGTGTTTTGATACACCAGCACGTCCAGCCCGGGCATCTCGAAATATTCCTGGTCGTTGATGATCAATCCGGCAGGGTCCATGGCGCGTTCTCCATGGATAATGATAACGGGATTATGAAGAAACTCAAAGGAGAACGGAAGCCGGAACCGGGCATTCTTATAGTTGCTGCCAACCCTAAGGGTGGCGAAAGGTGCCATGCACCCTAAGGGTACCGCCAACCCTAAGGGTGGCGAAAGATGCCATGCACCCTAAGGGTACCGCCAACCCTAAGGGTGGCGAAAGGTGCCATGCACCCTAAGGGTACCGCCAACCTTTTCGACAGCCCGGCCATATGGTCCGGGCCGTCGAAAAGAGAATGGAATTCATAATCAAGGGGATGGAAGACTACTGTTTTTCATTTCCCAATTTTTCGATAACCGGTCCGTACTTGGCCCGCTTGCTTCCCGCGCTGATCGACATCGAAACCGCCAGCGCTTCGGAAATTTCGTCCTTCGTCGCGCCGGTCTGAATCGCTTGTCGGTAATGCCATTCGCTGCAAGGAACGCAATCCACCGAAACCGAGCAGGCAATCGCGATCAGTTCCTTGGTTTTTTTATCCAGCTTGCCTGCGGCATACACCTGATCAGAAAAGCGGTCATACAACTGATCGATCTCCTTCAGCAAAAACATGTTTCCTCCTTTTAATTTATTGACAAATCTCTTGGTTTGTTCTTTAATCTAATATATCGGAATACCCGTTTCAATACCTAATAATCGATATTTATTATCGATTTTTCCGATATCATGAGGAATTGCAATGGAATTACAGCAATTAATAACATTTAGGACAGTTGCCGCAATCGGTAGTTTCAGCCAGGCTGCGGAGGTCCTTGGCTATGCCCAGTCCACCGTATCGGAACACATCCGCAGCCTTGAGGCCGAATTAAAGACCCGCCTTTTTAAACGCGCGGGGAGCAAACGGATCGCGCTTACGCCTGCCGGCGAACTGTTATTGCGATACGGTCAAAAGATGTTGAACCTGGAAGCGGAGATCAAGTCGGAGGTCGTTGCGCACACGGAATCGCAGGGCTCGCTTTCCGTACGTATTCCGGAAACGGTCAGCATCCATTTTCTGCCCCCCATTCTTCAGCGGTTCCGCAAACGGTTCCCGAAAGCCAACCTGGGATTCATGAATTGCGTGTATTTCGATCTGCCGGAGGAGCTCTCGGCGGGGATCGTCGATCTGGGGTTTCTCATCACCGACGACTTCCGGATGCCCGATCTGGAGACGGAGTTGCTTTGCCCCATCCCCCTGGTGCTCGTCACCCATCCCGGGCATCCGTTTGCACAAAGTCCAAAAATCGATCTTGCGCGGCTCAAAGCAGAACCGCTGATCGTTCCCGCGAATGATTGCAGCTACGTCCAGATGCTGGACCGGATCCTCGCCGAGCGGAAAATCCACCTGCCCCAGGTCTGGCGCTTCAATTCGATCGAGGCGATCAAGCAGGCCGTAAAATGCGGGATCGGCGTCGCCGTGCTGCCGAAGATCGCCGTGCAGCGGGAGCTGACGGATGGCAGCCTGGCGGCGCTCCCCTGGCAGGGAAAAAAAATCGCCGCCAACTTATTGATGATTTGGCAAAGAAACAAATGGCTGCCGCCGCTTTTGCGGGCTTTCATGGAGATGGTCCGCGAGGATTTGACGGCGCCCCGTCCCGCGTAGAATGAAGCGTCCGCCCCCGTCCCCCTCCCATTGCATCCCGGCTGATGCGGACCGCTCTATTTTATTAACCGCCCGCTTCCAAGTCCGGAATCCGCCGGATCGAAATCACCGGCTTGCCTTCTTTGCGGAACGGCAGTATTTCGGAATGCGCCCGGGCATACATGCTGAGCGCCTTATCATCCCAGGAAACTCGTCCCCGGCTCCAGACCGCCTGGTAATCCGAGCCCCGGACACTCCTTCCGAATGCCAGGGTGTCGGAACGGATCTCCGCCGCGAGCATGTCGATGTTGCGCCGGGCGGTTTCCTCCTTCTGCGCGAATTCCTGCTCGATTTCGGAAACGCGCGCTCCGTACTCGGGCGGAAGCGATTCTTCAATCAGGCGCCGTTTCTCCGACTGCAGCAAATTCACTTGCGCGTGCAGACTCGAAAGCAAATCCAGTTTTTTCTTAATGTGGATCATGGTCATCTCCCCCTAGTGGAATGGTCCGGCGAAGCGCGAAGCCGCGACGGATGTTGTTTGCGCCGGCCTCTCTAACCGGCGGATACGCGACCGAACTCGAGCAACCGCTGCAAACCGTATTGTATCGAAGAATCCATATACCGGAAAATCCCGCCCGGGCGCCGCTCCCCGGCTTCCAACGAGGAAGAAACTTATTCGGCAACGAACCGCATGATCGCTTTCCGTTTCGACGGCCGCGCGCACTCGATGAATCCGGCGCGCTCGAAGATCGAAGGGATCCCCATGTAGACAGAGACCGGTGCCAGGCGGCTCTCGTTTGTCAGAGTCGGATACGCTTCGATAACCTTTGCCCCCTGCCCCGCGGCATATTCCACCCCCGCGCGGATCAGCGGGACGGCGATGCCTTGGCTGCGATAGTCCTTTCCGACGAAAAAACAAACGATCGACCAGACCGGTGTGTCGTCCAGCCGCTGGAGCGTCCGCGAGCGCTCCAGCGCGGAAAAATTTTCCCGGGGCGCGATCGAGATCCAGCCCGCCGGTTCGCCCGCCGCGTAGGCCAGGATCCCGGGAACTTCGCCCGACTCGACGATCTTCTTCATCGCCCGCCGGTTTCCCTCCCCCTGGCGTTTTTCGAACTCGGAGCGCGTCTCCCGCCACCACATGCACCAGCAGCCGCCGTACGCGCCGTGTTGGCCGAACAGCCGGACGAAATCATCCCAGCGGTCGGGAGTCAGGGGATGAAACTCAAGGGAGGTTTTCGAATGTTTATCGCTACTGTTGGTTGACTTCTTCATGTTTGGCTTCCGGCGTCGAGTGCGCCTCTACTTGCCGGTTGGGGCACCCTGCTTTTCCTCAGCCGGTTATCGCATGCACGACAATCCAAACCGGCTGATTTCATCCATCGCCTCCCGCGCTTCTGGCAAGTACGGCACGAACATATGCCAAAAGTGCCACATCCCGGGATAGATGTGCAGGGTTACCGGCACTCCGGATCGTCTTGCGGATTCCGCAAATAATTCCGCGCCGCTTCGCAGTATTTCATGTTCGCCGGCTTGAACGAGCATCGGCGGAAGTCCCTTCAAATCGGCGTACAACGGCGACAGCAGCGGATGATGAGGATCGGTTCCTCCCCGGTACGCGTCGAACTGCCGCATGGCAAATTCGGGGTGCACCATCACGTCATCCTGCGAATGGAAAGTGCCCTTTCCTTCGAAATCCATGACCGGGCAAATGGAAGCGGCTCCGGCGGGCAGCCGGTCTCCCGACTCCCGCAAGGCCAGGAGCGTGGTTATGACGAGATTGCCTCCTGCCGACTCTCCCGTGAACACCACCTGTCCGGGTTTGATGTGTTCTTCATATATCAGCCGGCGGTAGGCGGCGGCACAATCCTCCACCGCGGCCGGGAAGGGATTTTCGGGCGCAAGCCGGTAGTGGACCAGGAACGCGCGCGCCCCCGCAAGCCGCGCAAGATACGCGGTGGTATAGCGCTCCGGGTCGTATAACGGAAACACAAACCCGCCCCCGTGGATGTGGAAAAATATAAGCGGAGACGCGACGGTCCTTGGTATTAGCCACTCATATGTTATTTCACCCGCGGTGATTTTCTCGTGGCGTACGTCTTTGGGAACGGCAAACACCCGCTCGGTGATTTTCGACATGCGGCGTACACCATCAATCGTCGCGCTCTTTTGCGCAAGCCGCTGGGCGCGCAATACTATTCGAATAACGGCGCCGGTTTTGCTGGTCATGTTATTCTTCAATGGAGATACTGATCGGGCGACAAACGGACCCGGAGATACTGGTTGGCCGGGCCTCGTCAGGCAGTCATTCTATCCGAAACTCAAGAAACGCATTTTTCCTAATGTTCCGCCAATCCTTGCCCCCGCCTGCCCGCGTGGAGCCGATCCGTTCTGATTGTTGGTGGGTGAAGGGCACTGCGCAACTGAGAATTGCGCCACTCCCAATAATCGAAAGTGACGTGTTGGCGAGTCGAGGGCGAATTGGGCGAAGGGCGCTCCCAGCCTCGAATTGGGCAGTTGATCAATATCCCATATGGAAATTAAAATAAATCACGCAGGATTCGTAAATAACCGGTCAAACCCCGAATAGGGAATTAACTCCATCAGTTTAAAATCTATATATTTCGATTTTACCAGCGGGAATGTCTTAATCATCTTCCTGACTTCAGAAATATTCCTGGCTTCAAAATAAATAACCGCGGCATGATCCTTTTTACTGAAATATATTTCCCGGATCACCCCCTTTTTAAATAACTCATAAACCTTTTTGGCTTCTTCCTTTGATAAGGAAGAATCTATCGGATCCTTTCTTTGCTCTATCTCGAAAGCTAATATCCTCATTTACTCCTCCATTTTCTGCATATATTTCCTATTACAATGCTTTTCACCAACCGCCCTGCATACTGACTCGGAGGCGTCGACGGGGCTGGCGAGACTCACTCCTTTTTTTCGCTATTTGAGGCAAGACGCGCTGATTTCACCCCGAGCCTGTCGAAGGATCCGCCGGAACCGGCGTTGGGCGGCTTATGCCGGTCCGGGATTTTTTTATGACAGGACCATTTCGCGGGCTTTTACAAAAGCGGCTACGGAACGTTCCACATCGGTTTTGGTGGTTGCCCAGGAACATACGCTGATTCGAATTACCGGCTCGCCATTCCAGACAGCCCCTCCGCACCAGCATTCCCCGGACTTTTGGATGTGTTCAAGCGTCGCTTTCGTTTGTTCCGGCGTATCGCAGGCGACAAGAACTTGATTGAAGACGACATCATTCAGAATACGAAATCCCCGGGCGTGCAAATTCTCGGCGAACCCCTTGGCGTGATCACAAAGGCGATCCACCAATTCCTCCACCCCGCCTTTTCCAAGTGATTTCAGCGTTGCCCAAAGTTCGACGACTCTCGCACGCCGCGACATTTCCGGTGTATAAAGCATTCCATCCCGTTTGTCGCTGTAATGAATGTATGAGGCGGTTGCTTGCATCGCGGTAACCATCGCTTCACGATGTCCGCAAAGAATGATGCCGCAGTCATAAGGGGCATTGAGCGTTTTATGCGCATCGACGGACCACGAGTCGGCTTTTTCGATGCCATGCGAAAGAAGTTTTTTTGTTCGTGATCCGGCCGCCCAAAGTCCGAAGGCGCCGTCTATGTGAACCCAGGCATCCGCGCGCCGGGCGCGATCACAAATTTCATCGAACGGGTCAAAGGAACCGGTGTTGACGTTTCCCGCCTGAGCGATCACAAGGCAATGGCTGTCCAATTCGGGGATTTTTTCCGCCAGCATGCGTCCTTGATTGTCCGTGGGCACTACTTCAACGCGCGCCCTGCCGAGGCCCAACAACGCAAGCGCTTTAAACACGGTGGCGTGCGCCTGGGCACCCAATACCACCCGAAGGTTTGGCGCGCCAAACAAACCGTCCGAGTTCACGTCCCAGCCCTGGCGTTTCAGCAGGTCGTTGCGTCCGGCGGCCAGTCCGCACAAGATAGCTGTGGAAGTACCACTGACAAATCCTGCGGATGTCCCATCGGGCAATCGCAGGAGATCCACCAGCCATTTTTCACATGTGGCTTCCAATTGGGAAATGATGGGAGATATCACATACAGCGCGGCATTTTGATCCCAAACATCCGCCAGCCATTTGGCGGCCAAGGCGGCAGGAACCGAGCTCCCGTTCACAAAGCCAAAGTACCTTCCACCCGTTTGGGCAACGGTGGCGGGCGAACCGTGTTCGTGCAACGCCCGCAGGATTTCGCCCGGATTTCCCGGGGCTTCCGCTAAGGGTTCATTAAAAGTTCCAAGTTTATTGATGGCATCATCCGTCGGGAAAACGTTCCGGTCATAGACACTATTCAAATAGCTATAGGCATAGGATTTGGCTTGCTCGAAAAGCTCCTTGCCATGGATTTGCGAGTACATTTCGTTTTGAAGATCCACCTTTTTTATCATTCAACATTTCCTTTTTTTGTTCCTGCCGTATATCGGCGGCAGCTCATAGGATTGGCCGGTTGTGCCAAATTTGAGTCATTTTACCCGATGCCACACCGGAGCGGATACCATCGAATACTCAAAACCAAAGGCCCAACCCGTCCCGGATGTACCCTCGGACTTTTTACAGGGAAGCGCGGGACTGCGATCGCGAAGATTTGGTTGATCTTGCCTTGACAACCAATAATTGCCGGTTTAGAATAGTAGTAACTACTATAGTGACCACTATTGGAGGCTGGATTGGGCAAGCAAGTTATGGCCGCGTTTGAGCAACTGGGGTTTTCCACCTATGAAGCCCGGGTCTATTTGGGATTATTGAAGAAAAACCCGGTTACCGGCTATCAACTGAGCAAACTGTGCGGTGTCCCGCGCTCGCGGATATACGAGACGCTGGAGCGGCTGACCGGCAAGGGGTACGCGGTTATGCTCGAGACCGAACCTGCCGAATACAGTCCCCTGGCTGTTCATGAGCTTCTGGCGCAGCTGCAGGAGCAATTTGACGGGACCCTGTCCACGCTGGAAATCGAGCTTAAAAAAGTGATGGCCGCTCCGGCGACGGAGAGCATTTGGAATTTGCGCGGCCGCGAAGATATCCTGAGGCGGGCGCAGACGATGATCTCCCGGGCGCAGGAAAGCGTTTATCTGGTGGGATGGGGTGAAACCCTGCGGCAATTGCAGCCGGAATTGGAGGCCGCCTCCGGCCGGGGCATTCGGATCGTCATGATCAGCTGCGGGGAGAATGCGCCGCAGGTAGGCAGGCACTATCAGCATGCCTTTGAAGCCGAGCTTGTGCAACAGTGCGATACCTCGCTCAACGTGGTGGTAGATGGAATGGAGGCGCTGGTGGGGGAGATCGAACCGGCCGAGACTTGCCAGGCGGCCTGGTCCCACAGCCCGGCATTGATCCTGGTTACGGAAGAATACATCCGCCACGAAGTCTACCTTCACAAAATCATCGAACGGTTTGGAAGGTCAATGTCCGCTGAACTCAAGGACGCTCTGGCCGAAGGATTGCGGGAAGTACCGCACACCCGGTAATTTCCGGATGATGGGAAATATTTAATAAGGAAGGGTGCGGCATGGACTTGGCAGGCGACGTAAAGCAACGGACGCGGGATATCGGCATGGATCTGACGGGGGTGGCGCCGATCGAACGTTTCGCGGCTGCTCCGGCCGGGCACCATCCGGAAGATATTCTGCCCGGCGCCAAAGCCGTCATCTCCTGCGCCCGGCGGATTCCCAACGGCGCACTCGTCGGCCCGGCGACCGCCTATCACCGGGCGATGGAAATAGCCCACGCGCGGCTGGATTTCGCGGCGGCGCAGGTGGCGCTCTTTTTGGAAGAATCCGGCGGACGGGCGGTGCCGGTTCCGGCCGATGAGCCTTATGCGCATTGGGAGGCGGACCGCCAATACGGCCGCGGGGATCTCTCGCACAAACATGCCGCGCAGGCGGCGGGCCTGGGCCGGCTCGGCAGGAACTCGCTGTTGATCACTCCCCGGTTTGGCAACCGGGTGCATCTGGTGTCGGTGGTGACCGATGTGGATCTTCCCTTTGATCCGATTCTGGAATGGGAGCCTTGCGCCGATGGGTGCACGGCGTGCCAAAAAGCGTGCCCGGTCGGCGCGATCGTCGGGATCCAACAGGTCGATCAGGCCCTCTGCCGGCCGAATTTATTGAAGCGCTTGCCCAAAGGAACGATGATTGAAGGCTGCTGGAGGTGCCGTGCCGCCTGCCCCGCCGGATTGAAAAGAAACAAGGCGCAGAATGAGATTGGAAACGAAAACTGAAATGGCGATAGCGAGGAGAAGACAAAAACCATGACTGACGATTATTTCGCAAAGGTGGCCGGGCAGTGGGATGAAATCCGCGCCGGGTATTTCACCGAACACATGCGCGATGCGGCGATTGCCAAAGCGAACCTGGCGCCGGGCGCTGTTGTGGCCGACGTGGGTACCGGCACCGGGTTTGTCGCCGAGGGATTGGTGCGCAATGCCGGCAAGGTATACGGCTTCGATGCCAGCCCGGCCATGCTTGACGTTGCCCGCCGCAACCTGGCCGCCTTCCATAATATCGAGTTCCACGAAGCGCCGGGCGATAGCCTGCCTTTGGCCGACGCAATCCTGGATGGCGTTTTCGCGAACATGTACCTGCACCACGCACCCGAACCGTTGGCGGCGATCCGCGAAATGGTGCGCGTACTCAAACCGGGAGGGGTGCTGTGCCTCACCGACCTCGACACCCACGACCACACCTGGCAGGGGGAACAGATGGCCGACCTGTGGATGGGATTCGAGCGTTCCGATATCCGGCGATGGCTGGGGGAGGCAGGTTTAATCGAAGTGGATGTGGATTGCGCCGAGGGCACCTGCAATGCCTGCGGTCCGGATGGGACGGTGAAACCCCTCCCGATCTTTGTTGCGGTCGGGAGAAAAGCAGGGTTGAGCAACAGCGGCGGAGGATAACCCGAGCCAACTTGCTCTTTCATAATCCATCTTGTCAAATTCTTTCGATATTATTCTGTGCGGCGTTTTTCTCCTGTTTTCTTCAGGAAATATGTAATAATTGGATATCCCCATCCACTCCGGAAGGAATAGGTGTAATGGATAATTCATCCCTCCTTGTTAAATATTTATCGGGCAGGAATTTGGAATCACTCAATCCGGCCGCGGTATCCTTCTTTGCCGCGCTCGAAACCATCCGGATCGGCAACCCCCTCATCGCCGATTCCATCCTGCATGAATTGCAGGACCAGCGGAGCAACCTGAAGCTGATCGCCAGCGAGAATTATTCTTCCCTGGCGACCCAGCTGGCCATGGGCAATCTCCTGACGGATAAATATGCCGAGGGCTTCCCGCAGCACCGCTTTTATGCGGGTTGCGACAACGTGGATGCGGTCGAAGCGGAAGCCGTGCGCCTGACATGTGAATTGTTCAACGCGGACCACGCCTATGTGCAGCCGCATTCAGGGGCGGATGCCAACCTGGTGGCGTTCCTGACCATCCTCCTGGCGCGCGTGGAATCGAAGCAGCTCGAAATCATGAACCAGAAGGATCCCTCCAAACTCACCCGCGAGGAATGGGCCAAGGTGAGGGAGGAATTTCACAACCAACGCTTGCTGGCGCTGGATTATTATTCGGGAGGGCACCTGACGCACGGATACCGTCACAATATTTCCAGCCAATTATTCGACGCGTATTCCTATTCGGTGGATCCGAAAACCTGCCGGCTGGATTTGGATCAGATCCACCAACAGGTCCGCGAAATCCGCCCGCTGATCCTGATGGCGGGATACAGCGCCTATTCCCGGAAGATCAATTTTGCCAAGATGCGGGAAATGGCGGAAGAAGTGGGAGCCGTCTTCCTCGTGGACATGGCGCATTTTGCCGGATTGGTGGCCGGCAAAGTATTCACCGGCGATTACGACCCGGTGGCGCATGCGCATGTCGTCACCACCACCACGCATAAAACCCTGCGCGGGCCGCGGGGCGGGATCGTCCTGTGCAAAAAAGAATTCGCCGAATGGGTGGATAAAGGCTGCCCGTCGATTTTGGGCGGACCGTTGCCGCACGTCCTGGCGGCCAAAGCGGTGGCGATGCGGGAGGCCGGCACCCCGGAATTCCGTACTTATGCCGCGAGGATCGTGGAAAATGCGCAGGCATTGGCGGACGCCTGCCAGGCGGAAGGAATGCGGGTGCTGACGGGCGGAACGGAAAACCACTTGCTCCTGGTGGATGTCGCCGGGAGCTATGGATTGACGGGGCGCCAGGCGGAAGCCGCTTTACGGTCCTGCAACCTGACCTTGAACCGCAACGCGCTGCCCTTCGACGCCAACGGCCCCTGGTATACCAGCGGGATCCGCATTGGAACACCCGCCACGACGACATTGGGAATGGGGATACCGGAAATGAAGGAAATCGCCTCCGTCATGGCCCGCGTGCTTAAGAATGTCACTCCCGCGATGGAAAAGGAAAATCCTTCAAAGAAAAGCCTTGCGAAATTCAACCTGGAGAATACCATCGCCGGGGAAGCGCAATCGCGCGTCAAAGCATTGCTGAAACGATATCCACTCTATCCGGAATTGGAAATCCCGTAATATTCTGTCTGCTTTTTGAGTGATGATGTCCGCGACCACCCCGCGTATTTTGCAGAGAAGCGGGGATGTTTCTATCCGGGATCGGTTTGACCCGCGGATTGGTCAGGGCCGCCGTAGGAAGCCAGCTTTATCGTATCCTTCCCGTCGCGTTTTGCTTCATACATGAGGTTATCCGCTTTCTCTATTATTTCATCCACCGACTTCGGCGCCGATAGGCAGGTGATGACGCCGATGCTATAGGTGACCCGGTACCGCTTGCCGGAGTTTTGGCGGAGAGCCGATTGTATCCGGGCAGAAACGATCTCTGCGGCATTGGCATCCGCTTCCAGGAGCAACGCGGTAAACTCATCTCCGCCCAGCCTGGCGACTACATCGCTTGGCCGCAAAGTGCGTTTTAACACCGATACGGTCTCCTTTAGGGCAAGGTCGCCGGTGGAATGACCGAACGCATCGTTCAATTGTTTGAGGTTGTCCATATCGAGATAGATGATGCTAAAGGGCCTTTTATTCCGTTGCAGAGGGAAATCTGAGCTTGGATCACTTCGTAAAAGTATCTGGCGTTGGCGGCTTTCGTAAGGTAGTCCACTCGCGCGTGAAGCGATTCGCGCAGAAGAATTTCATGTATCTCGTGGAGAAGAATGGTAATCGTAAGAAATGTGATGAGCCTTACCCCGGCATTCCACGCCGGAATTAGGGGGTAGGCATAAGGATCAATTCTCGCAAGAACGTCGGCGACGTACCAACAAAAAGCGCTTCCGATGGATATGAAAATGCCGGCCCGCCATCCAACGTACCAAGCGGCAATCCCGATCGGGAAGAGGTAGAAGATCGAGAAGGCGAGCTCTGCGCCGGTAGCATAATCGGCCAACCCAACCAGGACGACGCTCACCAGTAATATGGAAACAAGCAGCGCTTTAAATAATGTTGAGGGTTTTCGCATAATCCATTTTCTATCCATTGGATGGAATGCTGCCCAATGGCCGGCGGCTCCGGCCCTGGCC
>JBAVFZ010000345.1:0-32865 GCA_049684495.1 Anaerolineales bacterium | reverse complement strand
GTTCTTATCAATGCTTTCCGCGTGCAAAGTATTTTTCTCTCACTTGGGCGGCCGCAATTTGTACCCCATACCCCAGACCGTTTCGATGTTTTCACCGAGGGATCCAAGCTTTTTCCGAAGCCGCAGGACGGTGTTATCGACCGAGCGGTCGCCGGTCTCGTACTTCCCGCCCCAGACCGTTTCCAGAAGATAATCTCGGCCAAACACCCGCCCGGGGTTTCGCAGGAGCAGGTGCAGGAATGCGAATTCGGTGCGGGTCAGGTCGAGCGGCTGGTCCGCCAGCCGGGCCTGGAACAGGGCGGGGGTCATATTCAGGGGGCCGTACGTCAGCGGGGATTCTTCCGGGAGCCGGTCGGAGGCGAGGGTTTCCCGGATCCGCCGGGTGCGGCGCAGGAGTGCGCGGACGCGCGCCTTCAGTTCGCGCATTCCGAACGGCTTGGTCAGGTAATCGTCGGCGCCCACTTCCAGCCCCACCACCCGGTCGGTCTCGTCGCCGCGCGCGGTGAGCATCAACACCGCGGTGGTGCATTGCGGATCCTGGCGCAGGCGGCGCAGCACTTCCAGCCCGTCCATCTCCGGGATCATCCAATCCAGGATGACCAATTCCGGTTTGTCGGATTCACAGAGTTTGAGCGCGGTGAGTCCATCGGCGGCGCGCAGGACGCGGTACCCGTCCGCCGAGAGCTCTCGCGCTACGGCGTCGGCCAGTTCCACGGTGTCTTCCACCAGCAGGAGGGTGGTCATGAGGATGGATTATACCGGCGGTGCGGATTGCTTGAAACCTGCACCCTGCGCAAGAAAAGGGAGAATGATACAAGGGAAGGACCGCCTGGAAAAAGCGGTCCTTCCCTTTTAATAATAATCAAAGCGGGTCGTCATGAGCATACGGGTCAAACGAGGCCGAGGACATCCACGGGAACGGCGCTGTCGTTGGTCGTACCGTCGCCCAACTGCCCGACCGCGTTCTTGCCCCAGCATTTCACCGCTCCGGCGCCGGTCAGGACGCATACGTGCATCTCACCGGCGCTAACGGCTGCCGCTCCGTCCGAAAGGCCGCTGACCGGAACCGGGGCAAAGCTGATATTCTGAGTTGCGGGATCCTCGGCGCCGGTCCCAACTCCCCAGCAGAAGACCGACCCGGCGGCGGCCACCGCGCAGGATGTGCTCATCCCCACCGCGATCGCCGCGGTTTGTCCGGGTAATCCGATTACATCCACCGGAATGCTGCTGGACTGCTTTTCCCCATCGGGCGGCAAACCGTCGCCCAGTTGGCCGTTCCCCCTTTGTCCCCAGCACTTGACGCCGCCGCCGGTGCGGGCGCAGGTGACGGCGAAACCGGCCGCCACTTCGACCGCATCGGTCAACCCTTGCACGTCCGCCGGCGTGGACCGGTATCGGCCTTCCGGACTGTCGGTATCGCTGTTGCCCAGCTGCCCGTTGCCATTAAAGCCCCAGCACTTTACCGTTCCGCTTTCCATCAGCGCGCAGGTGTGGGTCCCGCCGGCTGCAATGGCACGGACTCCGCCGGCCAGGCCGCTCACATCGACGGGCGTGCGGCTGACATTAAGCGTGCCGTCGCCCAGTTGTCCGGAATCGTTTTGGCCCCAGCACTTCACACCGCCCCCTTCCATCAGCGCGCAGGTATGGCTTCCGCCGGCCGCGACCGCCATCACGCCGCTGGAAAGCCCGGCCACATCCACCGGCGCGCTGCTGTCGGTCCGCGTATCGTTTCCCAACTGGCCGAAATTATTCTCGCCCCAGCACTTCACGCCACCGCCTTCCATCAGCGCGCAGGCGTGCATTCCGCCGGCCGAAACGGCGGCCACGCCGCCGGTTAATTCCGGTTTATCCACCGGCGCGCTTTTATTCACCGTGCTGCCGTCGCACATGTAGCCGGATCCCCAGCATTTCACCGCGCCGCCGCCGGTCAGCGCGAGGGTGTATCCCCAACCGGCCGCGATGGCACGGAGGACCGGCTGGGCGGGGGCGATCGGTTCGAGCGTCGGCGCCAAGGCCGGTGTGGGATTGGAAACGTTCTGTGCGGGAAGATCAACGGGCGTGCCCGATTGTTCCGCCGGCACAACGCCGGGGGAACAACTGGCTATTAATCCAATGGCCAGGCATTCCAGAAAGGTAATAAGATTACCGTGTGACTTCATGCTTCATCCTCCGTTTGAATAATTGTGGTTTCCAAACCGCCTAGAAAAAAACATCGAAAGGGATGATCCAATCCCCCTCCAGTTGGCGCGTGATCGAGATCACCCGGATGGTATGAGGCCCGGTCGGCATGTACTCGTATCGCGATCCGCTTTCGAATATCCCCGACCGTTCCAGCCCGCCGCCTTCGATCGTCTGCGTCGTTTGGACGGCATCCATCCAGGTTGCCCCGATGATGTTTCCCGTTCCCGCGAAGGAAAAGAAGACCAACAGGGATTCGTCCTCCTGCTCGATCCGGGCCGAGGTTACGCGCAGATCAAGACCCGCCACCGGCAACGGGAAATCGAGCATCCACGTTTGACCGGCGTGCGGCGCGGAACCGAAATCCATTAAAAAGGATGCATTCACGGATTCCACCACCCGCAGCGACCGGACCCTGATCCGGAACGGCCCCGGCCTTCCGCGGGGGTTGAAGCGGACCGCCCAGGGAATCCGATGCTCCGAACCCGCGGCCGGAGAATCCGGAACTGCGAATTCCCACGGGCACGATCCGCCGGTTCCATCCAGGATTTCCAACAACCGGTAATCCACATCCGCCGACAGATAGCGGGCCGGATCCCATTCCAGGCTTCCTTGCAGGAAATAAACCTCCTCCATCGCAACGATCCGATCCAATGAGAAGCGAATTCCATCCGGAAGCGGTTCCGGCGTTGCACCGTCCGCCCGCGGGGAACCGGTCGGGATATTCTCCAGGACGGGATAGATCGTCGCTTCGCGCGCAGTGGGAGTGAGCGCAAGTTCGACGGCCCACGGTGTGGCGGGCTCGCCCGGAGCAGGGCGGAAGGGAAGCAGGAACGTGACGGATGTGACACTCGGAGGAAGCGCCGGAAATTCCGCGCGCTCCCGGTAATAGGGGAGATCGGACCGGCCGAACCGTCCGGCCGGCTCCAGGCGGCCGCCGCCGGGTAGGAGCAGGCCGGGCGCATCCGCGCAAAAGGTCGAGGTCTTCAACCACTGGGTTTCCGGTCCGGGGCAATCCACTTCGTAAACCACCACGGTCCGCCGGTCGTCGGCCAGGACTTGGCGGATATACAGCGCGGCGCCGGACCGTTCTTCTTTTATTTGTTTCTCCAGGATTCGGAACGGTCGATCCATGCGCACGAAACCCGCATCCGGCAGATAGCCGAACAGGGATTGCAGCGCCGCGACCACTTTTTCCGGCCCGATCACCAGGAGCGCCCCAAGCAGGACGGCGATCACCGCCATGAAGGCGACCCATACCGGTCGAACCGCGGGTTTGCGATGGATGGGGCGCTCCACGGCGGCTTTGCGCAACAGATCTTCGCGCAGGCGGCGGGCGAAACCGGAATCGGCATCGCGCACGCGGACCGCCGCGCGGATCGCATCTTCCCACGGGAAAACCATGGCATCTCTATTCATGGCGGTCCTCCAGGTCGTTTCGCACCCGGGTGACAAGGCGGTAAAGGGATTTTTTGACCGCGTCTTCGCGTTTCCCGACAAGCGCGGCAATCTCCGCAAACGACAGATCCGCGATATACCGCAACCGGATCAATTCCTGCTCCTCCTCCGCGAGCGTCGATATCTTCATGCGCACCGAAAGAAGGAATTCGATGTCCCAGCCGCTGTTGGGATCGTCGGCGAAGAGCTCGGAATCCTCTTCGTCCGGAAGCGGGGAAGCCGGTCTCCGTCGGGAAGAATCCACGATTTTGTTGCGGGCGATGGTGAACAGCCAGGCGGCGGTGCGCCCTTGTTCCCGGAAGCGGGGAAAGGATTCAAAAGCGGTCAGGAAGGTCAGCGAGGTCAGGTCCTCGGCTTCCGGAACATTCCGGACCCGGCTGAGGATGTAGCGGTAGACGGGCTGGAAAAAACGGTCATATACGGCTTCGAATGTGCCCGCCGCGGGTTCCGTTTCCATCCGTATTCCGGCGCCGGGATTCTTCTCCTTTGCGCCATAGCTTAATGGAAGGGATCGTTCATCCCTTGGCATAACCCCGCCTTTTGGGAATCAGATAGTGTTCTATCAGGGTTAACGCACTCCGGACGCCAATCGGGACATTTCGTTATGATCTCGGTTTTCCAAGGTTTTCCGCATGGATTAAATCCGGGAATCGGTTGAATATTTGAGCAGGTCCACCGAGCCCGGAGGGGTTGGGTTCATCAACTTAATGGGCAAGTTTTTATTCGGCTGAAAAGGCCTGAACCACTATTTTCCCCTACATCGCATATTCGATAGTAGGCTGCTTCCCGATATCGGAACGCATTTTCTAAAAAAAACGATGGTCGATGGTCCATGGTCAATGGTCGATTGTCCATAGTCCATGGTCGAACTTCAGACCGCGACGATCCTCACCATCAATGGATCGGTGAAATTCGGCCCGATTCCGAACTGGACGTACTCGGGATCCCGGATATACCAGCGCTGATAATACTTTCCCGGTTCTTCCGGCGCAACCAGCGTCACGGAGAGAAAAAGGTTCTGATTCGGCGGGACGACCTCCGGGAAATCGACGTAAGCCGGGGCTTCCATCCGCGCGCCGGAATGCCAATAGATGAAGTAACTCGGGTACCAGGTGCAGGTTCCCGTATTCCGGATGACCCAGGTCTTGACGAATGTCGCCCCGGCTTTGACTTCGCTGTTTTCGAGAATCGGGGCGACATCGCCGACGAAGAATGCCGCGTTGCAGCGCGGATTGAGCGTGCGGGTCAGGAGCGAGGTGCCGTCGGTGGTCGGGGTGGAGCCGGAGTATGTGGAACGGCCCAGACCCGGCACCGGCGTGGAGAGTTCGACCGTGGCGATCTCGGCCGGGGTGAGGGTTGGGCCGGTGGTCGCGGTCGCCGCGGATCCAGGCTGTGCGTAAGCGGTGGGGGAAGGCGCCGACGTCTTCTGAAACGCCACATCGGTGATCATGCGGGCGATGGTCTGGGCGGAATGGGTGGCTTCCGCACCCGAGTTGTCCGCCGCGGCGCAAGCGGTGGCGATTCCGGCGAGCACGCCAAGGATTGCCGCAAGCCGGAAAGCCAACCCGGGCCGGCCGAACGGCTCCGGACGGCGGATACCTGCAGGCGAACCATTTCTCTGGATAGGTGTCATCGGGTTCTCCGGCGTGGGATTATACACTGTGGACCAAAAAGTTTTTTCGTTTTGGCCGGAAACCCCTTGCACGCGGATTACACGGATATGACGGATTGCGCGGAGAAAAGCTGAATTATCAGGTTTCCCCAAGTGAAAAACAACGAAATCCGAATAAATCCGCGTAATCCGCGTACGAATTTTCTTCTTATCTCCGCTATATTTTCCACCAACGGATCAGGTTTAAACCGCCCTGCTTCGCGGGAGTTTGCGGATTTCGCGCCGGGGCCGGCCCGCCGCGCACCGCGGGTTTCCCATCGGCGTTGGGAGTGATGCTGGCCACCAGCTGGGAGATGACCGCCGGGGCGGCATACCCGTAGATCAGGGCGTCCTTAGCGCTGGTCAACCCAAGGACCCACACGGTCAATCCCCCGACAAGCGCCAGCATCAGAAGGCCGAGCCAGAAATTAACGGTCTTCAAATAGTCCAGCACTTTGGTTTGGTACCGGTTGCGGGCGAGCCGCAGCGCGTCGGGAAGCAATCCTCCGAGGCAGCCGACCAGGAAAAAGGACAAATCGAATGCGGGCATGGTTCCTCCTTAAAATGGAATTCGCGGTTTGATTTCCTGCGCCAGGTTCTGCGATCAATACCCTCCCAGGATGAGAACCGGAGCGGTCATTTTATCGAATTTCAAGAAAGGATCCTCGTTCAAGCGCGGGTCAAATCCCTCGAGCGTTACCGTCAACAGGTTGCCCGCCTGAAGCGCCTGCTGGATAGCCGCCGCCAGGGGTTCAAGGTTGGGGATCGATACGTCAAACCCGATCACGATGGCCTGGCCGGCGGAAAAACCCGCCGTTTCCAACAAACCCGGCGATTGGACCGGCGCAAAGGGGGCTCCCCGCAGATTGATCGCTTCCCCTCCGGTTTGGAAAAGCATTGGAATGCCCAGGAATTGATTTGCGTCCAGGAGTTCGCCCCAGTGCACATACCGCGCGATCCCCTCCGATGCGTCGGCGATTCGTTCTTCGGGAAGGTTGTACCATCGCAGGCTCAGTTGGTAGGGATCGGGCACGGGAACCAGCGGAAGGCTCCGCTCCAGAAGCAGCAAGTTCGCCCGCTGGATTTGCGGAACCCTGCCCATTTTTTGAATAGGGTCCACCATGGTTTTAAAATCCACCAGGTCGCCAGGGTTGAATCCAAAAAATTTAAATGCCGGATCGACGAATCCGATGGTTGTTATGTATGCCGCTTTGCCTGTGGGGATTTCGAAGACGGGAAAATCCCCGCCTGTGGGATTGACATCGACGCTTCCTTCGGAAACAAGGATCACCACCGCTTCCACATCCGGGCTTGAATACTGGAGGATGATCGCGATGGTGCCTGGGAAGGTGATGGTTGCCGGGATGGTTTTCAAGGAAATCTTGCAACTTGGATTTTTTGCGATCAAGGTGTTTAAATCGTTGTTGCAGGTTGCCGCGGAACTCTTCTCGCAAGTGGAGATGGTTTCGCCGGAATATGCCGATCCGCTGTTTTGGAAAACATACACGGTGCAATCCGCGCCCATCCGTACCCTGGCTTGCCCGGTCGGATCCGTTGTAACGTATCCGCCATTCACGACATCCTGCTCTGTATCCCCCAGGACCGTTGTCGGTGACACCAAGCCGATGGACGCCCAGGCTGTGCTATACAGATACCGCCGTGCCTTCCATCCGGAGGTTTGCACTTGCGCGCCCGGGTTGCCCGGTGTGCCGGGCACCGGGGTAATGGTGTAACACGCCCCCAGGAAAATTGAAATCAAGCCGACAGCAAGACTTGCCGTACACCGGCGTCTTACGGAAGATATGGCGGCTGAGGAATTTTCCATGTTTCCCTTCCTTTCTCCCGGACTAGCCTGAAATTTGTCCCTTATGATTTTTTCTTTTCCTCATTTCTTCCCGATTTATGCACGGCTTTTCGCCCGCGCCTTCTCGTACGCGGCGTTGGCAAGCCGCATTCCGGTGATCTCTCCCGCCGTGAGCGCCAACCCAACCAGCGCGGCATCCACGACCGTCAACCATTGGATGAAACAGCCCTGGACCAACCGGACGGCCGGGGAAACTTCCGCCGCCGGGACGCATTCAAAACAACATTGTCTGCAATCGAGGACAAAATCGGCGTTGTAAGGGGGGAAGAGGCTGTTTAGGAAGAAATATTTATCCGAAAGAGTCTGGGTGGATTCGATGATCGGCGCCGCCAGCCAGCGCGCGTTGGGAAGAATATAACTCCCATCCGGCCGCGCGGCCGCTTCGAAAAGCACGGGCAACTGGACAAGCGCCAGAATGAACGCGACTCCCGCCAGACGCTTGAGCTAGCCGCCGGCGCCCAGTTTCATCCCGGCATCCGGCAGGCCGATCAACCCCAGGCTCAGCCCGCCCCCGACCAGGAACGACGTCCCGATCATCCGCAGCATCCGCTCCAGGCTGAAGCTGTAGCTGTTCATCAGCATCGTCAGCGTACTGGCCAGGCAGAATCCGGCCGCGCCAAGGAAGACGGCCAGTATCGCCGTCCGGCGCCAGTTCTCCGGTTTGAGTTTTCCGTAATCCTGCAGCAGGAGCGGAGCAGCCAGCATCGTGCCGAGCAACAATCCCCACCCGGCAATGAATCCCCAATAGGAATAAATGGCGAACTCGGGTCCGGGAAGATGGGTGCTGAAGAAGGCGGAGATGCCTCGTAATAGCGCCAGTGCCAGCCCGCCGCCCAGCGCGCCGCCGAAGGTCCAGCGAAATATCTTCGGCCGGTTCGCGCGCAGATGTTTGCGCGCCCGCCATCCCCAGACCGCGCACCGGTCCTGGAGGTTGTCCACAATCCGCGGCAATTCCTTATCGATCTCCGGATCCGATTCGGCGAGCGCGCCGACAAGCATCGCCCGCCGGCGGCGCCGAACGCCGCCGGCGATTCCGCGCAGCGCGTTCTGGATCTCCGCGATGGCCTGTCCGTTCCTCTGCGCCAGCAACGCCAGCGCGGCGGTCTGGCTCGTCATCGGATCCGGATGGCGGACCGCCGCCCAGGCCAGCGCCGATATGCCTTGCGGCGGAGGGGGAAGAATCCGGCCGTCCAATCCCAGGCATTTGTGTGCAAGGGTGATTCCTTTTTCTTTTTGGGGGAGGGGCGCCGCGGAGATATCCTCCAACCATTTCCCTCCGACGCGGCGCAGCTGTTCCACCCAATACCCGGTCTCCCGGCCGGCGACCAGCGCGGAACGCAGGAGCAGCACGGCTTCCGGGGGCGCGAAGTTCAGGGAATTCCCGCCTTGCTCGAGGAGTTCCAACTGATCGGCGCTGGCGAACATCCCCTTGCGGGTCCACCCCATCACCGTTTCGTTGAGCGTCGATTCCCGTTGCGAAGATTCTTCGGCCTCCCGCCGGACCCGCGCGTCCGTCACGGGAGGGAAAATGATCCCTCCGGAATTGCGCATATAAAGCACCGGGGATCCCCAATCGAGCATTTTCCCGTCGATCCGCGATATCGCCAGGCGCCCTTTCGCCACGGCTTCGTCGATCGTCCGTCCGGCGACGAGTTCTTCGTAGATCCGTTTCGAGAACGCCTGGGCCGTATCGTCGCGGATGGAAAATTGCATCGCCACGACCGCGGGAATTCCCTTCTTAAGGAGCGCCATGGCGACGCTGCTCCAGCGCTGGAACATGTCCCGCTGGCCCGTCTCGCACGCATCCAGCACCACCAGCCGGACCTGTCCCTCCGCGAGAACGCCGCTGATCACATCCGCGCGCACCTCCCGGGCGGAATGCAGGCCGCTGTCGAACACCAGGATGCCGCGGCCCGGACGGCCGCCCCACGCGGCCGGTTCCGCCTCGCGGTAATCCCCGTGGCCGCTGAAGTGAAAAATGTCGGCGGGATTCTGCAGGGCTTCCTCGACGGCCTCCACGGTCGTGCCTGTGGAACGGGGTTCCTTCGCGTAATCCGGATGGTATTCGGCTTCGATTCCGCGGACGCTGTTCAGGGCTTCCTTGATCCCCTTTTGCTCGTCGCGCAGGTTCAATGGCGGATACTTGGCATCGGGAGGGCTGGCCATCGCGAAGATGACGCGCCGTTGCGGCGTGGAGCGGAAGGGCGGGGCGGGGACGGCGATCATCTCGTGCCGGACGATGGAGATCCGGTGATCCTGCCCCCAAAAATCCTGCGCGGTGGCTTCGCCTTCGTGCAGCTGCACCAGCGCGTATTCCCACGGCAGGCAGGCCAGAGCGGGCAGCAGGTACAGGCGGATCCGCAGGCCGTTGTTTTCCTCTTCTATTTTGGAAAGGCTGCCGTAATAAAGCCCGCGCGCGTACTCGGGAAGAATCATCTTCCCCAGCCTGCGTGCAAACGCCTGAAAATCCTTGGCGGGGATCCTGTGCCCTGCCAGCGCCGTCCGGCAGGTCTCGAGTTCATTCCAATCGGGCACGTCGATTGTTTCGTCGCGCTCCCCTTCCCCGACCGGGGAATCAAACACCCGCAACGAAAAACGCTTCGGCCGGCGCTTGCGATCCGTGCCGGCGTTGGCGATGGCGCCGGTATAAATGACGAAATCCTGATAGTTATGGATTGGCATCGCGGTCGGCGTCTCCGTCGTGGTGCATTGCGCCCGCGCAGCCGCGGCCGGATCCGCCGCGGATCTGCCGTGTCGCCCGATTTCTTCTGGCGCGCGGAACAGTGATTAATCCCGCTGATCTTTGCCGCGCATCGGCGGGCTTCGCGCCGCCTTCTCTCAGCGGCCGCGCACCGACGCCAGATATTCCTTGAGAAAATCGCCCCATTTGGTTTTCCTGCAGAAATCCAATTTCGCATAAAGCGGCGAGACGGATTCGTTGGGGAAGTAAATCGCCACGCCGTGAGAGTTTTTCAGGTCGGATCCCTTGCAGCCGTTCGTGCGCACATATCCGGCCTGCGCGGCCTGGATGACCTCCCGGCAGCGCGCCGCGATATCGGAGCCGGCCGTTTTCTGTTCCAGTTGCGAGCAGAAATCGACCAGGTCGATATTGTCGGCGACGTAGTAGGTTTGCGACCGCATCCGGGCCGCCATGACGGCCTGCTGTGCCGCTTCGGTCCGTATTCCTTTTCGAAGCGCGGCCGCCAGCTTGGCGACGGCGCCGGCGAGCGCCTCGGCTTGGGCCAGGTCGCACGCGGATTGGGTCACGGACTCCCGGGAGTAGGAGGCTAGGTATTTGGTGACGATCATGGAACTCACGTCTTCGGCGGTAAGGGCCGGGTTCTGGGCGAGCGCGGCGAGGATCGTATCGTACGGCCAGCCCGCCATCGGCTCCGTCTGTTCCGATCCGACGGTGAACGCGGTGCTGCCACGGATCTGGTAGCCCACCTCGGCCATGCTCATCAGGCAGGCGTCCATGCCGAGGATATCCAGCTTGTGGTGCAGCCGTTTCGCGGCCGACGAGACGACTTTCTTCATCTCCTGGTTGTCGAGGAAATCCTTTGCGTTTTCGTCGACCAGGATGGCGCGATACACCGGATGGCGGTCTACCTTTGCCAACATCCTGCGCACCGGGGTGTGGAAGAGCGCGTGGCGGGTGGGGCGGTCGGCGAGGCGCCGATAGCGCCGCATGCGTTCGCCGGCGAAAATATCGGTATCGTCCCAGCCCTGGCCGTGGTTCCAAAGCACCAGCAGGCAGCGCTCGGCCGGGTAATTTTTAATCCCCCAGCCAATGAAATCGATCAGGTTTTTCGGATCGCCGGTGTTGACCCTGCCGACACTCATCACGGCGTCCTGCTCCACGCTCCCCCCTTTGCGGAGGCAGTAGCGTTGGGCGGCATGGCCGGTGGCGCGATCGAACTGGGCGATCACGTTTATGTCCTTGGTCGAGCCGACCTTCTTCATCTCAAGCAGATCCGTCACCCCGTCGGGATCCATGTTGTTGTCGCCCGCCATGTAGACCATGACGGTCCAGGCTTTCGGAATCTGTGACATAGGGGATTACCTCCTCCTTTTCGAGAAAACGGTATTTGCGGGAGTGCTGGTTTCCGCGGAAGCGGGCTTTGAACCGATCCGGCTGCCCGTTCCCTCTCCGGGCGGATCGGTTTCCTGATTATTATATACGACCTTGACGGGTCAAGATCAGCGGCTTTTTCAATTCGGAGGTTTTAACCGGATGCCGACCGGCATGGAAATTCAGGACCCACCGGCATCCGCAAGACCAACGTATGCTTCACCGAAATAACGACGCCTGCCGGTCGCTCCTCCCGTTTTCCCGCCGGGCCAAGTCCATCTTCGGGTGGAGTCTCTACTCAGCCGGACTTCCTTCTTTGTACACGGATTGCATCGAAAAGAGCCGAATACACCGAAAAGCATTTGGTTTTCCTTTTCACTGTCGACTGCCATCTCATAAAAATATACTTGGTGTTTTCGGATTTTCTCGGTGTTTCGGTGTACGTTTTTCCGACCTGAGAATTACCAGGTGGAAAGCATATTTATTGGGCATGAAAACTCCGGTTTTCGTGTAAAATCCCATTGGATGGAATATTGACCTGCCGCTGAAAATCGACGGTGGGATTGCGGGAAATCATCGGGCGGGTAAAAACCATGGGCATTTTTTCGAAAAACCGGCGTCGATCCCAATCCGAATTGGCCTCCAGTTTGATAAGGTCGAATGCGGCGCCGCAGGTACCGGTCCAAATCGCGCATCCTGTGCTCGGTTTGCAGCGGAAAATCGGGAATAGGGCGGCTTCCCGGCTGCTGGAAAATGAGACAGCGGATGATCTGAAGGGTCAAATCGGGTCTTTCCAAGCAGGCGGGCAGCCGGTGCCGCAGGCTGAGCGCGGTTTGTTCGAATCGCGCTTCGGATCGAATTTCAGCGGCGTGCGGGTGCATACCGGCGCGCAGGCCGCGGAGACGGCGCGCCGGCTCAATGCGCGTGCGTTCACTGTCGGCCGGGATGTGGTGTTTGCGGCCGGCCAATACACGCCGGGAACGGAAGCCGGGAACAGGCTCCTGGCGCACGAATTGGCCCATACCGTCCAGCAGAACCGCGCAACCGGAGCGCCGAAGGCGTGCATTCAGCGCACCATCGGCGACGGGCATGACCTCCAATCGCCGAGGTTTGCCGGCGATACGGCGTTGGAAGCCTGCTACGACGACGAGACTCGTTTGACGAAAGGCGCGGCGGGCGAACCGGTGCGCAAGGTGCAGCAGGCGCTATACGACCTCGGATACGATCTTGGCCCATCAAAAGTCGATGGCATCTACGGCGATTTCACCTGGAACGCCGTTAAAAAGTTTAAGGCCGATCAGGGATTGGGTTGGGAGTGGATGGGCGACGTCGGCCCCGGCACCATGGCCCGGCTCGATATATTGTTCCCCTCGGAAAAGCCTCCGACCGGAAAGCCCCCCAAAACGACCTTTACCTGCCCGGTTTATATGGGCGACTCCAAATTGGAGGCGTGTCTGAACGACGAGGACCGCCTGCGTCCCGGAGATACCGGGGCTTCGGTGCGGAAGGTCCAAAATGGATTGCTGAACGATAATATTTACGTGGGGGAGAGCGGCGCGGACGGGATCTACGGCGAGAAGACCTCGCAGGCGGTCATGGCCTTTAAGAAAAAACATGATCTGGGTCATTCTGATTTTCCTGACGTCGGTCCGGGTACCATGCAGAAGATGGATGAGCTGTGCGGCGAGGTGGCGCCTTGTGCGGATGGAGAGAGCGCCGTGGATATGCTGCTGGCGCCGTCCACGGCTTGCCCGTGCTGGAAAATCGACGGCGAAATCGCGACGGCGGGACAGTGCGCCAAGCTGGGCATATTGGCAAAATGCCTCACGGGAAACGAAGCAAACTGGCCCTGCATCTGGCCGGATAACATGAAATCCCCGATGAAGTACGCCGACAATTATCAAAAATACGTCCAACCCGGAGATACATTTGATATATCCAATTTTGCGATCACCACCGGATCGGAGCTGACGTATTCCTTCCGGGATCCTGCGGATGAATACCTGCGGGCGACGAGTAAAATATACGGCGGAAGCGATCCGACGGCCGATCTTGACAATCAATTGGGACAAGATGCAAATAGGGGTACGACTCCGATCAAATCCCTTACCATAACCGGGCATACGCCCCAAAGCGGGGATGAGATCCATGGCGGCGGCAATGCACTCAATGTCGGGCGCTTGAACCCGGATCTTCCGGCTCCAACGGGGGTAAGGGCAGATATGGGGATGGGTCCCCGGCGATGTTGGTTCACGAAAAATGCGCGCCTGCGTGTGGTGGGTTGTGAGTCGGGCCTCCAAAACAGAATTGCACCGCGACTGGCCGGAATTTATCTGAGGAAACCTCATTCCTCCTGGCCTCAATCCGATACCGAGGCAAAAGGCACCATTCGGACGGTTTGCGGCGTCGATCAAAAAAGCACATACCTCTACAAAGGAGAGCTGAATATGTGGATGGTGTGTCCGGGAGTTCCCCTTTTTGGGGAGTATCTGCGGACAAAGGAACAATGCCATTCGACGTCGGATTTGTGGACTGGAACTACCGGAAGGGCATGATTATTTCGATTACTTTTTCACATGGACGGCAAATCGATTGCCGTTTGGCCGTGGTCCGTTGCCGATGCGGTCATGAAAAATCGCACTTACCTGGCTCTCTCATTTTCTGCTGGTCGAAAGCCGGCAAGAATCAAATTCGGTGAAATGAACTTGAAAGCCGGTTGGACCGAAACAGATTCGCGCGGACGGTTGGCTTTACCAGGCCATTCGCGCCGGATCGATTATTTCTTTTTTTGGGGGGGTTGCTGGAAGAAAGCTTTCCTACGGGCAGTTTTTTATCTTAGATTGGATCATCCCCTCCCTATCCGAGTTGGTAATGCGTCTATACGTATCCGAGGGCATATTCTTTGACGGGGTCCGCGATTCACTTCCGATAGAAAACATAGTACTCGTCGTGGCTTCCCTTGGATACGGCACAGATCAACGCATCCTTTACGGGGGCGCGATACGGACCGGTCCCGTTGATGAATTTCATGACATCGTCGGGATCGGTGGCCAGTTTCCAACCCCAGCCGCCCTTTGTCCGGGCAGTGCCCGATTGGTAAAATGCGAAAAACTCGTTCCATGCCGGGCGGGAAACGGCGCAAATGCGGGCCGCTTTGACGGGATTCCCGTACGCCCCGGTACCGTTGAGAAAATTCATGACGTCGTCGGGGTCGGTGGCCTTTTTCCAACCCCAATTTCCTGTTCCATTGCTCATGGTTCCTCCTTATGAAATTGTGGACGGTTGATTTTTCGTCGCGTGGCGGGCGGATTGGAAAAAATTGGAACCTATTGGCCGGGAAAATGACAACTAGCCAATTCTGCGGGCGGGGCCTCTTTGATTGCCGACGGCGCTATGGTGCCAAAGTCGGGGATGCCCCCGGCGTCGCCGTCGGTTCGTTGCAGAAACATGCGCGTTGGATAGCGAGAGAATCGTTCAGCGCCATCTGGCGGTACAGGTTGGGAGCGCCGCCCGGAGCCTTTAGGAAACCGCGGTCGCCGTGCTGGGCCAGCCATTGAAGGATGTAGTATTGCACGCCCCAGGAGCCCAGCTCGGCGATGGTTTTATCATCCGCGCCATTGTTGCACGTGTGGGGGTAGCCATTGTTGTGACGAGCTTCGTGGATAAACAGCACCATTGCATCCATCAACCCGCCAGCGATGGAAGGATCGAGCCAGTGGTCGGTTAACACCAGGTAGGTATTGCTGGCAACCTCGATGTTGATCGTATTGGCCGGCTCGCAACAGTAGCTATTGGCAATGTCGGCGCGGAAGCGGATGCCATGGATGGTCCCCACAAACCAGTCATAGAGGTTGTTATTCGTCCAGGGGAGCGGGGCGTCGAAGGAAAGGTATTTCATGATCAGGACGGATTGGTAGGCGCGCTTTTGCAAAGCGGTCAGATCGGCGGAACCGGTTGACGCCGTGCATACCAATGTCCCGGCCGTGGGGTCGGTTTCGAAGGTGAGGGTGAGGGATTGGTTCACCGCGGCGATTTCCTGCGCCGTCGGGCAACGGGCAAAGAAGTCGTCGATGGTCGGGACGGCGGTCGGAGTCGCGGTCCGGGTCGGAGTGTGCGTAGACCGAAGAAGAAATTTTGTCTTCGTAATAAGAGAGAGACGAGGGGTTGGGGTCGGGGAAAGGAAGGTCATGCGAAATGGAATCGTCTTTGCCAGAAGGAGGGTTCTCTGCGGAGTCGCCGAAAGTCCGATGGTGTTCGGAAATGGGTTTTTGGCGTCTTTCTTCGACGGGCTGCAGGCGAACACGATTGCCGGTATGGCCAGAAGGAGAATAATCTTGCGAAGGGTTATGGTTGGCATGGCGTTCTAGTCCATAAATGGTTTCAGGGTGTCGCTTTCCCAGGCGGGTGATACCGAACGGTGCATGCTATGGGTGCTTCGGAATCTTGATAATCCGCGCCGTAAATACTTACCGCGGTTCCGGGGCTTGTCAGGTCAGTAACAACCTGACAAGCCCTTCTATCCGTTGTGGGAGGATATCCTCATCCCTTGCGGCCGATGTCCTTCCGCAGGGAAGTGATGTCGGAGGATTGCTTCTTCTCGAGCGCCTCCAGTTTTGTCCGCAGCGCGATGAGTTCCTGGTCCTTTTGAGCGGCCGTCTCCTTGATCGATTGCAGTTCGGCCTGCAGGCTTTGCAGTTCGAAGGCGGGGGCTGCCGTTCCCGCCGCCGTCGGTTCCTCCGCCCGGGAAAACCGTTCCATCACCGGTTTTACCTGCAGCTTGAGCGCCTCCATTTCGGTTTTCTGCGCGGTCAGATCCGCCTTCAGGGTGTTGAGGTTGAGTTTGGATTCGCCGGTGATCGCGTAGTAGCGCACCACCCCCCGGTCCGCGTAGAGCGTGACGTTCGCTCCGGCGGGGATGTCGGAGGGCGAGCCGGCGATCGCCTGCAGATTTTCTACTCCGCGGCCCGGGTCGTACGCCTCGACGCCCGTCACTTTGATGTCCGCCGCCTCGAGATCCTTCTGCACGGCTCCAACCTCCCGGCCGAGAATCCTCTCCTCGGGCATGATCATGACGGGCGGCGCGACGGCCTGGCGCAGGTTTTCCCCGATCCAATCGTACATGGTCGTGCCGGACGCCTGGAACTTCAAGCCCGCTTTCTGGATGGCCGCCTTCATGCCTTCCTGCTGGAGGAACATGTAGGAGAAGCGCAACTGCCGGTCCCCCACCTTCATGTCCTTCGGTTGTTTGTGAAGATCCTCGACCAAACCGGGAAGGATCAGGCAGCAAATCTCTTCGATGGCTTTGTGGAAAAGGGGCATTACGGGCAGGAAGGAAAGCCAGTATTCCAGCGTGGGGAAGCTCTTGACGTACTTGCGCTGGGCGAAGTTGCAGACCTGGTAAACCTCATTGTCGCGGATGGCGACCCTGGCCAGGTAGACGTCGTCCGCTTCGGAACAATCGGGGCAATCCACCAGCAGCCGGTCGCAAAAACAATCCTTGAGGGATTGCCCGACCGCGCCCACCAGCCCCAGGAATCTTTTCAGCACGTTCATCCGGTACTCGACCAACTTGGCCAGGAATTCCGGCGTCCACGGTTCCGGCGACGGCGTGGAGGAGCCTTTCAGCGGGAGGTAGGAAGCCGGGAAGGCGGTCAAGGTCGAGCTTAAGACGTTCAGGACGTACACCCGCAGGCGATTCCCCGTGTGCCCCGGCGAATCGGGCGCCTTGGGGTCCGTAGGCACCCGTCCGTACGCCATGCCGATCGGCATGATCTGCACCGGCAGGTGGGCACCCTCTTCGAGAGTGCCAAAATTAAGATCGAACAGCCGCAACCAATATCCTTCCATGTAACTGATCAGCATGTAGTGCGTGCCGGGGACAACCAGCAGGCGGATTTCGGTATTCGCGCCAAGATCGACGGTGAGTCGCGGGGCTTTCGGTTCATCCAGCCGAAAGATGAAAAGCTTCTTATTTTCTTCGGCGGTTATGGTCCGCGGATCGGCCACGGCGAACAACACCGTACCCGTTTGGTCCAGCGCGATGTCGTCGCTCCCATACAACCCGGCGTCCAGCGGGTAGCTTTGGCGGGCGCCGTTTTCCAAATTGACCTGCACGACCTGGTCGTATATTCCGCCGGTCGCGAGCGCGGCGGTAGGTGACGCCGAAGCGTAGGCCAGGGAATGCTCCGCGTCCAGCGCCAAATGCCCGGTGGCGTAGAACGTTTCCCCGATTCTTACGGGCCGGATCACCTCCTGGTTCGGATTCAGCAAATACAAACCGGCGGCGCGGTCGATGGCGTAGAGCTCCTCCCCCAGGGTCTGGAGAGTCAGGAGGCTGTGCCCGCAAACCGGCTTGATCGGCTGCCAGGCATGATCGGTTCCGCGGATGGCCGCCTCGGCAAACAGCGTATCCCCGCCGGTGGTGAGCGCCACGGCGTAGAGCCGGAGGCCGTCCGGGGAAAACGCCACGTCCTGAACCGGGATATCCCCGCCGGGGAAAGTGAGTTCCTGGATCAGCACATCGCGGCTCAGGTCGAACACCCCGATCGAGCCTTTCGACCCGAGCGCGTAGCCGAGCGCGCCGCCGGGATGGATCCGGATCCGCCGGTAGGCGTCGCGGCCGAACAGTGTGGTGTAGTCGTGATCCGGGAAGGGGTAATCCGGGAAAAGCCGCTCGTGGAACATTCCGCAGAAGGTCTGCGAGGCGAGAATTTCCGCGAGCTTGTAATAGAGGTTTTCCAGGATCACATGCTCCTTTTTCGAAAGGAAGATGTGCGACCCGTTGACGGGCTTGACCAGCTGCCAGACCAGATTGATCACGGCGGTCAGCTGCTGCCGTTTGGGCGGGACGATGCTCCCCTTGTCGAAATCGCCGGTGGGTTGATTGAGGAACGCGCCGATCGCGTTCCACGGCTTGAGCAGGCACTCCTGGAAGAAATCCATCAGCAGGGTGCCCTGCAGCATGCTTTGCCAGCCCTCGTCGGAGGGACGGTAGGGGCGCAGGCCGATCCGCGCCCGGCCGTGTTCGTCGCGCTCGATGATCAGGCTGACCTCTCCCGAGTGTTTGCCGTCGTTGTTCTGGAGCAGCGGTTTGGCCTCCGGATGGGCGCTCTCCCATTCCCGGATCAGATCGAAAATCAGGATCTGCTGTTCCCGCTCCAGGATGATGTCCTGTCCCTCGCAATCCAGCGCGTATCCGGGTTTGACGATCACCGATACCTGGTCGCCCGGTTTGTCGAGGTCCTCCGGCCCGCAGACGACCTTCAATCCGCACACGATCCCCCAGCCGTGCAGGTGTTTGTTGTGATGCGGAAGGTTGCGCTGGGCGCACAGCTGGTCGATCGCCTCCTGCACGTTATCGGCGTCGATCGAGGTACAGCCGCCGTCGTCGTAGAAGACGTCTTCGGCCCAGATGTCGGTCAGGGGCGGGAAGGTGGGCGGGCATAGGGTGACGGCGCTGGCAAGCCACGGCTTGCCAGCGTCGGAGCCGTGCTTCCACGTAACGAGCGCCAGCCGGCAGAAGGAGCGTTTCACACCCGACGGCGGCGCGTCGTTCAGAACGTCGATCTCGCCCGTGGAGGTCCGCGCCGCGAAACACCAGTAATCCCCCGGCTGAAGATTTTTCCCGCCGAATTGGATCTTGATCCCGTCCTCCAATTCGATTTCCTCGCCGGTTACGGTTTGGGGCTCACTTTTCTGGTCCCAACGGCGCAGCTTGGGGTGCGTTTCCGCGCTGTGGGCGGAAACGTCCGCCGAGAGAGTCAGTTTCATCTCCGCTTCGTCGATCCCGCCGGCGGCGATCGCCGCCATCGTTCCCGGCTGTCCCCATAACTCGCAGGTATCGCCCAGCACCTCCACCCAATCGTTGGGATGAACGTTCAGCACCTGGTCCCGGCCGAGACGCTTGACGCGCACTTTCCGGGGTTCTCCGCTTGCGAATTCCTTAATTGGGAAGGCGATCGCGCCGTTGTCGCGCGACCATTTGTAGGTCGCCACGCGCCGTAATTTGAGGCCGGTCGCCGACAGGGAGGAGATATCGGTATCCAGGGTGATGGTCTTGCTGGAGCTTGACACGGCCGTGATGCGCGCAACGGTTCCGCCTTTTCCGGCGGCGTCCGTCTGTGTGTTGTGCAGCTCAATCGCCTGACCCGCGCTCCAGGCGGTCCCGTCGACGCTCCAATCCGTGACCGTCACTTTTTTATTCTGTCCGGAAACCGGCGCCGCCGAGGTGCTGACGACATCGGCCGGCCGCGGCCAGGAATAGGGCTTGCCGCCGTCGTGAATCTCCACCCGGTACAGCCGGTTCTCCAGGCCGCGATACCCTCCTCCCGGGGCGATCAGGCAGGGGCTGGTGGTGGTCGAGGAGGCCGTTACCTTCGTGGAGAGGGTTCCGCGCTGGTCCAGCGGCGGCGCCGGAGGCCACGTCCCGACGCCGCCGGTGCAATCGGCCGCGCTCACCCCCGGCCGCACCTTCACCTGCCAGACGGTCTGCAGGCGGGTGGCCGTGTCCGCTCCGCCCAGCGCCGGCTCGAGCAGATCCGCATCCTCCAGCGCGGTGATGTGCCGCTGCCAGACCTCCAAATACACCAGGTCGGTCCGGCCGTCCTGGGGCGCCAGGGCGGGAGGATTGGGCAGATTCGGCTGGTGGATGTAACTCGCGTTCCGTGTCTCACACAAGGTACCGTTGACATAAAAACGTCCCGCCGAGAGAGTCAGGTCGCTGCCGTCGGGCATCACCCCGATTTTAAAACCGGCCGTTTTCTTCGGCGCCCCGCATTCTCCGATGACATCCCGGGATTGGGTGGAATCCAAATGGGAATGGATGTCCGCAGCCTCGTTCCAATCCGCATCCAAGTCCACGCGGCCCTGTTGTTTCCGGACCGCGGTGTAATGCTTGGCGGGATCGAATGTAAATCTCGTGAAATCACCTTTCATGGCGCGTTCCTCCTCGCTAGGTAATGAAGATCAGCCCGGGCTCAAGCCCGAAGGGCAGGTATTCTTTCAACCGCAGCCGCAGGTTGGTTTCCCGCTGAGGCTGTTTCAAACCGCAGAAGACTCCCATCTCCGATCCGTCCTCGGCGCCCCGGCTGATCTCCACTGGGCATTGATATCCGAGCTGCGCATAGGCCGGATCTCCGTAATAGAACGACGTATAGGTCGGGCGCACCCGGACCAGCACGGCCGCGCTCTCCGCAGACGAGAGCGCGTCGACCGACGCGCGGCCCAGCCGCAGGGCTTCCTTCTCCAGCGCCAGAACGGGCTGGCATTGATAGCGGCGCGGCGTTTCCGAGCTCAACGGCGCGTAGCAGAAACGGACGCAGCCGTCCTGCAACTGCTCCGCCCGGACCCGGTGATGGAAGATCGTTTCCGATGCTTCGAGTTTCTTGACATACACCTCGCCCCACACGGTGCACCGTTCGATCTTCGCGGGCGGGCCGGGTTCGTCGGCCGCATCGTCCGCGGCGACCGCGGGTTGGGCGGCGTGGGCCAGGCTGGGGGCATCGACGATGCTGTCGCGGACGGTCAATCCGGGGCATCCCGCCGGAAGGCGGATCGGACCGACGATGCAGGAATCAATCGTCACGGCCGGCCAGTCAATGGCGGTGGCCGTCCGCAGGCTGTCCAGGTCCGGGTTGAACGGCAGGCCGGATTCGTTGAGCAGCCGCCCGGGGACGAGCGTGCAATGCTGCAACCGGAAATCCAAGTCGCCTTTGAGTTGGATCGCCCCTTCGACCAGGATGCCGTTCATGGAAAAGCGGGAATCCTCGGGCCCTTCGATGGTGACGTTCCCCACCGTGCGGCAGGTCGGGCGCATCGTGTTCTCGGCCTCGATCCGCAAATCGCCTTGCGATGGAAGCGTCAGGTCGAACTGCCCGCCGTAGATGCCGTTGTCTTTGATCAGAATGATGCAGCGCGGTTTACCCGCGTTCTCCCATTCGGTCCGCGCCGCCTGGAGGGTTTTGATCGGGCTGTCCTTGGAAACTTCGATCACCTTGGGAAAGGAATCGGGTTGGGTCAGCGTCTTGCGGCGGTCGTAGGGTCCGCCGCCGATTTTCGCGCTGAAGCCGTAGGCGTAGGTGACGGTGACTTTGGAGGGCGCCTCGAGCGCGGCGAAGGCGATCCGTCCGGTGCGGGGATCCACCGCGACGGAACCGGCCGGGGGCGGGCTCCAGGCGGATAAATCCCCGACCAGGATTTTCTCGATCGGGATGAGGTTCGCCGGATCCGCTTTCTCGCCGCGGTAGATCGCCAGGCTCTTATCCTCGCCGTAATAGGCTTCGGGCTGGAAGTAGAACGCGGCCGGGCGGATCGGACCGGGCACATGCCGTTCGGTTGCGAGTTTATCGGGCGCGTCTTCCCGTTCCGGTTCGGTGAAGAGCGGGGCGGGGCAGCCGAGTACGCTGAAATAGAAGCCGCCGGCGAACGCCGCCGAGGGTTTCGCCGGCGCGGCTTTCAACCGGAAGTGTTCCAACCGCCAGAGGAAGAAATTCACATTGCGGATGTTGAATCGCCCGAGGACCCGGCAGGCCGCGCGGACATCCACGCTGTGGCTCAGGGTGTCGAACGGCCCATCCAGGCGGTCGAGGCCGTCCATGTCGCGCACGTTCACCGTCCCGACCGCCGAGACCGCATTCGGGTCGAGTTTTTCCGGATTGGGTGACGGATCGCAGCGGATATGGTTGACGTTCTGAGACCAGCCCACTTGTTCGAAGGCCTGGGAGGCGTGGGATTTCCACTCCGTCACGTCGCGCGCCAGCTCCTCCAGCATCGGCAGAACGCCCTTGCGCCGGCGGTAGGAGATCGTCTTGGCCACGTCGGCGCGGCGCCCCTGGATGATCTCGTGCAGGGTGTTGTTGCCCACCAGGTCGCCGATGTAGGGAACCACCCAATCGCGGCAGGTTTCGATGAACAGGTTGTCGTACAAGCCGTCCAGGTCGCCCTTGAGGATGTCCGCCTGGTCGGAAATGACTTCGAGCAGGGCTTTCAGCGGATAACCCTTCTCGGCGTCGCGCAGACGGTAGATCAGCGGCAAGCGTTCGTAGAGGTCGATGGCGTGTGGGCTCATGCTTGGCTCAATCCAAGGTTGACGATCAGATCGTTCTGCGGATCGGAGACGGCCGCCAGCTCGTTCGGGAAAATGGGCAGGTGCGCCAGCACGGCCTGGGGGAGGGCGCCGTGCGCGTCGCGGTCGGCCGTATTTTTATATTGCAGCGCGTCCACATCCGCGGCTTCCACGCCCTCCACGGATTGCAGCACCCGCATCACGTCGGACAGGTGGATGGATTGCCCCAGGTCCAGGTTGTCGAAGGCGAGATAGGCTTCGAGCGCGGCAAGCGCTTCGGCTTGAACCGTTTCGTCGTCCATTTCGGAAGCCACCTGAATGGCGGCGGTGATTTTTACCGGAATGGGTTTGAAACTATCGACCGTCAGCTTGCGGTGCGGATCACGCCGGCTGTCCAGGTCCGCCACCAGATCCGCGTGCGTGGTGCCGCCGGATTCGATCGTCGCGCCGTCGTCTCCGGCCACCGTCAGGAGGACGGCCTGTTCCATCCCGTCCCACTGCCAGTCGGCTTTGGCTTTGGCGATCCCGGCGTAAGCGCGCGCGGCGTCTTCGAAATCGGACAGCGAAACGATCCGGCCCAACGTGCGCACCGTGGTCGGGGCATTTGTGCGCGCCTGGGAAAGGGTTTCCGGATCGGAACCGCCGCCGGCGGCGATCGGGTTGGTAACCGATTTGACGCCCACCGGCTTGTCGAGCGCGGTGGTCAGCGATCCGGCCTTGACGTTGCCGTCCACCCCGATTCCCTGCCGGTAACGGACGACCAGGTTTTTCTTCCCCGACGGAAGGCGGGTTCCGGTTTGCCCGTCTCCGAAACGGACCGTCGCGGTTTTTTCGTCGTCGATGCGGATCGTATACACGCGCGCCCGGTCGTTTTGTCCGTAAAGCGTGGATACCTCGTCCCACAGGATGTTCTCGACCCGCACTTCCAGCGTGCTGGCCGCCCCGTTTTCCGCCCCGGCTTCCGGCACATAGGTCAGCGGGGATTTTTTCAATTCGAAGGATTGGAATCCCTTCGAGGCGTCCCCGTCGCCCATGACTTCTTTGGAGATGGTTTCTCCGTGCGTGGAAAGCAGCACGTTGGCGCGCGCCATGGCGGTTTCCGCATCCAGGTCCGAACTCAAGGCGCTGTCGAGCGTGATTTTCAGGTGGTCGCCTTCGACCTGCGTGTCGCTCACGGTGGTTGCCTGGGGAGTGACGAGCCCGTCCTCCAGAATGATCCTGCGCCCGGCTTCCAGAAGCTTGGCGGCTTCCGCGGCGGAATAAGCGGTCCCCGTCGAATCGACAAGCTCGCACAACGGGACGTACACCGCGTTCCCGCTCAATGCCGCGCCGTACTCCTTCTCCCAAAATTCGAGCGCGTCGCCTTCGAGCTCGTACACGACCGCGGTCCGCACGTCTACCCCGGCCGGCAGATAGTCATCCAATAAAATTTGCGTCACCGCCGCTTCCAAAGCCGGGGTGGTGCTGCTCGAATCCGGAAAAGTTGCTTTGGTCTTTTCGACCGATGTGACCAGATACTCCTTGACCACCGCCCCGTCCGCATACAAACCTGCGGTGAGAAGGATCCGGGTGTTCACCTTCAGGTCGTCGTAGGCGGCGTCGAGTTGGAGGGTCTTGCTTTGCGAGAGGTAGGGATTGACCGAATGCTTCGCCCAGCTTACGTCGCCGGCGCTGCTCACACTGGCCGAAAAGTATTGGGACGGCGCGTTGTGCCCGAACAGCCGGATCTTCTTTCGCCACTTGCGCGTCATCGCACCGCTTCCGTAAGCCGTCCGGACCGACGGTTTCCAACTCAGGACCTGCCGCCAATCCACTGCTTCGTTGGCGGTGATTTCTTTTTCTTCGATTAGCATTGCCCGAATGGCTGTCCAATTCACCGCCGCGGCGATCGCGCGGTACGTTCCCGCGGTATACCCCGGCGCATACATCACGATAACGTTCCCCTTTTTAATCGCGCTGATGTCGCTGGTGACGGTGGCGCTTTCCCGGCCCGCGCCCAGTGGCGAGCAGGCCTGCGGCTCCGGATAAACCCGGAAGTGGTTGAAGAGCGTTTGCGCCTCGAGCGATTCGACGGTTTCGAATTTCTGCGCCGTTTCGCCGGCGGCCGGGACGCTTTGCACCCGCATCCGTTCCGGGATCTCCAGCGTGGTGTTCTTTTCCAGCAGGTAGGCCAGATACGTCTTGGCGGCCACGCCGGGCGCCAGCCGGTAGCCGATCAGGTCCGAGAGGCGGATGATCGAATCGCGCTGGAGCGCGGTCCGCAGGTAGGCTTCGTTGGCGATCCGTTCCTGGTAGAAGGTCAGGATGTCGGCCAGGTAGGCCCACATGTCGAGCAGGGTGATCCCGTAATCGTCGTCCCTGCGGGTCGACCAGCCCGAAAGCGGCCGGTGGCTTTTCCCATCCTCCCCGAGATCGGTCTGCGAGATGGCCGTCAGCATCGACTGGCGGAAGGAGGCGTACGTGCCGACCCGGTAGGCGATGGCCGACAGCGCGGGCCGGTTGAAAATATCTTCGGGCGTCGTTCCGGAGGTCGGTTTGCAGCAGCCGCACGGTTCGCTCATTTGCCACCTGCCAGGTTCAATCGGAGGATCCCGTTCTCGGGAAAGCTCGGATCGTTGTCCACCCGGGCGATTTCCAGCCTGCCCATCGGGAGGTATCCCTGAGCGATCTCCCGATTGGGGAGTTTGCCGAAGCGTTGGAACACTTTCACTTCCGCCGAATCCACGCCCTCCACCGCTTCCACCGCCGCATACAAGCGGCTCAGGTAGAGCGCCTGGCCGAAGGTGAAATTATTGGAATAAAAGAAACCGCTTTCTCCCGATGCGTGCAGGCGGTTGTCCAAGGCGTACAGCAGGGCTTCCTTGACGTCCCCGCGGAAATGGCTCGGGTCGACGCACACGTCCAGCTCGATCTCCAGGGGGACGTATACCGGGGGATCGATCTCCAGGTCGTAGCCGGTCTGGGTGTAGCGGATCATCCACCGGCGCACGCGCTCTTCCAGGTCCGCATCCACCCCGGTGCGGTCGAGCGGGTCGATGGTGATGAACACCGTGTGCCAGCTGCCCGTCCAGCGGAAGGCCGCCACGGCGCTCTGCAATTCGGGATGCATCGAGGCCAGCCGGGTGTAATCGTCCTCGGTGACCGCCCGCAAGGTATCGGTTTGGAAAGCGGCGGGCGCTTTCTGGCGGACTTCGGCGATGGGTTCCGGTTCGATCCCGCCCCAGGCGGGCAGAGGATTGCGCACACCGGTCACGTCCGGCCACTCCACGCTCGCGTAGGGGGAGATCACGTGGGCGAAGGTGTGGGCGCCTACGTTGCCGGATCTTCCGACCCCCACGCGGTAATCGACGGTGACAGCGGCTTCGTCGGGCGGGGCCTCGCCGTAGGTGCCGTCGCCGAAGCGGATCAGCGCCCGCCCGTCATTATCGGTTTCGACCGCGAAATCATGCGCGGAAGAGTCGCTTTCCAGCAAATGGGGAACCGGTTGCCAATCATCCGAGGCGGAGCCGTCCGCATCCACGGTCATGTTCAACACCTGAGACAGCGCCTGGTGGGGGTCCGCTTCCCATAATTCGGCCGCCGGAGAAAGCCGGCCGGTATCATCCGGAAGGGGAACGCGGAAGCTCAACGGGCCCTTCTCCAATGAAAACCGGCAGGCAAGGCGCTGGCTTTCGGCGAGGGTGAATTTTGCGAGGATATGTTTTTCCTTCTCCACGCGCTTTCCATGATCGGCCAGGATCTGATTTCCCCGCGCGACGCTGATCGTTCGGCTTCCGGCCGGCGTTTCGGCCGTCAGACAAAGCGAGAACTTCAACGCATCCCGCGCGCTCCACGCCACGCGGGTGATTTCATTTTCGTAAAGCGGATCCCGGCCGCATTCGGCCGTGGTCAGGCGCACGATCTGGCGGTGATTCGGATCGGCGTCCGCGGCGAGCCCGGTTTGCGCCCCGAGGATCTCCTCGAATAGCAGGTAATCGCCCGCCCCCAGTTTGGGGCTTGCGGAGACCTCGTCCGGAAAAGCCGCCTCGAGCAGGAAGCGGTTCAGCCGCGCAAGATCGTCTCCTCTTGGATTCTCTTCCGCCAATTGTGTGATGTGGTCTCCGAGCGATATCCCTTGAAAACGGGTCTGGGTATAAAAACTGCGGTCCGCCAGCAGGCGGTTCAATTCGCCGATCAACGCCGTCGATAAATTGTCGGAGACCGGATTGCCGTCGGCGTATCCCGCGAGCAGGGTTTGCGTGCCCGGATCCATCCGGCCGTGGATGTAGGCGGCCACTTTATCGGTATGGTCGCGCAGCTTCCCGGCCAGGGATGCGGAGTCGCTTAGGTGGCCGGTGGAAAATTGGGAAGTCAGGTTGCCTTCCAGTTCGAGCCGGGTGGTTCCGCGCGGCAGACAGCAGGACCGGTCGCCCCAGGCATACATCGAAATCTCGCTCAGGTCGGGGTGGATGTAGGCCGCCTTCACGGTTTCGAATGCGGCGTCGGCGGCATCCCGGGCCAGGGCGCGGTCGCTGTAGGAAATGACGACGCCCGGCGCCGTTTTCCCCACCGGGATGGAGATCCGGCTCAGCACCGGCGTGCCGGCGGGTATGACGCCCGGGGTTGCGCTGTCGATCTGGACGAAGGCGCGGGCGCTGGCGCCGTCGTGCATGCCGTAATTGATCAGCCGGCTGTGCCGCCGGACCGAGATCCGCTGCCGGGCGGTCTCAAGGTATGCCTCGTTGGCGATCGAATCCTGGTAGTAGCTGAGGTTGTCGCCGGCGTACGCCAGCAGTTCCACCAGCGCGATGCCCAGGTCCGAGGGATTGCGCTCCTTCCACTGCGGCGCCAGAACCGGAATGAGATCCACCAGCGCCTGGCGGAAGCTGGCGTAATCCTTGGCCATGTAATCGATCGCCGGAGCGGAGGATTGTTCGGGCGGGCAGACCTGGCCTTCCCGGCAATCGAAATCGCTCGGGCAGCCGGCCTTGAAGCTGAAGGATACACGGTTGAACCGGGGATCCATCCAATCCGCATCGATCGACAGGGTGTACGGGGAAAAATCTCCCGCCTGATCGACCTCGACAACTATATGGTCACCTTGCCGGGAAGCGGAGATCACCTTGAGCCCGGTTATGCGCACGCCGCCCTTCACCTCGATCAGGTCGGGCCGCCCGTTCAAATCGTCGAGGTGGTCTGCTTTAAGGAAATTCACATGCAGAAAGCGCTGCGCGTTAAGGCTGGCCGAGGAGACCTCGATGTAATCGATGCCGTTATAGTACGCATCGGCGAGGATTTTCTCGCGCCGAGCATCGTGCTGACAGTACAAGCCGGATTCTTCGGGCATGCGTTCCTTCCTTTAAGAACCGCCGGACGAGCCGCCTACGCCGGTCGAAAACGAGGCGGTCTGGCGCTGGCCGGTATCCCGCCGGAGGTAGCTGATCTCGACCACCAGCCGCTCCTCCTGGCTCTCGACCGCCACATCTTCGACCACGATTTCCTCACTCAGCCAGCGCTGCAGCGCGCCGTGGACCAGAAATTGGGTGGCCGCGGCCAGCGCGCCGCTGTTGGGCGCGAACACCGTCTGCAGCAGGCCGCAGCCGAAATCCGGCCGGTTGACCCGTTCGCCGGGATTGGTGAACAGCACCTGGTAGATCATGTCGCGCACGTGGTCGTCGGCGCCGGTGGCGGCGCTGCGCCCGGTGCTGTCGAACTGAAATGGATAATCCAGATAGCGTTCCATGCTTCCTCGCCTATGGATCCTGAATGCCGATGGTCGGATGGGTGGTTACGGTGATTGCGGCGGGTGTTGTGGCGTCCACGGTGAATTGAATTTGGAAAGCCTCCTCGCGCTCCTTGAGGTGTTTGACCACCCCGCGCGCGATCGCGAGGAAAAGCATTTGGCGGTCGACATCGTTCGCCGGAAGGGCGCTCCTCCCTTTTAACCCGCGGAGTATGTTGAGTTCTTCCTCGATGGCTTCCGCCATGCTGTCGGCGTAACCGCTGTCGAAGGATCCGGCATGAAGTTGGGTCGTGGTCATTTCGTCTCCTATCCCGTCTTGACCTTCTGCGAGAGCAGGTCCGGCGTGGGCGGGGTCAGCGGCGGCACCGGCATCATCGGGGTTACCGGGAACATGCCGGCGGCCATCTCGCCCGGATGCATATGGGTGTTGAGCATGTTCACGATCTGCTGCAGATACTGCAACAGGCTGTCGCCGAAGACCAGCGGATGCGCCGCGCTCGCGACCAGTTCGATCTGCGGGGCGTCGATGACGACCTTGGTCGACGCCTGCACCGTCACGAGGCCCGAGTCGACCTGGATCTCCAGCATGTTGCTTCCCCCGCTGTCGCTGACGGTGATTTTTTTGGCGGAGTCGTCGAGCGCGACCATCAGCCCCTGCTCGCTGCGCAGGATCTTTAATGAAGGGGTAGCCGCCGTGCCGCCCGAATCCTTCGGCAGCTGGTTGTCCCCCCACCAACAGCCGCTCCAGATCGGGCGGGATACGTCGCCGGCTTCGAATTCGATCCACACGCCGGCGCCGGATTCCGGGACGGCGTAGGCGCCGCTGCCGTTTCCGGTGTAGGGGGCGCAGGGCAGCGCCCACCCGCTGACCACGTTCCCCAGCACTTCGGGTACGCGGGCTTTGATCCGCCCCAGGTTCTTCGGATCCTGGTTGTCGCTCACCAGGGCGCGGTATTTCCCGTAATGGCGGCCGGCCGTTCCTCCGTCGGTCATTAATGTTTTCTCCGCATCCTTTTCGTATCGATTGGCTTCTCCTTACCGGCGCCCTCCTACAGCGGGGCGCTGGTCGGGACGAAATTCTCCGAGCCCTGCAGCCCGGTCGCGTTGCGGCGCAGGGTGAAGCGCTGGGTGTATCCGTCGCCGGAGAAGGTATGCAGGACCTTCTCGACGTAATATGTGCCGCTGAACTGGCGCCCGGCGCCGCGCACCGGAACCGGGCGCTTGGAGCGCAGGATGGCGCCGTAGGCCGCGGTGTTCAGCTCGCCCTCGGCGGAGATCGCCCACGCCGAGCGGTCGACGATCGCCTGGGCGTAGGTCTGCAGCTCGCCGGTCTCGGCCAGGCCCATCCGGCTGGCCAGGACCACCCGCGGCCGGTCGCCGGGGAGGGCCGAGGTTTGGCCGAGCCCGGCGAGGGCGACCGAGCTGACCTGGGCGCTCTGATCGGATTGGCTGCCGATATCCAGCCCGTTCACCTGGACGGTGGTCGGGCGCAGCATGTCGTAGCGCGTGCGGAAGGTGTTGACGTTGGTCGCTTCGCCCAGATTGACCGAGAGCGTCTCGAGCGCGGCCTGGCTGAGCCGCGGCGGGTGGAAGTGGCCTTCGACCGCGCCGGATTGCGGATGGGTTTCCACGTAGCATTCGCTGCCGTTGCGGCGCGCCAGCCGCCGCAGGAACTGCATGTCGGTCTCGCGCTGGATCGTGGTGGTATCCGCCTCCTGGCGCGCGGGCTGGGTCGAATCCACCTGCGCGGAGAAGCCGTACTCCCCGAAGATCGCCGAGGCGATGTCGCTGTCGGACATGTTCGGCCAGGACCGGATTTTCTCCTCCAGGTTCATGCGCACGCTCGGGTCCATCGCCACCACGCTCAGGATCGATTGGCCGGGCCGGTTGGAAAGGTCCGCGTTGGTTTCGATCACGTCCGCCGTGAGCAGGGTCTCGGAGGCGCTCCCCAGCGTGACGCCGATCGTGATCTCCGTCAGGCGCTGGAACAGCCCGTCGTCGAGCACTTCCCAATTCGAGCCGCTCGCGCCCACCCCGACGGCCACTTTCAGGCGCAGGATGCCGGCCATGCCGGCGCTGTCCTCCACCTCGACCTGTTGGATGGCGGAGAGGAGATCCGAATCGGCCGGCGCGCCGTCGATCGTCAGCGAGTAGTTGACCGTCGTCACGCGTTCATCCTTCCGCGGGCGGGACGCCGATCGAGCGCCCCACCTCGGAGAGCAGGTCGTCCGGCCACAGGACCGGATTGGCGTCGCAGATCCGCCAGAAGAGTTCCGGATCCCGGAAGTATCGGTAGGCGATGTTGTCGAGCCGCTCGTCCTGGCAGACGGAATGCTGCTCCCGGGTTTTGGTCTCCGGGGTGAAGCGGATCCTCTTGTAGCGGATCGTCCGCTTTGTTCCGTCGGTGATCTCGGCTTCGTCCACGAATTCGTACCGGCTGCCTTTGAAGAACATGACGTCCAGGCTCCTTTCCTAGTGCTGTTTGGCCAATTCTTCCTTCTTGCGCTGGTAAGCGAGGAAGGCGTCGCGGGCCACGCTTTTCTTCGGGAATTCCATATAGGTGAGCACGCGCATCCCCAGCCGGACCTCGGCCCGGATCGGGTTCAATTTCGGATCGAAGGCCTGTTCGGTGACGGAGAAGCTGGTGAGCATCACCGGCACGACGCGCGATTCGCCCCACGTCAGCAGCACCAGCGGCAGGTCGGCCGGGCTGAGCTGGACCTCGCCCTGGGCGGCCAGGCGGTCGATCTGATCGACCATGGCGGTGGCCGGATAGAGCAGGAGTTCCAGCGTCGCAAGGACGGGGTGCAGGCCGTGCTCCGCGACGGCGCGGTTGCGGTCCGGATCCTCCAGCGGATCGGTGGCGTCGAGGGTGATGTTGAGGTTGATCGTCTCGACCGGCGGGCCGATCACGCGCATCGCGTCCTCGCGGGCGGCGCCCACGTTGCTCGCCTCGCGCGGGGCGGCACGGTTGGCCAGCGAGCGGCTGAGCTGCTCGGGGTTGTATTGAAACGGGATGGTTGCCCGCGGCCGGGTGCCGGGCGTCTGCGAGTCGTACACCACCAGCGCGCCTTTGAGCAAAATCGGACTTCTCGGAAAATCGGACGGCATAGGATTCCCTCACCTGCTCCTGGTTCCAAACGCTTGGATTTCTACTTCCTGCGAGCGGCCGCCGCTCATCATCATGCCCTTGTCCATTCCGGTTAAAAGATTCCCGGTATGAACGACAGATAAACACCGCTTAGAAGGAGATTCTGCATGCCGGACAGCCGGCTCGGATCATAGGCATAACTGACGCCGGTCGAGATATCCAGGAACCGCCAGCGGTATCCCAGCGCCATGCCGGCTTCCGCGCCAAGAAATGTTGCGCCTCCACTTTGGATGTCGAGCGACGGACCTCCAAACAGGGATAAATACAATCCTCCGGAAGCGCCGGGACGCGGGTTTTCAATCCGGAAACCGACGAGTAATGAATACAGCGCGCTCAGCGGGGAGGAAAGGTAAGGCTGGCTGCTTGGCGTCGTTTCGCCGATCATCGCTATCCCTATGCCAAGGGTTGGGTTAAAAAATCCAAGCAGAGGATGTTGAAATTCCATATCCAGATGCAAGCTTCCCTGCCAGGTGGTTGCGCCTGTCGGGGATACGGCGGCGCCGGCGCCAAACGAAACATGCGGAACATAGGAAACCGGTATTCCCTTGGCGATTGCCCCGGCCAACAGGGCAAAGGAATCCGAGTTTTGAAGCGCTTCATCTGTGGACAGGAACAGGAAATGCGCCGACCACTGATAGATGTCATCGAAATTCGTGGGTTCGCCCACCGACATGCCCATCCGGTGCGCGCATTCGTGAATCATGGTCTGCGCGCGATGTCTCTCGTCGTGGTCGAAATGATGATTGGTAAGGCAAACGGGGGAGAAACTGTCCGTATCAATAGCATGTCCGCCTGCGCAGGTGTATGCGGTGTTGCTGTCCGCCGGATCGCATCCGATACGATCGATATCGCGGGTATCCGTCAATGCTCCGAGGATTTCGCCCAGGCGTTTGATTGCCGTTTCCACCGTGCGATCGTCGTGGCCGCCCATATACCAATCCATGGCTTGCCGGGCATTGTCCTTGATCGGTTGAAGAAGTGAAATCATAGCGGTATTGACGTAGCCGATCGCCCGGACGACGTCGCCCCGGATCGTGTCGAGTTGCGATGCGGTGCAACGCAGTTTCTGACAGGGATCCATGGAGCCCCCGGAGTTTCCGGAGCATGATTTTCCGTATTGGGGGGCCGGCGGATTGGCGGATGCCTCGGTCGCGGGGGTTGTCGCCGGCGTCTGCGGTGCATTCGCCTGCCGATGAATGGGGGGCGGAATCGATCCGGCGGAACCCCCGGGAGGATTCGTTTGTTGAATAACGTGCGTCAATTCGTGCGCCAACAATCTTTGCCCGGCCGGTGAATCCGGCGAATACTGATCCCGCCCGAAGACGATATCCCGCCCCGCGGTAAACGCCTGGGCGCGGACCGACTCCGCCGCGTCCGACGCTTGCGGGCCGGTATGGACGCGGACGCCGGCGAAGCCGCTTCCAAAGCGCGGTTCGAAAAACGCGCGAGCGGCGGTGGGCAGCGGAGAACCTTCGCCGCGCAGGGAGTGTATTTTCGTATCCGGATCGGAAGTCGTTGGGGTAGAATTTTCGAAATCCGGTTTGGTTTGGACCGGTTCTTCTTCCTCTTCTTCGGATTTCTCCTGTCGCTGCACTTCTTCCACGGGCTTGGCTTGAACCGGCTCCTCTTCCTCCCCGGGCTGTTTCTGCCGCTGCACAAGCGGGGTGATCTTTTCGGCGATCGGTTTCTTCTGCAGAGTTTCATCCT
>JBAVFZ010000344.1:0-11550 GCA_049684495.1 Anaerolineales bacterium | reverse complement strand
GTTCCTGGCGGTTGCGGTCTGCGCGTTTGGATCCGATATCCGCGAGCTCGCCTGCAACAGACTGCAGGATGATTCCTTTTATTACCTGCAGCCCGCGTGGAATTTTTCGCGCACCGGAATCTTCACGTTCGACGGCGAACACCCGACCTACGGATTCCAGCCGCTGTGGATGATCGTGCTGGCCGTGCTGGCCCGGCTTTCGCCGGATAAAATCTTCTTCCTGCGCGCGAGCGTGGCGCTGGGCGGATTTTTCTTCTGCCTGACGGGCTGGATGCTTTTCAAACTGGCGCGCGGATGGGCAAGCGGCTGGCAGGCGATGATCGCGCCGGTGCTGTGGACGGCGAACGCATCGCTGCTCGGGGTGTACATCACCGGCAAGGAGAACGCGTTGTATGCGTTCCTGCTGGTGTTTTCCTGCATCCGGATTTTTCGCAGGATGACGGCTCCCGGGAAGGGAGCCTGGCTGGATGGAATCCTCCTTGGATTGCTGGTGCTCAGCCGGATCAACGCGTTGATCCCCGCGGTCCTGCTCCTGGCGGTATTGGGAATTTGGGGCACGGGATCCCGCGCCGAGCGCTTCCGAAGCATGTGGACGGTGGGTGCGGGAATGCTCGCGGTGATTGCCGTGTGGTGCGTGTACGCGCAGATATCCTTCGGCGCAATTTTTCCCAACAGCGGCACGGCCAAGCTGTTCGGCGCCAACGCGGCCCTGGCACTGTTCCTGGAAAACAATCTGCCGTTCATTCCGAAGGCCTGGATCGAGGCGCTCGTCCCGCAGGCCGAACGCATCCTGCTGACGCGGCCGGAATTACTCGTCCTGCCGTCGAAAGATCTCGGTTTTTCCTTCCTGGCCGGGCTATTGCCCGAACTGGCCTACGGATCGTGGGCGGGACTGTTTTCGTTTCTCGGGCCGCTGGAGTTCCGGCTCAAGCTCCTGGCGCTGGCGGCGGTCGGGATCGGGGCGGCGGGCTGGGTTTTGCTACAATTGCGGTCCTCGGCGCGGGCGGCGGCGGCCGTCGTGGGCGTGGTGCTGCTTTCGGCGGTCGGCAACTCGCTCCTCAACTGGCTCCTGATGCCGGAATACCTGTTGTGGGGGATCTGGTACACCGTCCCGGAAACGCTGGCGCTGATCCTGGCGGCCGCGTGTCTGCTGGACTGGCCGCTGGGATACATCGCCCGGATGAAGGCCCGGATCGGGAAAATCTTGCGCGCGGCGGCCGCGGCGGTGGTGACGGTTCTGGCGGCGGCCGGGCTTGTCCTGGTGTGGATTCGGCTGGCGCCAGGCGGTTACACCAAAGCGCCGGACGGCACCCAGCAGGAAGCGTACGACGCGGCCGCCTGGATGAACGAAAATCTCCCGCGGGGCGCGCGGGTCGGTTCCTTCAGCGCCGGGCTGCTCGGCTACTTCGGGCGGACCTACCGGGTGATCAATCTCGACGGGTTGGCGAATACGCCACAGTTCGCGTCGAATGAACTGATCGGGCATCTATTGTTTGTGCGCGGTCTTGCGGCGGAGGATCCGCTGCGCGCGTATCTGGCGCGGGAGAACATCACCTATCTTGCCAATGTCGATACGGCGGAGCGGATCGGGCGCGGAGAGTATCTCGGGCTGGTGGATCCCGGCGGTGGCGTGCTCTTGTATCAGGGCGGGTACGGAATCTTCTGGGGGCCGGCCGAACCGGAACGACGGATGATCGTCGTGCGAATGGATGGTAAATGAAGCAAGAAGAGATCTTTCGCGAAAAGAACATCGCCCAGGTGCGGGATTATTGGAATGCGCGGCCCTGCAACATCCGCCATTCCCCGCAGGCGGTCGGCACGCGGGAATATTTCGACGAAGTGGAAGCGCGCAAATATTTCGTCGAGCCGCATATCCCGGCCTTCGCCGAATTCCCGCGCTGGGCCGGGAAGCGCGTGCTCGAGATCGGCTGCGGAATCGGAACCGACACGATCAACTTCGCGCGCGCCGGCGCGCGGGTGACCGCGGTCGACCTCTCGGAGAAGTCGCTTGAACTGGCGCGGTGCCGGGCGGACATCTTCGGCTTGTCCGATCGAATAACCTTCCTCGCCGCCGACGCCGAGCGGCTTTCGGATGTGGTTCCGCCCGAACCGTACGACCTGGTCTATTCCTTCGGCGTGATCCATCACACAACGCATCCCGAACGCGTGGTCGCGCAGGTACGGGATAATTTTGTCCATCCGCAAAGCGAGTTTAAGTTGATGGTTTACAACCGCAATTCCTGGAAGGTATTTTGGATTCTGTTGACGGAAGGGAAGGGGGCTTTCTGGAAGCTCGATGAGATGGTGGCGCGTTACGCGGAAGCGCAGATCGGGTGCCCGGTTGCCTATACCTACACCCCCGAAAATATCCGCGTGCTGCTGCGCGGATTCCGCATAAAGGACTTGTTCGTCGACCACATCTTCCCCTATCAGATCCGTGAGTACGTGCAATATCAATACGTGCGGAATTGGTATTTCCGGATCATGCCAAAGCCGGTGTTCCGCGCGATGGAACGACGCTTCGGTTGGCATTTATGCGTCACGGCGGGGCCGGAGCAGCCATGATCACCCTGTTCGCTTGCCCCAAACCGATGGAAGGGGAATTCCTGCGTCTGCAGGAGAATGCCATCGGATCATGGGTTCGGCTTGGAATCGGAGTGGAGATTCTGCTTTTTGGCGATGAGCGCGGTGTGGCTGCCTTCGCCCGCCGGACAGGCCTCGATCATTTCCCGGCGGTCATGCAGACCGAATTTGGAACCCCGCGTGTGGACGACCTCTTCCGGCAGGCGGAATCGATTGCCGCACAATCCCTGATCTGTTATATCAACGCCGATATCATCCTTGGCCGGAATTTCCTGGATGCGGTCCGCGCGCTGAGCGCCATCGAGCGCCCGTTCCTGGCGGTGGGCCGGCGGTGGGATTTGGAAATTACGGAGGAGATTGATTATTCCGATCCGAAATGGGAAGCACGCCTGCGGGAGCAAGTGCGCGAACGCGGCTCCCTGCATGCGGAGACCGGAATCGACTACTTCATTTTCCGGCGCGGGCTGTGGGGTAAAATCCCGCCCTTCGCCATCGGGCGCACGATGTGGGATAACTGGTTGATTTTGGGCGCGCGCAAACGGGGCGCGATGGTGATCGACGCAACGGAAAGCATCTGGGCGGTGCATCAAAATCACGGGTACAATCATCACCCGCAGGGAGCGGATGGGGTGTGGAAGGGGCCGGAGGCGGTCATGAACGAGCGTCTGGCCGGAGGGTCCTTCCGGTTGTTCAGCATCCTGGATGCCACCCACCGCCTGGCGGACGGCCGGATGGAGCGGTTCGCGGATCCCGAACACCGGCAACGGGAGCGGTTTATGCTCCCGGGAATTTCCCGGCGGGCCGCGTGGGTGGAAGCCGTGGAAAAACGGTTTGCCCGCGCCGCCGGTTCGATCCGGGAGCGGCTTGTGCGGTTGAAGGGAAAAAATTCCCGATAAGGAGCAGGCATGGCGAAGGGCAAAGCAGTACCGCAAAAAGTGGCCGTGATCGGGCTGGGGAAACTGGGTTCGCCCATGGCGGCCGCGGTCTCGGCCCGCGGCGTCGCCGTCATCGGCGCGGACCTGGATTCGATCAAAGTGGAGAAAATCAACCGCGGCGAAGCGCCGGTCAACGAGACCGACCTGGCCGATTGCATCCGCCGCGGACATGAGAGGCTCCGCGCGACGACGGACTTGGAAGCCGCGGCCGTCGAAGCGGAAATCGTCTTCATTATCGTTCCCACCCCGAGCGAGCCGCACGGCGGTTTCTCGATCCGCCACGTGCTCTCGGCCTGCGAAGCGATCGGCTGCGGGCTGAAAAAGAAAAAAACCTTCACCGTGGTCGTGATCACCTCGACGGTGATGCCCGGCTCCACCGGCGGGCCGATCCGCGAGTGCCTGGAAAAGCATTCCGGCAAAAAGGCCGGGAAGGATTTTGGGCTGTGCTACAGCCCGGAGTTCATCGCCCTCGGCAGTGTAATCCACGATTTTCTCAATCCGGATTTTATCCTGTGCGGCGAGTCGGACGCGCGTTCGGGGGAGATCCTCGACGCGTTTTACCAGACGGTCTGTGAAAACGAACCGTACGTCGCGCATTTGAATTTCGTCAACGCCGAACTATCGAAGCTGGCGGTCAACACCTTCGTCACCACCAAGATCACTTACGCCAACATGCTGGCGCACATTTGCGAACGGTTGCCGGGCGGCGACGTGGACAAGGTCACCGCCGCGATCGGCCACGATACCCGCATCGGCGGGAAATACCTAAAGGGCGCAACCGGGTACGGCGGCCCCTGCTTCCCGCGCGACAACCTGGCGATGGGCGCGCTCGCCCGCGCATTGGAAGTGCAGGCCGCGCTGGCGGAGACCACCGACCGCCAGAACCGCGCCGAGGTGATCCGGCTGGCGGACCTGGTTAAAGCGCATGCCAAGCCCGGTGCGAAGGTGGGAATCCTCGGCCTTTCCTACAAGCCGGATACCGAGGTGATCGAAGAGTCTCAAGGAATGCTCTTGGCTCAGACGCTGCTCGGGGCGGGATTGGATTTGCGGGTCTACGATCCCATGGCGCTGAATGCGGCGCAAGTGGTTCTTGGAGATCAACCGCAATACTGCGGAAGCGCCGAGGATTGCATCCGGAACTCGGATATCGTCGTGATGGCGGTTCCATGGAAGGAATTTTTACGCATCCCGGAAAGCATCTTTAACGGACGCCGGATCATCTTGATCGATGCGTGGAGGTGCGCCCCGGCCGGGTGGCGTTTGAAAACGGAATACATTCCGATCGGAGTGGGCGCTTCCGATCAAAAAGGTTAATCCTTCGCTGTTATGATCACTCTGTTTACCACAACCAAGCCGTTTACCGGGCATGTCGGTGTAACCCAATACAATACGCTGGCCTGTTGGCGCAGGCTGCTGCCGCAATCCGAGGTGCTCCTCTTGGGTGAGGAAACGGGTTCGGCGGAAGTGGCGCGCGAACTGGGAGCGCGGCTGATACCGGATGTCGAACGGAATAAATTCGGGACCCCTCTCCTGAGTTCGGTTTTCGCAACGGCCGTTCAACAAGCCTCCTTCCCCCTGGTCATGTATTCCAACGCAGATATTTTGTATACCGGTAAACTGCCCCAGGCAATCCAGGCGGTATCCGGCCGACGCAAGCCTTTCCTGATGACCGGACGGCGCTGGGACACCGATATTCGCGAGCGGTTCGATTTTGCCACATCGGATTGGGAACCGCGCCTGCTGGAAACGGCGCGAACCAAAGGAAAACCGGGAGCTAAATCCGCCCTGGATTATTTCATGTTTCCGAAAAGTGCCTGGGGAGGATCGCAAGGAATTGCCGATTTTCCGCCATTGGTGATAGGCCGCTTCGGATGGGATAACTGGCTTATCTTTTGGGCGCGCGCCTGGAAGATGGACGTGATCGTCGGTTCGGATTTCATCCTGGCGATACACCAGAACCACGATTACAGCTACCACCCGGGGGGCCTGGCCGGAGTTCTGCAGGGCGAGGAAGCCCGGGGCAATTTCAGCTTGGCGAGCGAAGTGCGGTATTTGTATAACACGAGCGATGCCACCCATCGGATCCGCCCGGACGGGCGGATCGTCCCCGCCGTTTCCGGCCCCATCCTTTGGCGGCGGCTGCAGACCCTCCCCGATCTTCTCCGGGTCTGGATCCTGGGAACCAAGCGCTGGAAACCGTCGTAACGGGAGGGCGCGTGAAAGGATACGGCGCGATGGCAGCCTCGAAGAATATCGACCGGAATAAAAACACGAATCCGTCGCCCTGGCGCGACCGGATCGTCGGCCTGCTGATCATCGCCGCCGGTATCCTCATCCAGCTGCCCGTTCTGACCGTGCTGTTCCCGGGCCTGGACGACAGCGGATACCTCTTCGACGGGGTCAATCTGGTGGAGCACGGCACCCTGATGCCCCTCGGAAGCGGACCGCTGGCGGGAATCCTCAACGGTCTCATCTACATTTTCTTCCCGCGCGATCACATGCTGCTGGGGTATGTCTCCATGGTGCGCCGGACGATCCTGCTGATCGGTCTGATGGCGGCGGCGTACATCGCCGGAAAAGCATTGGGTGGAAAGCGGGCGGGTTGGGCGGCGATGGCGCTCACCGCCATCGCCCGGCCGGTATCGACCATTCTGATGGTGACCGCCGACTCGCTCTATTCCGTTCTGGCCGGGTTGAGTTTCGCGGTTCTCGCCGCCGGGTGGATCGGGGAGAAGCGGGACGGGAAGCCGATCGGCACGGCGCGCTGGATCGGGATCGGCCTGCTGCTCGGCTTTGCCGCGCTGGCCCGCTTGGACGGCCTGCTGCTCGGCGTGATATTGATCCCGATACTTTGGTTCTTCCGCGGGCGCAATAAATCCGCGGTGCGGGAAGCCGCAGTCTTCGCGGGGGGATTCTTATTGCCGGTAATTGTGTACATTTTGGTGAACGGAATCGCCACCGGCTCCTGGGATCCGCAGCTCGGGCAGCGCAGCTACCTGGCGTTTGAGCAGGGGCACAACTTCCTATACACCGACCGGTATGAGGTCGTCCCCTCGCCCAGTTCGGCCGACCTGTACGGATCGGCGGAGGAGAACGGATACAGCGTCCTGCGCGCGATCGCCCGCAATCCGAGGGCCTTTCTATCCCGGCTCCCGCTGACGGCGGCGAATGCGGTGCGCATGTTCTACGACGCCTACAGCATCCTGGGGGGCGCGATGTTCCTGTTCATGGCGGCCGGAGGCGCGGCGGTCCTCTGGCGTTCGGCCCATCGCGCGGTCCTCGGATTGGCGCTGTTGTGGTGCCTCCCGCTTGGGGGTTACGCCCTGGCCTCCTACCGGCCGGGGTTCTTCGGGATGCTTTTTCCGGTCCTGCTTGCACTGGCCGTGGCGGGAGCCGTCCCGGTGATCGCCCAACTGCGATCCGTCGTGAAGCCGGAGCAGTTGTCGCTCAGCGTGGTCTGGCTGCTGGTCGCCGTGGCGATGGTGGGCGGGAATGCCGCCTTCGTGGCAGGCCAATACCGCGGCTGGGGCGCCCAGCGGCAATGGGAGGCGGATTACCGGAGCTGGCTGGTCGAACTCTCGGACCAGGTTCCGCGCGGCGAGTGCATCATCGCCTACAGCTCCGCCGAGGTGATCTATTCCAACCACTCCGTGTACGGGCACTGGCAGCTTTTCTACGAGGTGCGCGATTCGGATGCGCTGCGCGCCGCGATGGAGGAGTCGGGGTGCCGCTACCTTATGATGGACAACGATGTGCGGACGCTGGCGCCCGATTTTGTTCCGATTGTGGAAAATACCCTTTCCCCGGTCTATGCCAGCCGCGACGGTTCGCGGACGATTTATACGTTTACTCCCTGACCCGATGCCGGACCCGAAGATCAGCGTCATCATCCCTTTCCTGAACATGCGCCGGTTTCTGGCGGATGCGGTGGAATCGGTCTACGCCCAGACCGAGGCGGATTGGGAAATCATCCTGGTCGACGACGGTTCGGACGACGGGGGCGCGGAAGCGGCCCGGGAGTATGCGCGGCGCGACCCGCAAAGGGTGCGCGCGCTGATGCCGGAACCCTCAACCCCGCACGGGGCGAGCGCGGCGCGCAACCGCGGATTAAAGATCGCGCGCGGAGAGTACATCGCCTTCCTCGACGCGGACGATATCTGGCTGCCGGACAAGCTGGAGCGCCAACTCGGGATCCTGGAAGAATTCCCGCAGGCGGCGATGACCTTCGCGCGCGTGCATTATTTCTTTGAAAATCCGGCGGAAGGGAAGGGCTGGGATCAGCCGTTCGCGCCGCTCGAAGACCGCGTCTATGATCCGCCGGAACTCACCGTCGCGTTCCTGCGCGACGCGAACGTTTACCCGTGCCCGACGGCCACGCTGATGCGCCGGTCCGCGCTTCAATCGCTCGGCGGTTTCGAAGAACGGTTCCGCAAAGTGCGCACCGACATGGCGGTATGGGCCAAACTGAGTTTGAATTATCCGGTGCGGGCGGATTCGGCCTTTGTCGCCCGTTACCGCCAGCACGGCCAATCTTCCGTAGCGCAGCTCTTCAGCGATCCGGTGGCGCATCAGAAGAACGAACTGGAATTCTGGAGCTGGCTGCTGGGATACCTCGAACCCTTCCCGGACGGGATTCGCCGGGAACCGGAAATCCTCACTTGCCGGCAGGTGTTGCGGCTGATACTGGCGGATGTGATGAAGGGAAAGCCCATGGGCGCTATTGCCTGGCGACGGGCCGTGCTCCCGCGGGTACTGCGGTTTCCCGCTTTCCGGCGCGAAGCACGCTGGCTACGCGTATTGTTTTCCAGGGGTACGATTTAGCGGCGAGCGCAAGCAATTCTGGATTTTTTTATTATCCATAATGGAATATTCCAGGTATCTGCTCAGGCCGGGAAAAGCGTACACGGATTTCACGGAGAAGAGCCGATTACACGGATTCTAAAAAAAAATAATTCGGTGTTTTCGGCTCTTTTCGGTGTTTCAGCGTACAAGAAAGAGAAATCAGGCTGAGTAAATACTATTCCAGGAATATTGGCCCGCCGGATTCGTATTGTTGAGCAACGGCATTTTCTGGGGAGCGATGGATGCCTAAATTAAAATCCACAATCTGGCTTGATCTGTTAATAATCCTCGCGGCGGGCGCTTTTGCCATTCTCCTTCGGTTTCAGGGGTGGAAAGGCCGCGAGCTTCTTCATGTGGATATGCTCCCATATTACGCCGGAGCGAATGAATTCCTTTCCACCGGCCGCGTTGTGGAAAAGGGTCAACTGTCCAGTTACTCCTCCTACAGTCCTCCCGGCGCGTTTTTTTTCCTGATCCCGGGCGTATGGACCGCTTCGGATCCCCGGCTGCAGGATCTGGCGGGGACCGTATGGATCGTGTACGCCACCTTGTTTTTTTTATACCTGGCCGCGCGCGAAGCCTTCGGCCGGATGGTAGCGATTTCGACGGCGGTGGTGTTCGCCTTATCCCTTTTGGGGTCGTCGGGATTGTGGCCCATCGGTCATCCGCTTTTTATCGTGGCCTCCCTGTATTTTCTCCTCCGATGGGTTAAGCGGCGCGCCGCATGGGCTCTGGGCGCGGCCCTGGCCGTAATGGCGTTCGGGATGTACTTTCATCTCTCGATTGTGCCTTTCCTGCTCGTCATCCCCGTGTTGTGGTTGATTTTCCGTCCGCCGATCGGGTGGAAGAGCCTGCTGCTTTCGGCGGCATTCGGATTGCTCGTGTGGTTTCCATACCTGAAATATGAATATGGCCGGGGATTTGTGGATTTGGCGTCTATGCTTCTGCAGCGTCCGGCGGATACGGTGTGGGAGGGCAATTCGGAGGCTCCCATCTACTGTTACGCCACCCAACCCGGGGAAAACGATGTGCCGGAGGGCACCTATCTTCCGTACGTCGGAGGAACGGACATCGAGGCGCGGGTCGTCTATCCGCTTCCCGGATGGAAACAACAATTGGCCTACGGCTCGTGCCGGATGATGATGAACGTCGACCGCAATTTCGACCAGGATTTATTCGTCCTCGGCGCCGAGCGTTTTTCCGGTTCGATCCTTTGGCTGGTGTTCATGATCGGTTGGATGACGCTGGGTTGGGTTGTGGCGCGGGCATGGAAACCCCTGGAGAAGATCGTCCAGGCGGTCGCCGTGAAAAGAAAATGGATCCCCCTGGCGTTGGCGGCGGCGGGGATGCTGGTGATTTATCTGACGGCGAACCCGGCCGTTCTGGAAAAATTCGCGGCGGATAATGCCGTCAACCACAACATCATTCTGGCGGCCGTTCAATTCCGGGAATACATGCCTTGGATCTGGTTTTCCATCTGCCTGGGATTATTCCTCTCCGTTTATGTGCCGGATGGCAACCCGGACAGCACCATCCTCTGTATCGCCTTCAGCCTGCCGTGGATTATTCTCGTGATTTTTGCGGAACCCGGAAGGCCGGAACGCTTCTGGTTCATGTGGCCGCTTCAGGTTCTGGTGATGGTTCTGTTCCTGCACTGGCTGGCGGAGCATGTCCTTCGTGCCCGTCCGTTGTTTTGGATTCTGGCCGCCGCATTGGGTGTGGCTTTGCTGCCGGTTCCCTATATGGCGGAACGGATTTCCCAAATCCGGGACGAAGGGTACAGCGGGGCGGATAGCAATCAATGGAAGGTCGTGGAGTTCCTGGCGGGCAAGGCCGGAACCGGGGAGGATCGGGTGCTGCGGGTGGAATATAAGCTGGTCGATTCTCCTTTGCCGGGGGAGCCCCAGCATCCGGATTTTCTATTTGCGTATTGGTTCGACTACATTCTCCTCGCCCGTTACGGCGTACGGAATGCCGGTCCCGGTGAATGCCCCGAGGAATCCTCCTGCGAGATCTGGGAGGTGGTGGATTCAAACGCCGGTATACCGGATGCCCTTCAGGGGATAACGCCGGAGGCTGTTTTCGGGAACTACTTGATATTCCGGCTCCCCTGACGTTTTCGAAGAGAGCCGGGCGATGGACATCGGAGATTCATTACGGCGGTTCGGATTGAATTTACGAGCCGCTTCCGGTAGGATTGACCGCATGACCAAGAAAGGGCCTTTCTCCAATTTTATTTTTTTTCTACACCGGACGGTTAATCGCTGGAGATTCTGGCCGGCGGGCATCCTGCCGCTTCCGGCCCGGCCCGCCAGCCGGCAATTTGCCTTCGACCGCGGAACCCCGATCGACCGGTTTCTCATGGAGCGTTTTTTGGAGCGGCATTCGGCGGATATCCGCGGCCGGGTGCTCGAGATAGGCGAGCGGGGATATACGCTGCAATTCGGCGGAAGCCGCGTCACCCAGGCGGATGTGCTGCATGCGGTCGAGGGGAACCCGGAGGCCAATATCGTCGGGGATCTTGTCTCCGGGCGCGGTCTCAAGTGGGAAACGTACGACTGCCTTTTGTTGACCCAGACTCTGCATGTCATCTACGACATCCATTCGGCGGTGAAGAACATCCACCGGCTTCTTAAACCCGGCGGGGCCGCACTGGTGACCATCCCCAGCCTTTCCCAGATAAGCCGATACGATGCGGACCGGTGGGGGGATTTCTGGCGGATGACGCCGGATGCCGTCCGGCGGTTGTTCGGGGAGGTGTTTCCGTCGGAGGGAATCGAATTGGAAACGAGCGGCAACGTGCGGATGGCGGCCGCCTTCCTGTACGGCCTGGCCGCGGAGGAAATTCCACCCGCTGCGCTTACCGAAGCCGACCCGGATTACCCGGTTTTAATTTGTGTCTGCGCCAGGAAAATACCTGAGAAGGGGAAGGGGAAAAGGAAAAAGTAGGGGCGACCCATCGGGTCGCCGGTTTTAATCAGGGGCTGTCCACAAAGAATTACTGGGACATCCATGATCGTCATGCCCGCGTGTACTAAGCGGGCATCCACTCCTGAAAATCCCGGATTCCCGCTAAAAACACCCCCACTGCGCGAGGGCAGGCGCGGGAATGACGATCAAACGAAGGCAAGGTTTCATCCAAGGTAACCATTCTTCCACTTTCTGGTCGCCCCTACCGTCGGCCGGAAAT
>JBAVFZ010000343.1:0-33892 GCA_049684495.1 Anaerolineales bacterium | reverse complement strand
AACAAGCTGTCGCCTGTGACGGATAAAGCCCCTCCCCGGTTGTAGATGGCGCCGCCTTTGGCGAAAGCGGCCGGCGTAATTCCCAATGCCGTATTCGCGTAGAATTCTACGCCGAAGAAAAAAGCCCTCGCGCGGTCGATAAAGACGGCGCCGCCGCGCGGGCGCGTCCCATTCTTCATGGTCAGGTGTTCCGCGCTTAAGGAACCGTCCAACTGGACCAGGAAAAACCCGAACGCGGCATTGGAACCCATCGAGATGCTACTGGACAGGACGGCGTTGTTCCCCACAAACTCGATCTCACTGGTAATGGCTGGCAATGCGCTGCGGATGCTGACGCCATCGATACTTTGGGTGTCGGCGGCGCCAAAGAACTTGTACTCGCAATCCGCCGCCAGGACGATCTCCGCCGGTCCCGAATCCGCATTTGCATGATTAATGGCGTTGATCAGGTCCGACGTCGAACAACCAACCGGGTAGGTCGTCTTCGCTCCCGTTGTGGAGAAGTTGCACGCGGTAAACACCGCACCGAGAAGCGCGAGGGTAAGGCATGCACGCGGTTTGTTCATGGGCTATTTGATCCTTTCGCAGTCACCATCTACTATACAGGAAATTCGCCGGATATTTTTCCTCGGCGGCATTCTTTGGAGGTTTTGTGGAGGTTCTTTCGCATGGATCGGCGAGTGAGGGATTCTGTTTCCGCCGGGAGGATGGGACGCCGATAAAATCGTATATGTAATATTCCAATCATTACCGCTCATTGCCGCCATAAACAACCGCCACGGAAAAACCGCGGCGGTGACGAAAACCGAGGCGGTCCCGGCATGTTCTTGGCCGGGACCGCCTCGGTCTCTTGAACATATCGAGCTGCAGGTTTTACGGCGTAATGGTGATGCTTTGGATGAGCGCGTCCAGCAGCGGGATGCCGGGAACGAATGAGGCTTCGGGTTGGGCGTTCAGCTGGTTGGTGATATCCACGATATACGTGTCGAACTGATTGCCAAATGCCTCCCAGGACAGTCCGCCGGGCGGATTGTCGGCGTTGGCCGGCAGGATCGGATTTGAAATCCGCAGGATGGCCGAGACATAATACTGTTCGTCACTGGTCAATCCCTGGAAGATCAAAAACATGTCGTGATTGTTGATCGGGGCGTAATATTGCGCATATTGGCTGACAAACCGGATCCCGCTTCCGTTGGCGAAGGAAACCACCTTGTATTGGGCATGGAACTCCTGCGCGGCGCCGAGAAGATCCATCACGGGCAGTGCATCCGCTCCGGGTGCGCCGCCTGCGATCAGCGCCTTCAGCGCGTCCACGCCGGTGGAGGCCTGGGGACGCAATGCCAGGAACTCCGCCAGGCGGTAGACATGAATCGTCTGGAAGTATGGTTGATCGGGCGGCAATACATACCCTTGCAGTGTGACCTGCGTGTATTCGGGCAATTGGAAGGGATCGTTTTCGATGTTTTCGGGGACCGTCTCACAGTTGGAGCCGGATGCCAGCGCGGGATCCAGGTAGAATTCCAATTCATTGCACTGAACGTTGGTTTGGATCGTCGGCGTTATGGCAACGGTGGGAGTTTGCGTTATGGCGGGAGTCTCCGTCGCCGCCGGCGGTTGGTTGGTCGCGGGAGCCGGCGTTTCCTGGCCCGGGACATTGCACGCGAGCATCAGGGCGGCGAGGATGAGTGCCAAAAGGAAAAGTCGTTTCATAGGGCCTCCTGTACGCGATACATTATAAATGAAACCGGTTCCGCCCCGCTTACGCGCTAATAAACACACCATAGATTGCCGGATCCCCGCTTTTTACACGCGGGCATGACGATCATGCCTTCCAAGAGAAAGTTTCCATCGATTGGATGGTATGATAAAACTCTGCAAGTATGCATGATTCGTAGTGAACATTTCCGTCGATTGGGAAGGAAATATGCCCCCCATCCGCATTCTCATCGTTGATGATCAAGCCCTGTTCCGGGAAGGGTTGCGCACGCTGCTCTCGGTCCAGGCGGGCCTGGAGGTCGTGGGGGAGGCGGGGAACGGGGAGGAAGCGCTGCGCCAGGCGGAAGCTTTAACACCGGACGTCGTCCTGATGGATTTGCAGATGCCGGTCATGGACGGCGCGGCCGCAACCCGCCGGCTGAAAGCCCTTCAATCGGGAGCCAAAGTGATCGTCCTTACCACCTTCGACGACGACGAGAACGTGTTCGAAGGCCTGCGCGCCGGGGCGGTGGGGTACCTGCTGAAAGACACGCCCTCGGCGAAGCTGGTGGAGGCGATCCGGCTGGCGGCGCGCGGGGAATCCTTCCTCGAACCGTCGGTGGCGGCCAAGGTGGTCGCCGAATTCGCGCGCCTCAGCCCGCGCCCTGCGGACGCGCTGAGAGAGCCGCTTTCCGAACGCGAGATCGAAGTCCTGCGGCTGGTGGCGCGCGGGGCCAGCAACAAGGAGATCGCCGCCGAACTGGTGATCGCGGAAGGCACGGTGAAGAATCACCTGACCAATATCCTCGCCAAGCTCGAAGTCACCGACCGCACCGAAGCGGCAATGAAGGCAAGAGAGTTGGGGATTATTTAGTCCAACCTCCGCATCCCTTCTTGCGACCTCACCCTCCTGACCTAACCCTACCTCCCCTTTGATTCCCCTCCTCCCCTTCCCTTTAGGGAAGGGGAGGAGGGGTTAGGAGTGGAGAGGATAGGTCGGTGTGACTTCCTACTCCTCCCTATGACTCCTTCCCATTCCAAGATGTGACCACGCAATAGCCCGCCCAACCGATGCGCGTTCCGCGCGCGAAGCGTATATTTCAGTATGTCCGATTTCAGGAGGTCCCATGCCACTCATTCTGGAAGTTCAAGATCTTGTCAAACAATATCCCGGCGCGGCCGAACCCGCCGTCAACGGGGTCTCCTTCGGCGTTCGGCGCGGCGAGGTGTTCAGCCTGCTTGGGCCGAACGGTGCCGGGAAAACCACGACGATCGGTATGCTTTCCTGCCTTTTAAAACCGACCGGCGGGGACGCGACCGTCGACGGACACTCGGTCCGCACGGATACCGAGGCGGTCAAACGCGCGATCGGAATCGTCCCGCAGGATATCGCGCTGTATCCGAGTCTTTCGGCGCGGGAAAACCTCCGCTTCTGGGGCTGGATGTACGGCCTGGGCGGGAAGGATCTCGCCCGCCGGATCGACGCGATCCTCGAAACCGTCGGCCTCACCGACCGCGGCAACGACCGCGTGGAATCGTACTCCGGCGGGATGAAACGCCGGATCAACATCGCGGCCGGGCTGCTGCACGAGCCGAAACTCGTTTTCCTCGATGAGCCGACCGTCGGCATCGACCCGCAGAGCCGGCGCAACATCCTCGAGATGGTCAAGGCGCTCAACGCGCAGGGGATGACCGTCCTCTACACCACCCATTACATGGAGGAAGCCCAGGAACTCAGCCAGCGGATCGGGATCATCGACCACGGCAAGCTGATTGCGCTGGGGACGCTCGACGAACTCACCCGGCTGGTCGGCCGCACGGACGAGATCGAGCTTAAGATCGCCTCCGAGCACGCCGGTCCCGAACTGGCCGGAGCGCTCGGCAAGGTTAAGGGCGTGCGCAGCGCGCGCGCCGAAGATCATACCGTGCGGCTGATGGCCGACGACGCCAATGCCTCGCTGCCCGAGGTGATCGGGGTGGCCAACGCACGCGGCGTCAAAGTCACCGGGATCGACGTCCGCGAACCCAACCTCGAAGCGGTGTTCCTGCACCTCACCGGCCGCGCGCTGCGGGAATAGGATACGGACAATGAAATTCCTACAGATTGCATTCAAAGACCTGACCGTCGCATTCCGCGATCGGACGGGGCTGCTCCTGATGCTGGTCGCGCCCGTGGTGTTGACCTTCGGTATGGCGCTGGTGAGCGGACGTCTGACCGGCTCCTCCGGCCCGACGCTGGCGGATATTCCTGTGGTCATCGTCAATCAGGATACCGGGGATATCGGCGGCGGGTTGGTTGAGGCTTTCTCTTCCGATGAGCTGGCCGGCCTTCTCAATCCGCAGACGGCGGCCGATGCCGCCGCCGGCCGGGCTCTGGTGGACGGGAACAAAGCCGCCGCGGTCGTCATCATCCCGTCCGGATTCACGGATTCGATCACCGGCACGGGGACATCGCCGGCGAATGAACGGATCGAGGTGTATGCCAACCCCGAGCGCGAAGTGTCCGCGCAGGTGGTTACGGCGATCGTCGAATCCTTCATCCAGCAGGTCGAACTGGGGCGCGTCAGCGGCCAGGTTGCGGTGGAAGATCTGATCGCGGCGGGGATCATCACTCCCGCTCAAGCGCAGGAAACCGGATTGCGGGTGGGGCAGCGCGCCGCGGCGGAAAGAGAATCCGGGGGTTCGATCCGGCTGGTCTCCACCGAAAAAACCACATCCGAAGCCGTGGTCTTCGATCCGATGGCGTACTTCGCGCCGTCGATGGCGATTTTCTTCCTGATGTTCACCGTTTCCCTGGGCGGGAAGAGCCTCTTGGACGAGAAAGAGACCGGTACCCTCGCGCGGCTTTCCAGCGCGCCCGTCGGGGAAACCGCGATCCTGGGCGGGAAGATGCTGGGAATCTATCTGACGGCTCTCGCGCAAATGGCCATTCTGATCGGGATCAATGCGGTACTGTTCCATGTGACCTTCGGAGATCCGCTCGCGCTCTCGGCGCTGGTGGCTGTCCTGGTCGCGGCCGCGACGGCCTGGGGGATCCTGCTGGCTGCGTTGGCCCGCACGCCGAACCAGGTCACCACCTTGGGATCGGCGATGATGCTGACCTTCGGCGTCCTGGGGGGCAATTTTGTCTCCGTATCGGGGATGCCGGCTTGGTTCCGGTTGCTTGGAAAAATCACGCCCAACGCCTGGGGGATCGACGGATTTGTCGCGCTCGGATTGGGAGACGGTCTGCCGCAAATCATGGGGGTACTGGCCGGCCTGCTCGTCATGGCGGTGGTTCTCTTCCTGGTGTCGGTCTGGATCATACGCCGCCGGAGCATTCTACGCGGATAATTTCGCTTCCCGCCCGTTTCCCTTCCTTGTTGAGGGAGGGCGGCCCCGCAATTGCCGGCGGGCGGGAAACGGTAAGCGGTTAGGAGACAGGAAATGAAAAAAATACTCGCCATCGCCTGGAAGGATACGCTGATCCGGTTCTCCTCGCGGGGGGAATGGCTTTTCTTCCTCGTCCTGCCGGTCGTTTTTACGATGGTGGTCAATTTCGGGGTTGGATCCGCCTACGGATCGAATACCGACTCGCGGATTCCCATACTGGTTGTGGACCAGGATGGAGGGGAGCTGGCGAAGGATCTGATCGCGGCTCTCCATTCATCGGCAACGGTGCGGGTGGAGTTGACCGGGTTGGAGGACGCGCAGGCCCGGTTCAAAGACCGGGAAGCTCCGGCGATCCTGGTCATCCCCGCCGGTTTGGAACAGGCGCGTGTGTCCGGCGAACCCATGGAACTGCAATTCACCACAGCGGCCGGCAATCCGGATGCAATCGCCGCGCAGCAGGCGGTCCGGGCTGCGCTGGGTTCGGTGGGAAGATCGCTGCAGGCGGCCGGGATCGTCACCGCCTCGGCGGAGGAGATCCGGCCGTTCGCGGATCCCGCCGCACGGCAGGCATTTTACGATGCGGCAAAAGCCGATGCGCAGGCGTTGTTCGCCGAGCAACCCGATCGGATCTTGGCGACCCGGCCGGGTACGGCGGCGGCCGAACAGGCAACCTGGACTCCCCAGGGACAGGCTTCGGCCGGACAGCTGATCACCTGGGTGTTCATCCCGCTGCTTGGAATCTCGTCCCTGTTCGCCTTTGAGCGCAGGCAGGGCACGCTGCGGCGACTCGTCAGCGCGCCGGTGAGCAAGACGGTCGCGTTGCTGGGGACTATCGCGGGCCAGCTGGCGACGGCGCTTATCCAAATGATGATCCTAGCCCTGATCGGCACGCTGGCTTTCCACCTGCCTTGGTGGAGCCATCCGGTGGCGACTGTAGTAATGTTCGCGGCGTTCGGTCTGGCTGCCGTTGCCTTCGGCACCATGCTGGGCACTTTTGTAAAGACCGAAGCCCAGGCGGGAGGCATTAGCATGGCTCTGGGAATGTCGATGGCGCTGCTGGGCGGCTGCTGGTATCCGCGCGAGCTGTTCCCGGAGATCGTGCAGAACATCACGCTGGCGTTGCCCACGACCTGGTCGATGATCGGCATGAACGACATTCTGCTGCGCGGACAGGATCTGGCGGGAGTGCTTCCCGTGGCAGGCGTGCTGTGCGGTTTTGCGGCGCTGTTTGTCACGATCGGTGTCCTTCGGTTCCGCTACGAGTGATTGGATGGAAGGCTTCCTGCTAGGGTTGGCCAGCGGCGGCACCTGCCTGGCGTATTGCGCGCCGGTCCTGGTGCCGATGCTGCTCGGCGCCGGACAGTCCGCGCGCGGCAATGGAATTCTGCTTGGTAAATTCCTCATCGGCCGCCTCGGCGGGTACCTGCTCTTTGGATTTCTCGCCTGGTGGACCGGCCAGAGAATATTGGATGACCCAATACTGCGCAGCGTAATGTTCGGAGCCGCCTACCTCGTCCTGGCCGTGATGCTTCTGTATTTCGGATTGGCAAAGTTGCCGCCATCATGCGCGCTGGGGATTGCCGGCCCGCGGAAATGGCTGGCGCGCCGGCCGGCGCTGCTTCCGCTGGGCATGGGGTTCGTCACCGGGTTGAACCTCTGCCCGCCGTTCCTGCTGGCGTTCGCGGGCGCCGCCTATGCCGGGAGCCTCGCGGCCAGCCTGATGCTCTTCGCGGCGTTCTTCGTCGGAACGTCGATCTTTATGCTTCCGCTTCCGTTCCTCGGTGCTTTTCACCGGCATGCCGCCGTCGCGCTCGTCGGAAAAATGGCTGCCGTGCTTATGGCTGCCTATTATCTTTATTCCGGGGTCATTACTCTGCTGGGAGGATTTGCATAATGGCAAATGACGGTGCTGTTCCAAGTGAAAGCGTCACATCCGGGATGGGCATCGGGAAGAGCCTTGCTCTCGCGTTCCCGATGGCGCTGCTGACCGCGTTCCTGCTTATGGGGAGAGGTTCGGAAAACGATCCCCTGCTCCTGGCGGCAATCGGGATCACCTGGCTCGGGTTGAACGCGGCCTTCTTCCTGATGCTTTCCACCGGAAAAACCCACAAGGTGCGCTCCATCCTGTTCATCCTCATGGCGCTGGCGATGGTGTACTGGTTCATGTACGAGGTGTTCACCACCCGCGGAAGCAACATCGTCACCGATGCGGTCGCGATCCAGGGGGAGGTGCCGTTCTGCCATCTGGTGATCCCGATGGTGATCCTGCCTGCGCTCCTGACCGGGACCATCATCTTTCCGGGATCGCTGCTGACGGGGTTTGCCAGCATTGCCGGGATGCTGGTGCTGTGGCTGGGGACGACGCTGGCGATCGGACGCGGCTGGTGCAGCTGGGTGTGTTTCTACGGCGGATGGGACGAGGGCTTCTCCAAAATATTGAAAAAGCCGGTGATCAAGAATGTCCCCGCCCGGTGGACTCTCTTTCCCTGGGCGTTCCTGCTGTTCATCGTGCTAACTTCCGCCCTGGCGCTTTCGCCGGTCTATTGCGATTGGTTTTGCCCGTTCAAAGCGGTGACCGAATTCGGGGCGGTTAATTCCGCCGTGGCGCTGGTTCAAACGGTTATTTTCGTATCGATCTTCCTGGGGCTGGTCGTCGTCCTGCCGATCCTCACCCGGCGCCGGACGCAATGCGGCTTGTTCTGCCCCTTCGGCGCGATGCAGTCGCTGACGAACAAGGTCAACGTATTCGATGTGCGCATCGACACGGACAAGTGCGTCTCGTGCGGATTGTGCATCCGGCAATGCCCGACTTTTTCGATCGACGAAGGCAGCCTCAAGCGGGGACGGACGCTCCTCACCTGCACCAAATGCGGGCAATGCGTCGATTCCTGCCCGAAGAAGGCGATCGCGTTCCACATCCGCGGTACGAATGCCGGGATCCGCCCCAACCTGGCGCGGGTGTTGTTCCTCTATCCGGCCTTCCTGGTGTTCTCGGCGATGGGCGGCGGAATGATCGCGTTCGCGATCTGGCACTTGCTCCGGCTGGTCTTCACGGGAAGCGTTGGGTAGGTTTGAACGTCATTCCCGCGTGTACCAAGCGGGAATCCAGCACTTTATATTTCGTTTTAGCAGGCACTGGATGCCTGCTAAAAACGCGCGGGCATGACGACCTTTCCGATGGATGCCCGCTTAAAGCCCGCGGGCATGACGACCACATGTCATCGCCGCGAGGGCAGGCCCGGGCATGGCGAATTTTTAAAATTACCTCCTTCCTGCACGGGAGGAGGGCAAGGGAGTGATCATGGCCACAATTAAATCGTTTCTTGGTTACCTCGGCGCCGGATTTGCCGCGCCCCTGATCCTGGTGACTTTCATCGGTATGGAGGGGTGGGTGCAGACGATCGCGGACACCGGCGTGCGGATTTCGCCGTGGATTACGGGCGATGCGCCCGCGTATACCCTGCCGCATGACGGATACCAGACCGTGGTGCACCAGCCGGTCTTCATGGGATTGTTGTGGGAGACGCGCGACGGGTTCGTTCAGGTGGATTGGACACCGCGGGAAAAAGCCCCGGCGGCAATCGACGAGGAAATCGATTACGACCGAGACGGTCGGGCGGATTTCCGCGTGCAATGGAATACACAGACCGGCGAAATCACGCTCACACCGTTGTCGGAAAACGTCCTTTACCTGGAGGGAAAATACGAATTAAAGGAGTCGTGGGCGATTAGGGTGAGGGTGAAGAATCCGCGCCGGTAGGCCGGTCATCCTTCCCGCGCGATCTTGGCGGGAATCCGGTCCGGGCGCCTGGAAAATTATTCTACTAAGAGTGGATGTCGGCTACGACCACGCCGGCATGACGATCACCTCAGCGTCCGTCATTCCCGCGCGAACTTAGCGGGAATCCAGTCCAAACTTACCGGAAGCTGTTTAGATTTCTCCTGGATGCCCGCTAAAAACACGCGGGCATGACGAACTGTAGTATGCGCGGAAAAAACACTCGCGTATGACGATCCACTCTACGGAGTGTTCTTCTCCCGCCACGCCGTCCGTTCCCTGCGCCATTCCTCCTCGTCCTCGGGCGGAAGCGCGGATTCCCCCACTCCGCGGCGCACCAGAGTCAGCGCCCCGTTTGGGCATTCCACGGTGCACACGCCGCATCCCGCGCAGCGGATACTGTCCACGCGGGCCGTGCCGTCGACGGTGATGGCATCGAAGGGGCAGCGTTCCGCGCACACCCCGCACGCGCCGCAGGCGGCGTCGTCCACCCGGCAGACGAATCCCGAACGCGCGGTCACCGACGCCATCCCGCTCTCCGCCATCCCGCGCAGGATGGTGCACGAACAGGTGCAGCAGTTGCAGATGTACCAGTTGCCCTCGCGATTGTTGGCCACTGAATGGACCAGCCCGGCTTCCGCGACTTTGCGCAAAAGTTCCAGCGCTTCCGGTTGGGTCAGCTCCCTCACGCCTTTGCGGTCGTGAAAGGCGCCCGGTGTGGAAGACATGATCATGCAGGCTTCCACCGGGTGCGGGCAGGGGCGCCCGATCAGCGCGGTCTGTTTCCGGCAGATGCAGTCGGTGACGCCCCAGGCGGACGCCCGCGAGACGATCCCCGCCGCGCTCTCGAAGGGCGCGATCGCAACATCCGCCTTCACGCTTTCCTGGACCGGGACGACGCGGTGAAAAGGCGGCTGAATGGCGGACACCCGGCGGAACGCGGCGTGGAAATAATCCTCGAACCGTCCGGCCAGCTCCGTGTCGATCCGCGCCGACTGCATCTCGTAGATCCCCACGACGAAGGGCATCAGGCAGTATCCCAGGCCGCCCTCGGACCGCCCGGCGGTGATCAACCCCTTGCGGGCCATTTCCTTCAGCTGGGCACGGATCACGGCGGGGTTGCGGTCCAGGCGGCCAGCGATCGTCCTCGGCGTTTCCGGTTCGGTGGAGAGGTCGGCGGCCAGCGCCGCTTCCTCGGGGGAAAACAGGTATTCGAGCAGGCGCAGGTGTGAGCCGTCCTCCGCCGGCGGGAAACCGTTGGGGAGTTCATCGAGGCGCTTGGCCAGGTTTTGGAAGGGAATGGTGTCTATCATGGGCGGAAGTATAACAGGGTGAGGAATTCAATCCGGCGCCCGGTTGAATCCATGCGTCACCGATCCCTTCCCTCGCTTCCCCCACTCGCGAATGCTTCGCATCGGAATACCCCCGATGCGTAGCGCTCCCATCACTCCGCAAGCATCCCCACTCAAAAACCAGAAACGAGTGGGGATGCTCCCCCCGCTCGCGAATTCTTCGCATCGGGAGATCGCCGACGCTCATCGCTCGGGGGGCGGGCACGAGGGCAGGCGGGGGCAGGCGCTCGGGACAGGCTGCCGCCTTTTCCCGGCCTCTCGGGATGACGCTTGCAGGGTGTCATCCCGAGCAGCCATTGGGCCGTGAGGGATCGGGTGACGGAAGGGAGATGCAGGAGAAGGGCTAAGCCGCCGTGCTAACCGCGTACAATTTACCGTCCAGCGCGCCGAAATACACCACGCCTTCGGCCACAAACGGAGAGGAGACCACCCCGCCGTTAAAGCGGATCGGGTCGAAGGTGACAAGCGCTTTTCCTGTTTCCACCTTCCAGTTTTCCTTCCCGTGGACGGCATCCAGCGCATAGAACAATCCGCTTGTCGCGCCGATATAGACCACACCCTCGGAAACCGCGGGCGAACTCCATGGATCCCCCTTGGTGAGGAAATGCCACTTCTCCGATCCGGTGGCGGCGTCGATCGCGTTCACGCGGAACCAGTCGGAACTGCCGACGTACACCGTTCCGCCGGCGACAGCCGCCGAGGATTCCACCCAGGCCGCGCCGGGCGGATACGCATAGCACCATTTCTTCTCGCCGGTTTGCGCGTCCAGCGCGTACAGGCACGGGAATTTGCTGCCAATGTAGACGACGCCGTCCGCAATCGTCGGCGAGGGCACCACCGCGCCCTGGGTGTCGAAGGACCATTTCTCCTTCCCGGTTCTGGCGTCGAGCGCGTAGAACAAACCGATCCAGTCGCCGAAGTACACCACCCCGCCGGCCACCGCCGGTGAGGAGCGCACGTATCCGCCGACCGCAATCCGCCATACTTCCTCGCCGGTTTTCGCGTCCACCGCAAAGAATTGCGGCCCCGCCGAACCGGCATAGACGATGCCATCGGCCACGGCCGGCGACGATTGCTGATAATCCCAGCCGTCCGGGATGGGCAGGCGCGGAGCGGCGGGTGTGCCCATCTCGAAATGCCAGACTTCGCTTCCGTCCGCGGCGTCGACCGCGTACAGCCGGTTTTCATCGTTGGTGAAATATACGATACCGTCCGCCGCGGCCGGGCGCGACCGGACCCGGTCGCCGGTCTCGAATTTCCATTTCAGCTGACGGGTGGGGATGTCGACCGCGTACAAAGCATGGTCGTCGCTGCCGAAGTAGACTGTGCCGCCGGCCACCGTGGGCGAGGACCAGACTTCGCCAGCGGTTGCAAAGGTCCACAGCGGCGCGCGGAATCCCGGTTCGAGCGTCGGCCCGGCGGGTGACGGATCCGCCGCGGGGGCCGATGTGCCGGTCCGGCTCGCGGCCGGTTCCGCCGGAACAGCCTGACAACCGGCCGCGAGGAAGGCGGCCGGAAGCACGAGCGAGCCTAGCATAAAATATTTTTTGCGCATATTAGCTCCTTTTCGATATGGGATGGGCGTTCGATTGCTCTATGATTCATCGGGCGAATCGGCGATTGGACGCAAAAGCCGCACCCGCACCAACGGAAGGCACAGGTCGCGGGTGCGGGCCAGCATCCCGTGCAGTTCGGCCTGATCCCGCACCCGGCCGGTGAGGCTGGTGAAAATCCGCCCGCCGCCGTCTTTTTTTATATTTATATGCATCCCGCCGAACCCGTCCGTCCAGCTTCCATCCAGGCGTCCCTGGACGATGATCTGGTATGTTGCCGGTTGTTCCAATCGCAGCGGTTTCGGGGAATCTCGCATGAGTGCGCTCCGCAGGGTTTTCCATCTTCCGGCGGCGACTCGCTAAAAAAAACGGTTGCCGGAGACAGCTTCAGTGTCTCAGACAACCGGTGGCCAGCGCGTCACCCGCGGGTGTTATTCCGGGTGTTATTATTTTTCGGCGGCCGGCGGCTCTTTCGCGCCTGTCCGTTTAGGGCCGGATTACGCTTTGGGATGCGCGGCGAAGAAATCCCAAATGGTTTGGGAGGCAGGCCAGAGGCTTTCCGGCGGCCAGATGTGGCCGACCCCATAGAGGGAATACAATTCCACGGCAGTCCCTCCGGCGCACGCGGAATACACTCTGCGCGTCGCGATCCCTCTCTGGTTATCGGACGGGGATCCCGCGCATCCGTCGAAGGACGCCCATAACGCGACGCTGCCTTGCACCGACCGGATGTCCGGATTAATATCGGGTTCAAGGTCGTCATCCGCGTAGGGTAGCGAATCGTCGCTCAATCCCTGAATATGGAGGATGGAGACCTTCCCGCGCGGCCGGCAAAGGCCGTATCCCAGATTGCCGGCAACCGGCGCGATGGCCGCGATCGTATCCGAAAGCTCGCAGGCCAGGCGGTAGGCCAGCATCGCCCCGTTGGAAAACCCCGTGACGTACACCCGCGCGGGGTCGATCGCATAGATGCCTTCCAGATCGGAGAGGATCCCGCGCACGAACGCCGCTTCGTCGATATTATTTTTTACGGCGCTCCCGCAGCACAACCCGGCGTTGAACGACAGGGCTTCCGTCAATCCGGTCCCGTTCGGATAGGCGACGATGAATTGACGGGCGTCGGCGAGGGAGTTGAACCCCGTCATGGCCAGCATGTAGTCGCCGTTCATCCGGTGCCCGTGAAACACGAGCACCAGCGGAGCCGGCGAACCGGCATTCAATCCGGGCGGGACGTGAAGGAGAAAACTGCGTTCCAGGCCGTCCACCAACAGCGTGCGCAGGGAATCGGCCGGGGGCTTGGTGGGAAGATTGGGCCAGGTGAAGGTGGGCGGATTCGGCAGCGTGGGGCCGGATGCCTGCGGTGCGGCGGGAGCGCAGCCGACCATAAGGGCCGCCATGACGAGGAAGGCGAATGCGCGCGCACCGGATGGGATCTCCGGGATTCTTGCGCGCTTAAGCGGAATGCGGCTGCGGCGGATTCTTGGCATGCAGGCGGATGGGTGCCGGAAGGCCGGTGGACGAGGTTTATGCCTTCCGCATTGAAAATAATTTTACGCCAAAAAAGGCCGGATACTAATCCCCGAAAGCGGGGGGTTCACCAATCCAGCGCCAACCAATGGAAATAAGCCGGAAGGTACGTGGCCCAATAGGCATAATTGTGGCCGCCGTCGGTGAAGATGTGGATATGGGGGATCGCCGCTTCATCCAGCAGCCCCATCATCACCCGCGCTGCATCCTGCATGTACGGGTCCTGGAAACCGCTGTTGAGGAAAACGCGCGGCTTCGACTCCGGCGGCATGGCGGCCAGCCATTTCCGGATTTGATCCTCCTCGCCCGCAATCGCCCCGCCGCCGAAGAGCCCGACCGCGGAGAAACGGTCCGGGAAGCGGAATCCGATCCGGTAGGCGGCGACGCTGCCGAGCGATCCGCCACCCACCGACCGATGGCGGCGGGACGGGCTTACGGGGTAGCGGCTTTCGATATACGGCATCAAATCCTCGACGATCGTCGCGGCATACATCTCCGCTCCGCTGTCGATGTTCTGGGTGGTGACGATCAGGAAGGGCGGGAGTTCGCGGCTGAAAATCAATTCGTCCGCGATCGCAGCGGCGCCGGCGGCGAACCAGGTGCCAGGTCCGCTCGTCCGACCGGGAATGAGGTAGACGATCGGGTATAGATTCCCGTTATCCGCATCGAAGCAGGGTGGAAGGTACAGCCCGTATCCGTAGGAATAACCGCTGTGGGTTGCTTCCAGCTTCGGGTATTCGACCGTTCCGGGGGATATACACCCTTCGGGCAGCGCGGCCAGCGGCGTTGAGGATTCCACCGGGCGGACGATCCCGCAACCGGCTAAAGTTAAAAACAGAGGGAGGAAGAAAAATAATTTTTTCATACCGGGACAGCCGCGGTTGCTGCGCTACGCCTCGGATGCGCCGCAAAAAATTCCCAGATTACCTTCGAGGCCGGCAGGATGGACGGCGGCGGCCAGGCGTGGCCCAAACCCTTCACGACGTACAACTCCACCGCCGATCCGGTCCGGCAGGACGCGTACTTCGTATGCGCCACAATTCCCAACTGCTCCCTTTCCGGAGAATCCACGCAGCCGTCCAGCCGCACCCAGGCGGCGATACCGCGATCGACCGAGGGGAACGGCAAGCCGGTGGACGGATTCGTCCCGCCCCCTCCAAACGGGACGGAGACGTCGCCGTCCCCGTGGATATGGATGACCGAAACCGGCTGATCCGGCTGGCACGGATTTTGGGATAGGATCCCGGCCACCGGCGCGATCGCGGCGAAGGTATCGGACATTTCGCATCCCAGGCGGTAGGAAAGCAGCGCGCCGTTGGAGAACCCCGTCGCGTAGATGCGCTTCGGATCGATCGTCGCCATGCGTCCCACATCGGCGAGAATGGCCCGGATGAACGCCGGCTCATCGACCCGGTTGTTGAGCGCGTATCCGCAGCATCCGCCCGCATTCCAGGAAAGCGGTCCGGGGGGAGCCGTTCCGTTGGGATAGACGACCAGGAAGCCGTTGGCATCGGCGATTTCGCTCATCCCGGTCACCACGCTCATGTACAACCCGTCCTCCGCCAGGCCGTGGAATACAAAGACCAGCGCGGCGGGTTCGGCCGCGGAGAATCCCGGCGGCACATGCAGAAGGTAAGAACGCTGCATGCTGTCGGCGGCAATGGAATGTTCGGAGTCGCCGGGGGGAACCGTGGGCGCGACGGTCGGGGTGGCGGCGGGAGTCGCCGCGCGGGGGGAACAATCCGTCAATGCGGCCGCGGCGAGAAAGAGGAGTGTGAGGGCAGGGAGATGTCGCTTCATGGTCGACTCGCTTGTTTACCAACCCGGATCCGCGAATGGGTCCGGCAAGGGATGCCTGTAAAACCCGCGCGGGCATGTCTCTGATTCGTCATCCCGGCGACTGCCCTCGCAAAGCATTCCCGCTTGGATCTGTTTTTTTGAGCGGGAATGATTGCGAAGCGAGGGTGATCTCGGCAGGGATCCATGAGGAACTCGCATTAACTACTTCTCGAAAAAACCCTGGATGCTCGCTTCGGACACCCTCGTTTCGCAGCATCTCCACTTATAAACAGGATCAAGTGGAGATGCTCCACGAGGGCGGGCGCGGGCATGACGATCACTTGTCCGGCAAGGGATGGTAGCACATCCCGTGGAATCCGTCCGCCGGGAGCGATTTACGCCACCAACCGCAATTCGCGCGCCCGGTTAACGGCCTTGGAGCGGTCGGTCACATCGAGTTTCCCGAAGATGTGGGTGACGTGTTTTTTGGTCGTATTCATGGTGATGACCAGCTTCTGCGCGATCTCGGCGTTCGAATCGCCCATCGCCATCAGCCGCAGCACATCCAGTTCGCGGATGGACAGCGGTTCGATCAGCGGCTCGGACGCGGGAGATTCCGCGTCGGCGCCGTCCCGGCCGCCCGCTTGCAGCAACCGGTCGATATACGGGTTCAACTCGCCGCTTTTACCCGCCATCGCACCCAGGAGCCGGATCATGGGCGGTCCTTCGTCCAGAAATCGGCGGACGTACCCTCCGTCGCGCGCATAGGCGAGCGCCTGCCGCAGGCAGGCAACCGCTTTTGCGCTTTCCCCGTCCGATTGCCAGACAAGGGTTTGCAGGATCCGCAATTCGATCATCCGGTCCGTCCATCCGGTCTTTTCGGCGGACAGGTATGCGCGGTCCAGAAAAACCCGAAGGGCCGTCAGGCCGGGAAGCCCCGTTGATTTTCCATGGAGCGGAATCCACGGGGCGCAGGCAAGGATGATGCGCGCGAGTACGAGGCCTTCCCGCTCCGTTCCCGCTTCGAGGCTCCGCCCCTTGGCCCACTGCAGGGCGGATTCCAGCGCCCCCTGCCGAAGCCAGAGGCGGACGCGGGTAAGCTGCGCGAGAGGCTCCAGCTCCGGGAGATTTTTCTCCGCCTCCGGAAGTTGTGACAGCGCGGCGCCATCCCCGCGCGTCAGGCGGATATCCGCCAGCGCCACGTTCCCTTCAATTGTTTTTAACCCATCGTACGTCATTTGCAGGAGTTCCAATCCCCTGCGAATCGACTCCTCGGCTGATGCCAATTCGTTCCATTCCAGGAGGATCAATCCCAGATCGATCATCGCGACGCCGGAGTAGGGGATGCGGGAGGGGGAAGCGTGACCGGCGGCTCCGAGCGTTTCCATCGTCCGGCGGCACAGGGCGGCGGCTTCCTTGAGCCTTCCCAACCGGCGCAGGATATAGCACCGCCCGCCGGCGGAGGAAAATGCGTTAAGCATATCCCCGGAGAGAGCGGCGATCCGCCCGCTTTCGGCGAACGCGCGGTCGGCGGCCGCGTAATCTCCGGCGGCAGCGTAGTTGACCGCCAGGTTGTAATTCAATCCGCTGCGGATCCGCAGAAAATTCCGGTCCGCCGGCGTTTCGTCCGCGGGCGGCAGGCCGGCCAGCGCCTGCTGCGCCAGGCCGATCACGGATTGCGGATCTTCCCGCCGCCACAAACCCCGATAAGCGTGCGAGAGGGCGATGAAGCTGCGGGTCAGCCGGATCCTATCCGGATCCGCCGCCGGAAGATCCGTTCCGGCGGCCGCCGCCTCAAGCGCATCGTCCGCCGCGCACAACCAGGATTCGGCCGAGTGGACAGCCGAAGGGTTGCAGGCGGCGGAATGCCCGAGCAGATTGGCGTACACGGCGCACAGCAGCGGCCGGATGCGGATCAATTCCTCCGGCAGGCTTTTCAACCAGCTTCCGAGCAGGCCGGACTCGCTGCGGAAAAAGACCGTCAGCGCCTGCCGCTCCACGAGATCCGCCGCCCGGGCGTGATCCGGCGCGGCCAACAAAAGCGATACCGCTTCCGGGATCAAATCCTCCCGCTTGAACCACTCCGCGGCGCGGAGAAACAACTCCAGCCGCTCCGCCGGATCGAGTTCCTGATCCAACCGGCGGCGGAGCAGGTCCGCAAAGAGCTTGTGGTAGCGGTACCAGTACCGCCGGTTGTCGAGCGGGAGGAGGAACAAGTTCGACGATTCCAGATGACGGAGCATGTCTTCCGCCCCGGGCGCGCCCGTCACGGCCTCGCACAACGGGGCGCACAGACGGTCGAGGATCGACGTGCGCAGCAGGAAGGAGCGCACGGACGCCGGTTGCTGCGCCAGCACCTCCTGCAGGAGGTAATCCACGATATACCGGTCGTCGCCGGCGAAAGCGGTCACAAATGCATGGCGGTCGGACCGGCGGTGGAGGGAGATCGCCGCCAGCTGCAATCCGGCGATCCAGCCCTCGGTCCGTTCCTCGAGGCAGGCGACATCCTCCTCCGCCAGGTCGAGTTGATGGATCCGGTTGAGAAACGCGGCGGTTTCCCCGCGGGTGAAGCGCAGGTCCGCGGTCCGCGCTTCCGTGATCTGATCGCGGCTGCGCAGGCGGGAGAGAGCCAGCGGCGGATCCGCGCGGGTGGTGATGACGATCCGCATCCCGCCCGGAAGATGATCGAGCAGGGTGTTCAGGGCGGAGTGGATGGCGTCGGATTCGATCAGGTGGTAATCGTCCAGGACGAGGATCATCTGTCGGGCATTGCGGTCCAGGTCGTTGACGAGCGATTCCGCAAGCATCTTGAGCGGCGGAAGGGCTTCCGCTTCGAAAACCGACTCCGGGCTTCGCCCGACGGATGGATCCGCCGACTGGATTGCCGCGATGAGGTGGCGCCAGAAACGGGCCGGATCGTTATCGCCGGGATCCAATTCCAGCCAAGCCGCGGATGTCCCGGTGTGCCGGAGCCACTCGGCGACCAGCGTGGTTTTGCCAAAACCGGCGGGGGCGGAGACGAGGATCAACCGCTGCGGCCGGGCGCGCGCCGAATCGAGCATTTGCAGCAGTTGCGGCCGCGCAACCATTTGAGCGGGCGCCGGCGGGATGTGCCATTTGGTCGAGATCAGAGGACTTGCCATATTTCAAATAATATTTTACGGGACGGGGCGTGTCAATTTTCCGAAAGCATTCACAGGAGATTCAAAGGAAGGATGGGCTCTCTCCGCAGAAAATCGGATCGTCCTGCTTGCGTGAACGAAGAGGGCTTCCAGCAGATTGCCCGTCATGCCGGCGTGTGTCTGGCCGGCATCCATGGTTTTTTGGAGAAGTAAGTACTTCGAGTTCCTCATGGATTCCCGCCAAGAACACCCCCGCTTCGCTATCATTCCCGCTCAAAAGGCAGAACAAGCGGGGATGCTTCGCGAGGGCAGGCGCGGGAATGACAGACTCCGAAATGACCGTCATGCCCGCGAGCTTTTAGCGGGCATCCAGGAGAAACCCGAATAGCTTCCGGAAAGTCCGGACTGGATTCCCGCTCCGAACGCGCGGGGATGACGATCGCGAAGACCGACGGGAATGACGATCGCGAAGACCGATGCGGTCATGCTTATAAAAAATATGCCCGTTTTATCGGGATTCCGAGACCGCGTCGGTCTACCCTGTTGTCTATTCATCTTTTTTCCACTACACTTCATCCCATGACCGGTCAGCCGTTGCCACTCATTCATATCGGGGGGACGCCGCGCGAGATGGGGTTGGAATTCGGAAAAGCGCGACGGGAGTCCATCCTCCATATGGTCGCCAATGTCCGGACGTTCCTCGAGCAAACCTACGGCCAAATCCGGCTGACGTGGCCCGAGGCGATCCTGCAGGCGCAAAAATACCTTCCCTTCGCGCAGGAGCTCACGCCGCGTTATGTGGAGGAGTTGCGCGCCATGGCCGAGGGCGCGGACGTCGCCTTCGACGACCTGATGGTGGTCAACTGCCTGGAGGCGATCACCACCGACGCGCTTCATCTGCTCGGCTGCACCACGTTCGTGGTGACCGAGGAGCATACCGCCGAGGGCCGCGTGCTCATCGGGCATAATGAAGATTGGCTTCCGGCCGACGAATCGGACGTGTTCCTGATCCACGCCGAGCCGGCGGGCGAACCGGCGTTCCTGGCGATGACCTACGGCGCGCTGCTGCCGAACATCGGCTTCAACTCCGCCGGGATCTGCCAATGCTGCGATTCGGTCTACCCCAGCGACGTGCGCATCGGAGTCCCGCGGATCTTCGTCTCGCGCGCGGTGCTGGCCGCCCGGACCATATCGGAGGCGATCTCCGCCGCGCTCGCCCCGCACCGGGCGGCGGGTTACAACCACGTTCTGGTGCATGAGTCGGACGAAGCATACAACGTGGAGGTCTCGGCGCGGTATTTTTCGATGATGTACGCCCAAGGCGGGATTTTAGCCCACACCAACCATTACCTTGCCCGCCGCATGGCGCGGCTCGAAAACGACGCCCATCACCTGATCGGATCGCGCGTGCGCTACTTCCGCGCCCTGCGCCTGCTCCGCCGCACCCACCGCCACAACCGGGAATCCCTGCAGGCGATCCTGCGCGACCATGTCAACCATCCAAACTCGATCTGCTCGCACGAGGTGATCGACGAAAATCCGCTCGACCAGCAGAAAACCGTCTGTTCGCTGATCATCGACCTGAACGAGCGGCAGATGCACGCGGCCTGGGGCGTGCCGTGCGAGAACGAATATTTCACCTACCGCCTTTCCGCCTGAAGCCATACAGCCGAAGAATATTCTCTACAAAAGCTGCCCTGCCGAGCGCCTGCCCTCGCGCCTGCCCCCCGCCTGCCCTCGTGGAGCATCCCCACTCGTTTCTGGTTTTTGAGTGGGGATGATTGCGGAGCGATGGGAGCGAAGCGAGGGGAAGCGGGGGAAGCGAAGCATCTTTTTCCTGTGCGGATAGATCCTTCGCTGCTCCCGCTTCGCAGTCATCCCTGCTTATGGAACAGAATCCAGCAGGGATGCTCCCCGCTTCGCGAATCCATCGCACCGGGAGAACACCGGTGCTCATCGCTCCGAGGGCAAGCGCGAGGGCGGGCGCTCAGGATGAGATTTCCATCGGTTTAAAAAAAACTTCCGGAGGACCATTCCTCCGGAAGTTTTTTGTTTACCCGTGGCTTTGGGTCGCGGCCGATCCCCGCACTAGCCGGGTTTATATTCGCAGCGCAGGAGCGTGATGTTCCAGAATACCTCGCTGCGGACGATCGCCCCTCCGGCATTATCGAGCGCGACGAACTGGTATTGCAGCCAGGATTCGCCGAAAGTGCGCGCATCCGGGATATCTTCCGCCAGAAGCGTGAACACGTACTGGTTGTTCCCGATCGGAGTCATGGAGACGCCGCTCGTCCAGGCGCCGAGCCGGCCGCTGCTCTGTTCCTTCAGCCGGGCGAAGAACAGCACGTTGGCCACGCCCGCGCCGCTGGAGAGGCCGACCTGGAACGTCACCTCTTTCGGGCCGCAGTTGCTCGCGCGGTTGGGCCCGTAGAAGTAGAGGGTCTCGGTGGAGACGACGGGCTTGCCGAAATTAATGGGCGCCGGAGTGGGAGTCGGGGTGCTTTCCGGTTCGGTCCAGGCGGGCAGGAACTGATAATCCCAGCCGAAATTAATATCCGCCCGCACCTCGCCGTCCGCGAGCACAATCTCGGATTGGGCGACCCCGCCATCGCCGTCCGGGTAAGACCAGCCGCCGGGGATGAGCACCAGGTCGTTGCCGTCGCCCAGGGCGTCGGCGGAAACGCAGTAGGTGCCGGCGGCAAGGCCGGAGAAGGAATACTCGCCTTCCGAGCCTGTGACGGCCGTCATCAGATCGCTTCCCGTCGCGCACGGCCCGCTTTTCAAGCGCAGGGTGACGCCGGGGATGCCGGGCTCGCCGGGTTCGAGGATGCCGTTGGCGTCGACGAAGGGCGAGGTGTCCACGCATCCGGGCGGCGGCGTGGCCGGGATGGGGCCGTCGCGGACTGCGCAAAGATCATGCCATACCTTGCCGCTGAGAATGGCGTCGCCGCCGCCGGTGGTCATGCGCTCGACCGCGCCGCGGTCGCAGTTCGCCCCCTGCGGACGGATTACACCCCATTGGTCGATCCCCGAACAGCGGTCCGGATCGGCCGAGTCGATCGCCGGACTCCCGGCCATCAATTCATAGGCGGGCGACCAGGTGCCCACGGGCGCCGGGGCAGAAAGCATCGGATCGGTGTTGGGCAAGTCGCTGCCCTCGACCAGCGCGCAACTATCGGCGCTGTCGATGTTGTAGCCGAGAGAATCCGGGACGGTGCCGGCGCAATTGGCGTTCGTATTACCGCTGAGGATCGTGTTGCGCATGGTCTTTTCGCCGCCGCCGCTGTTGTGGATTCCCTCGTTGCTGTTCCCGGCGACTGTCACGAACATGAGCCGGAGGTTCCCGCCGTCGTTAAAGATGCCGCCGCCCCCGGCGTTGCCCGTGTTGGCGCCGACGGTGGTGTTGTCGAGGAGCAACCCGGCGCCGCCGGCGTTGAAAACGCCGCCGCCCGACTCGTCGTAGGCCGTGTTGTAAACGATTGCGCTCTGGTAGAAGTGGGCCATCCCGAGGTTGTAAATCCCGCCCCCGGTCCGACCCTCGTTGTTGCTCAGCATGACATCCCGCGCGATGAGCGTTACGAATCCGTTGAGGATCCCGCCTCCGGCGTTTACGCTGTGGTTGTTCTCGACGGTGGAGCTGGTGAGCTCGAGATCGCCGTTGTTGTGAATCCCGCCCCCCTCGTTCCCCGCGGTGTTGCCCTCGACCTCGGTGTTGATCATGGTCGATTGGGTGCCGGGCCCGAGCCACAATCCTCCGCCCGGTCCAAAAGCCTCGTTTTCGGCGACGAGGGTATGGGAGAGGGTCAGCGTCGGCGCGACGCCCGCCGCTTCTTCGGTCGCGATACCGCCGCCTACGAAGGCATGGTTGCCGCGGATTTCCGACAGGTAGATACCAAGCACGCTGCCGCCGGCGGCGTAGATCCCGCCCCCGTCCACCTCGTGGTCGCCCGCCCAGGTGCTGATGTTGTTTTGGAGGAAAGTTTCGTTGACGTTGAGAGTCGCGTTGATGACCCGGATGCCGGATCCGTTGTATTCATGGCCGTTCTGAATGACCAGCCCGCTGAGGCTGGCGGTGACGCCGGGCAGGACGTCGAAGATCCGGTCCGCTCCGTTCCCGTCGATGACGGGCTTGCCGGTGCCGAGGATCGTCACGTTGCCGGCAAGGTCGAGGTCCCCTGTGGCGGCGAGCTCCTCGCCGGCCCCGGCATGCGTGAGGGTGTAGGTCCCGGCCGGAAGTTGGATGGTCTGGGTGCCGGCGCAGATGTTGGCTCGGATCACCGCCTCGCGCAGGGAACAATCCGCACCGGAGCACACCCCGTCGTTTGTGTCGGCGGTTTTCGTCACCAGGATATCCGCGTCGCACGGCACCGGTGTTCCGCCGCAGCTGACCAAGAGGGCGAACAGGAAGATCACGCACCATGGAACATACCGGAGGATGGAAGGCTTATGGGGTCTCATGGTATTTCTCCTTTATGCCGCAGACGGAATGATAGGATGGTACTCAGAACGGCCGGTCGATGCAAATGACGTTCTCATCACGCATCCTCTCCCGGATGGAAAATGTATAATTTTCCCAATTCTGAGTGTACTCCGGATGGCGGGAAAAAATTCCAAAAAACCTCCGGAATACCTATACGAGGGTAATTTGCCAAATAAACTGAATGCGCTGGAAACGCGGATCCTCTCCTGCCGCCGCTGCCCGCGGCTGGTGGAGTGGCGGGAACGCATGGGGCGGGAGAAACGGCGCGCCTACCGCGCGGAAACCTACTGGGCGAAACCGGTCCCCGGGTTCGGCGACGCGCGGGCGCGGGTACTCGCGGTGGGGCTGGCCCCGGGCGCGCACGGCTCGAACCGGACGGGGCGGATGTTCACCGGCGACGCATCCGGCGATTTCCTTTTCCCCGCACTCCAGCGGGCCGGATTTGCGGACCGGCCGGCATCCACCGCGCGCGACGACGGGCTGATGCTTAAGGGATTGTTCCTCTCGGCGGTGTGCCGCTGCGCTCCGCCGGACAACAAGCCGACGGCGCAGGAGATCGCCAATTGCCAGCCGTACCTGGCCGAGGAGATGGAGCTCCTCCCGGATTTGCGGGTGCTGGTGGCGCTCGGAAAGATCGCCTACGACGCGCTGGTTCGGATGCGGACGGGCGGCGATTTTGATTCCGGCGGGTTGATGATCATGGGGACGCCTCCGCGACCGGCTCCGCCGGAAAAAATTCCGCCGTTTGCGCACGGCGGGCAATGGGCTTGCGGCTCCGCCGCCGGCCGGCGGATATGGTTGGCGGCTTCGTATCATCCCAGCCGGCAGAACACGCAGACGGGCCGCCTGACCCGGGCGATGTTCGACCGCGTCTGGCGGAAGGTGCGGGGATTGGCGTATCCGTAGGGTGGGTTGACGCGCCGATGCAAATTCATGCAACCTAAAAAATTTTAGCGGTGCGTCAACCCACCCTGATCAATGATCGTCATTCCCGCGACTGCCCTCGCGAAGCATGGTGCCATCGGGTTTTCATTTTGATGGCACCATGCTTGCGAAGCGAGGGTGTTCTTAGCGGGAATCCATGAGGAATTTAAATAAAGTACTTCTCTATAAATCCCTGGATGCCGGCCAAGTACACCCTCGCTTCACACCCATCCCCACTCATGAACCAGAATCGAGTGGGGATGTGCCGCGAGGGCAGGCGCCGGCATGACGGAGAAGACATGGTCACCCCCGCGCGACTTGTTCGTCATCCCGGCGTGGCTTCGGCCGGGATCCATGAGGAACGCGGATTTGGTACTTCTCTACAAAACCTGGATGCCGGCTAAATACGCGCCGGCATGACGATCCCATCGATGGATGCCGGCCAAGTACACGCCGGCATGACGATCCCATCCCGGGGTTGACGCGCCGAGTCCTTGTAAGGTGGGTTGAAGCACCATCAATTATTTTTCTTTTACGGAAATCCCTCGGTGCTTCAACCCACCCTACTAATCCATTATCGTTAAAAACACCGGGACGATCTGCGGGTCGAAGTGCTTCCCGGATTGGGTCAACAGATATTCGCGCGCCTGTTCCTTGGTCCACGCCAGGCGGTACGGACGGTCGGAAGTGGTGGCATCCCAGACGTCGACGATCGAGAAGATCCGCGCCGCGAGGGGGATCTGGTCGCCTTTCAATCCGCGCGGGTAGCCCGAGCCGTCCCACTTTTCATGATGGCAATAGGGGATGTCCAGGGAATGCCGCAGGTAGATGATCGGCGAGAGCATCTCGTAGGCATAGAGCGGGTGGCGGCGCATAACGTCCCATTCCTCGCGCGAGAGGGCGTCCCGTTTGAGGAGGATGCTGTCGGGGATCCCCATTTTCCCCATGTCGTGCAGCAGCGCGCCGCGGCGCACGTGGACCATCTGGTCTTCATCCATCCCCATCGCGCGCGCGAGGCGTTCGGTCATCTCGGTGACGCGTTCGGTATGGCCTTCGGTGCCCTCGTCCCGCAGGTCGAGCGCGCGCGACCAGCCTTCGATGGTGGTGTCGTAGGCCAGGTTCAGTTCGGCGTTGGAATGCTGCAGCTCGTCGAACAGCGACGCGTTGTCGATCGCGATGGCGGCCTGGACGGTGAGGGATTCCAGGAAATCGAACCAATCGGCATCCGGCGCCAGCGACGTCCGGAAGAACACCTCGAGCACGCCTTTCACCTGGCCCTTGACGATCAAGGGAGCCGCGCAATAAGACTTGAAGTGTTCGGACGGGAATTTCGGCGAGCGCGAGAGGCTGCCGACATCCTGTTCCAGATTTTGGATGAAGACCAGCCGGCGTTCGTGAGCCGCCTGGCCGGCGTATCCCTCCCCCGGCCGCAGGTGGGTGTGGTGCAGGGCGTCCGAACGGAATCCCTTTCCGGCCACGAATTCCAGCAGCATGGTTTTCGAGTTGAGGAGCAGCACGTCCGCCGCATCCACGTTCGAACGGCGTGAGACCTGGTCCAGAAGGATCTCCAGCGTGAAGTTCAAATCCAGGCTGGAGCTGATGGTGATGTCGATATCCCGCAGGGTTTGCAGCCGTTCCAGCCGGCTCTGCGTTTCCGCGTACAGGCGCAGGTTCTCCAGCATCGGCGCCACCTGGCTGCCGAGGGTCCGCAGGAGAAGGATGTCGTCGTGGGGGTAGAAATCGTCCGGATCGCGCCGGCCGAACAGCCACACCCCGCTGGTTTTCCCGCCGGTCTGGAGCGCGACGGCCAGCCGGACCCAGGACCACTGATCGGCGGCGACATGATCGGGCTGCCGGTATTGCCCGGCGTTCTTGATCAGCGCTTCCATTTCTCCGGATTCCACCGGCCTGTCGGTCAGGGTGAGTCCGTTCGCGTAGAACAGCGAGAATCCGGTTTCCGTCTTCTGAAACAAAGCCGACTCGCGGATCAAGAGGCTGGGGGTCACGTCGCGGCTGAGGAGGCGGATGAGCAGCGCGGGTTCGAAGGCCGCCGGCAGCTGGAGCGCGAAATCGCGGACGATCTCCTGCGGATTGTGCCGGGCCCCGTAGACCATCGTATCGAACCAGCGTTGAAAGCGCGCGCGCAGGCCCGGAGCGGCGATCAGGAAGATCAGCGTCACAACCAGGCTGAACGCCAGTGATTCGTCCGCCAGATGGAGGGACTGGCTGGCGATGGAGAACACGAGAATAACCGCCAGGCTGTACAAAAGGATGAAACTGTACAGGCTCAAGGCGCGGTTGGCGCGCAACTCGAACTCCCCCAGGCTGCGCTTGTAGATCGCGTAGAAATAGAAAAACGGCAGCAGCGGGATGGCCATGTAGGTGGCGACCAGCGCGGTGGAGGATGGCGAAATAAAATTCATAAAGAGGGGAATGGTCACAATAAGCAGGCCCGGCAGGAACGCCAATCCGATCCCGAGGAACATCAGGCGCAGGGCCAGCCGTTCCGGCGCGGATAGCCGGGTCAGCAGGCGGTACGAGAGCAACCCCAAGCTGCCAATGATGGCGGCGGCCAAGCCCAAATAGAACGTCTGCCGCGGCAGAATCCGGAAGAACTCGAGCAAGCCGAGTAAAGCGCCGGCAAGATAGAGACCCAGCAAATACATCCGCCGCCGGGGCCGAAAAAGCGGATTGGGAATCTCCATGTGCAGGTGGATATACAGCGGAGCAATCAGCCATGTCGCCACATGGATGATGAAGGATGAAAAAGTGATAATGGATATGGACATGCCGACGGCCAGGTAGACCGCGGTGGCGAAGTTAAAAACAACCAGGAGAAGCCAACGCCGGTTCCGCGGGCGGATGAGGATCAGCACGGCCGTCCCGGCCAGCCAGAACGGGATATAGACCAGCATGGGGATAAAATTTCTAAACCGGTCGGAAAGGGCGGGGTTGATAATCGTCCACTGAACCGTTTGGACGGTGCCGTTGCGCAGGATCGAGATCGCAACCGTGTCACCGGGTTGATATCCCCGTAAGGGAATGTGATCTTGATTGTTTATGAAATCATCGCGCTGGAGATCCCCAAAGGATAAAACCTGATCTCCCACTTGCAGGATATCGGCGTCCGTTGCGCACCATTCCGGTTTGTTGCTGCTGTTGCTCGGACAATTGGCAATACCGATAATTCTCCAGCCGGAGTCGTATTCGATGCCGGAATACGGCGCGATGTATGTCCCCGCGATCCCGTAAAAAAGGCAGATCAGCAGTGTTACGATCGAAATCAGGAATAATGGCCAATCGGCGGCTTGCCGAAGACCGGTCTTGATTTTTTCCATTTCAGCGTATATCGATCTCGGGCGGCACTGCGATCCCCAGACTCTTCAACAGGTGAACCAGCGGCACGATATATTGGTCGATCACGGAGCGCAGCGACGCCGGATCGGTTAGCGGCGTTTCCTTAAGAATTTTCTGGGCCGCCAGGTAACTTTGGCAGAGATGGTACATCGCATAGCTGACGGCTCCGGAGCGAATCAGGATTTGCTGCGCGGACCGCAGGGAGACCGGGTCGTCAACCTGTGAGCGCAGCGATTGAAAACGCTCGCGATCGGGGTGGTCGGCCGTCAGGGCGTATAGGAACAGGATGTTGTTCCGGCCTTGTTTCCAATCCGGATTGGCCGGGGTTTCCATGGCATCCTGGATGTCGTCGTGGATCTGGATCGCGTCGCCGGTGATGGACCCCAATTGGCGGAGCCGATCGATGGTTTTAGAATCGGCCTTGCCGAGGATCGCTCCGATGTGCATCGCCGTTCCGAAATACGACGAGCTCTTGGCGTGAGTTACCTTCCAGTAATTTTCCTCGCCGGTCAGGTTGCGCGTATCCAGATCCTGGCCGTAGGCCATCGTCAGCGCCATTTGCGCCAGGCAATCCATCACCGCCGCCCGGCGCCCGGCATCCACCGGTGTGTTGGCGATGACGCGGAAGGCGATCGATTGAAACGCGAAGGAAAGGTTGGCCGCCATGGCGTCGCCCACCTTGAGGTGTTCCCCGCGCGGATCCTGGTCGAGCATATCGTCCACGAGCAGGATGCTCAGGATCATGCACAAAATCGCGGCCGAACCTGGCGCCACGACCGATTCGTCGCCGCCCACCGCACGGCAGGCGCGCAGCGGCCATTCCCAGACCTGGTGCGGCCGGGCTACCTGCCGTTCGAAAATCCCGGCGATGGCCGGCCAATCGGCCACTTCCGGCAGGCTCATGACCTGTCTCTTTACATCTTCAATATCCATGAAGTTACCTCCTTCATAATTATGTGGAAATCCGGCAATTTAGCAACAGGGATTTTTTCGCCCGGATGGAAAAACATCGTAGCGCGGCGAGCCGTCCGCGCTACGAGAAATCCCGCTCTGATTCGCAGGAAATCAGAGCGAAAAGAGCCATCCATATCCTGCGATCGACCGGTTTTTTTCCTTAGAATTCTTGGGTATGATTTGCGAAACCGATATTACGCCCAGTAGCCCCAGCCGATAAGGCTAGTGGCTTTCACTAAATCCTCGGGCTTCTCGATCGCCGTGAGGTCGGATAAAGCCGCAATCAATTCGGTTTTCTCCTCGGAATGCAAAAGCACGTTGAACTTCTCAATGGACATGCGAACCCTCCTCTATGGGTTTTACGTTGACGTTCCCTCTTTGGATCTTACGGCTGACCGCGGGCTGGATGAGCATGGCACCCGGCTCAGTTACCCATGCTGTATTAATTATATGTAAATTGGAGGAAGAAAACCATCGACTTTCGAGGGATGGTACGGATGGTCGATCGGCTCGGACGAGTAAAGCGAGCCGTTTGTTCACTATCCGTTCGAATCGGGGCTGTTTATCAAGGATACAGGCCGGGAATTGGTGGAAAAGGGGATCAGACCCGCCCGGAAGAAACGGCCGCCAATATGTCGCGCGAGCGCTCCAGCGGACGCTTGTCGAGCGGAATCGCCCGGTAGGCGAGCGATTCCAGGAACGCAAGGCATGCTTTATGGACCGTGCCGGAATGGGTGGAAAGGAAAATCGGCGGATGCGAGGCGGCCAGCATCCGGCGCGCGCCCCGCAGCGCCAGCAACTCCGCGCCTTCAATGTCGATTTTGATCAGATCCGGCGCCGGTAAAAGCCCTTCCTCGATCCAATCGTCGAGCGCAATGGACCGCACTTCCAGCGTACCGCTTTCGCCGATGCGGCCCTTCGACGTGCTGGCGTCTTCCGCGAAGCGGACCGTTCCGCTGCGGTCGGCGACCGCCGCGTCGATCACGGTCACGTTCCCGATCCGGTTGAGCGCAAGGTGCCGCCGGAGGAAATCCAGGTTGCGGGGCAGCGGCTCGAAGACGAACACGCGGCCGCGCGGCCCGGCGCGCACGGCCGAGATCAGCGTGTAGTACCCGACGTTCCCGCCCAGATCGAACACCACGCCGCCGGCGGGGACCGCCACCGCGAAGCGCGTGCATTTTTCCATTTCGTAACTGCCCAGCCAGTACCCGTGATTCCCGGAACCCGCGATCCATTTCTTTCCGCGCAGGGGGCCCTGCAGGATGGGCAGCACCGCCCGCTTGGGTATCCATCGCAGAGGGAGGCGCAAAACCTTTCCTAAAAAAGAAGCGTCGGAAATCGAGGTCCAGTTCATGTCCACTCAGATTGATGAAAAATCTTTGGACAGGATTTTCAGGATATAAAATGAAAAATCATGTCAATCCTGTAAATCCTGTCTATTCTCTACCAGCGCATCAGGGCATTGATACCCAAGTGCCGGCTTTTCTGCACATACAATCCGATATACGCCAGATCGAAGAACAGGATCGCGCAGGCGAAGAACACGGTGAGCTGAGATTCCGGCGCATACACGAACACCAGGACGGAGGCGCACAACGAGCCCAGCAGCTTCGCCAGTCCGATGTAAAGGGATTGGCCGGCCAGGTCCTTGCGGTCCAGCAGCAAACGGATGAACAGGATCGACATCAGGAGATTTTGTCCGAAGGCGGTGTAGTACCCCGCGTAGTTGTCAAACTCGCGCGTGACCAGGAGTATGACAAGGAAGGAGACGACGAGTATGGAAAGAAAGGCTCCGTAGAAAAATGCGGCGGAGTGGCCTGCGGGGCGGCGGGCGCTTTCGAAGCGCAGGTATTGGACGACGAGAATCGAATCCAGGATGAACCAGGCGATGTTGATGGCCCGTTGGATCCCGCCGTGCGGGTAAATGAAGGAGAAGATGAATTCCCAGGAGATGTTCAGGCACAGGGCCGCCATCGGCATGCCGCAGGCCTTATCCTGATATCCGCGTTTGACAAGGAGCAGGTAGGTGATCAGCCAGAAGGCGCCGGATGCGATGCCGAACCACTGCACGGTAACCCTCCCGAATTATGGCGCATCGCGCCGGGGCGATGCGGCGAATTCTCCAAGAAGGGATACTATATCACGGCCGTCCTGCGGCAAGACATCGCGCGGGAACACCCGGTGGAACGATTCAAGGCGCAGGATGACGTCCCGGAGGGGAACCGGGCGCCCGGCGTCGGCCGATGCCCGGCGGACGAGGAGCGCGGCTTGGGTCCGGTGACAGCGCATCGCGGCCAGCTTGCGTTCGAATGCGGGGCCGATATCCACCACGAAGTCCGCCGGATCGTTCCGGTTGGCCGACTGTTTGCGAGGATGGTCGGCATGATCCGCATGGAAGGAATAGAGGACGGGAACGCCGGCCCGGCGCGCGGATTCGACGCAGGCCTGATGCGCCCGCAGGTGGCCGGGATGCCCGTATTCGCCGCTCGAGCCGTGGGTGATCACCGCATCCGGTTTCGCGGCGGCGAAGTAATCCATCATCGGCGGAACAACCTCCTCGATCGAACCGGCGAAGGCAAACAGGGCGTTGCCGGGGCCCACGTCCGGATCCCGGAACGGGAGAAAATCGACCGTCGCGCATCCGAGCGCGCGCGCGGCGCAGCGCAGTTCGTCCGAACGCAGCGGGCCGAGTTCCGCGCGGGCCGCGAGTGGCGGTTCCCCGGCCTCGCCGCCTTCGCCGCGGGTGCAGCACAGGATCCCCACCTCCGCACCGCGCCGGGCCAGCAGTGCGAGCGTTCCGCCGGCAAACACCGATTCATCGTCCGGATGTGCGATGACACATAGGATTTTCACTGCATGCTCCGATCAGCCGCCTGCCGAAAAAAATAAAGCCGGGATAACGAAGCCCCGGCCCGGAATATATCGATACTTGGTGGACGCGATCGGCGATCGAGTCTACAACTTCACGCCGACCGCGGCGGCCATCATCCGATTTTGCCTTCGATGATGTGGATCGCCTGCTCGGGCGCGACGTTGGCGTACAGCACCGACATCAGGCCGGGCAGGTATTTGTTCATCGTCATCACGTTGGAATACACCACCTGGCGGATCAGGACATGGGTCAGTTCGCCGCCTTCCACGTCGATGCTGGTCTTGCAGCGGATGTCGCCGTCGTTGATGTCCATCTCAAAATTGCCGATCACCAGCCCGTAATTCGCGCGGGTGATGAACTCCATCGCCGCCGGGCGCCGTTCCTCGGGGGCGGGGTTGGGGAACACGGAGTAGAAGATGAACTGCTGCTGGTTCTCCCGGGCTTGCGCAAAACAGGTCCATTTCCCATTCTTGCCGGAAAAGCCGGTGCGCAGGATGGGCTTACCCTCCATTTCGGTGAACGGCCAATCGTCGTCGCGGAAAAATTTTCTGATCGATTCGAGTATCTTCCCCATCGGGAATCCTCGCCGCAGAGGGGGCTCCGTTCCGGCGGGAAGCCGAAGCGGGCGGAAACCGCCATCCGGGATGGATTTTATACGGAATGCGGCGGCTTAGCAACCGCTCCGCGGGGAGGCGGCCGATCGCCCAAACTGCCGGGGAAGAAGGCGGGCTGTATAATCGTCCCATGCCCGAAAATAGGGTCCGGACACTCATCCAGGACCGGCGCCGACCGGCGCGCACCCGGGTTTCCTGCATCCCAACCCTCCTCCTGCTGATTCTCTTGGCGGCGTGCCGGGCCGCCGGATCCCATCCGGTACCGGCCGGTCCGCAGCCGCAAATTTCGGAAACCGGAGCCGGTCTGGCCGTGATTTCTCCGTATCCTTCATCGACCATGACGGCCGAATCCGCTCCGACACGGGACGCCACGGCGTTTATCGCGGAGGAATCCGCGGAAGCAAGTTCCCAGGCGTCGCCGCCCGCCTTCGGATCCTGTTCCGACAGTCTGATCTTCATGGGAGATCTCTCTTTTCCGGACCGGTCTCCGGTTCTTCGCGGCCAGGCGCTGGAAAAAAAATGGAAGGTGCGAAACGGCGGACTTTGCGATTGGGGGCCGGAATACCGGTTCCGCTGGGTGGGAGGAGCGGTCCTTTCGGAGCGCAAGGAGTTTGCGCTCTACCCGGCCGCCGCCGGGAGCGAAGCCGTCGTTTCCATCGCGCTGACGGCACCGCTTGCGGCGGGGGAATACATCTCCAGCTTCCGGGCGTTCTCCCCGCTGGGGATCGCGTTTGGGGATACGCTGTATATCGATGTGGTGGTTGCCAAATAAGATCTCACCGCAGAGGCGCAGAGGGCGCAGAGATTTTTTATTATGTAAATTAAATTCTTAGCCCCCTTTGCGTCCCCGGCCTACCCCAACCGGGGCAGGCTTTGCGGTAAAATTTTTCTTGGAATTCCATTACTTACGAGGAGGCCCATGCTGCGCGTTCGGGGATCGGAAATCGTCGATTCGGAAGGGCGGAGTGTCCGGCTGCGGGGGGTGTGCGTCGGAGGCTGGATGAACATGGAGAATTTCATCAACGGCTACCCCGGGGATGAAAGCGGGACCCGCCGCGCCATGGGAGAAATTCTCGGCCCGGCGCGGGCGGAATTCCTCTTCGACCGCTGGCTGGATTATTTCTTCAACGAGGACGATATCGCTTACCTTGCGGAATGCGGCGCGAACGCCGTCCGGCTGCCGCTCAATTACCGGCACTTCGAGGCCGATTCAGACCCGTACCGCTACATGGAGAAGGGATTCGAGCGTCTGGCGAAGATCATCGGGGCCTGCGCGCGGGCCGGGATCTACGTCATCCTCGACCTGCATTCGGCGCAGGGCTGGCAGAACACCGACTGGCATTGCGATAATTCCAGCCGGCATTCCTACATCTGGAGGCATCCGCATTTCCAGGAACGGTTCACGGCGCTGTGGCGCGAGATCGCGCGCCGCTACCGCGGGGTGGATGCCGTGGCGGGATACAACCTGATGAACGAGCCGGTCACGGGCGCGCCCGCCGGCCGCTTCACCGTCCACTACAAAACCGACTGGGAAGCGATCAACCGCCTCTACCGGCGCACGGTGGAAGCCGTGCGCGAGGTCGATGCGGACCACATCATCTTTCTGGAAGGGGATTACTTTTCGACGAAATTCGCCAGACTCGATCCGCCGTTCGCCCCCAACCTGGTATACAGCAGCCACAATTACTCCCCGGCCGCGACGACGCCGGGAAAATACCCGGGCCCCATCGGCGGGAAGCTCTGGAACCCAAAGCGCCTGGCGGACAACTTCCGCGACGGGGAGGGAACCAAATACGCGGCGGAGAACCGCGTGCCACTGTGGGTGGGCGAATTCGGCATGTCGCAAACCGGCGGCAAGGCGGATTCGGCCTACCGCCTGCGCGCGCTCGACGACCAGATTGCGGTCTTCGAGGAGCACGCGGCGCACTGGACGATCTGGACCTACAAGGATATCGGCGTGATGGGGCTGGCGACGGTCGACCCGCGCAGCGACTATATCCAGCTGATGCGACCGGTCCTGCGCGCGAAGAATGCGCTGGGCGTGGATCTATGGCTCTATACGGGCGTTCCGAAATCCTACGTCCAGAAGACGGTCGACAAGCTCGCCAAATACGCCGAACGGACGATCGGGGACAAGGATCTCGACCACCTCTCGAACCGGATGTATCTTTCCCAGGCGGTGCAGGCCGGCTACTTCGCGAATCTGATGCAGCCCGCTTTCGCCAAGCGGTTCAAAGGACTCTCGGAATCGCAGATCGACGGGGTGATGAAATCGTTCGCCTTCCGCAACTGCAAGGTGCAAAAGGGGCTGGTGGATGTGATGAAGAAGTATTGGCAGGGGAACGCGTAAGGGTCGTCACCCCGGCGTGTTCTTGGCCGGGGTCCAGTAGGTCGCGAATTAAGAATATTAAAAATGGTTGCCGGCCAAAAACACGCCGGCATGACGATCCATTTCCCCATCGTTGTTTAAACAAACCGGGCAGCCGATCGGCCGCCCTTCCTCACCCCCATCC
>JBAVFZ010000342.1:0-4726 GCA_049684495.1 Anaerolineales bacterium | reverse complement strand
ATTACAGCCTTTCCAAAACAGGCGTTTCCCTCTTATCACGGTTTATTCAGCGCAACATACTCGTATTTGAAACGCCGGCCATCGCGGAACGCATCCAAACCGTTTTACGCAAAGCGAATTCCCCTTCACAGGAGGCATGACCATGGCGATCAACTCTTCCGAAAACAACCTCGCCAATTTCAAACGCGTGCTTCTCATTTGGGTTGGAGCGGCAGTCACACTTCTGGCTGTCGCGATCGCCGATATTCCCAATAATCGATCCCCTTTCTTTCCGGGGTGGTACGGCGTATGGGTTGTACTGCAGGTGGGTGCTATCACCCCGGCCGTTCTGCTGTTGTTCGGATCGGGATTCAGAAAGCTTCCCTTTCCGGAACGATTAAACACATTATTTGCCTACTTGGCTGTAAGTTGGATAGTCCTGGTTGCTTTTGTAATTAAATCGGGCAGGTTTTTTACGAGGAATATTACGACATACTTTGGATTTGCAAATGGAATAGGAATTACTTTTACGATGACACAACTATACGCAATGACCGGGATAATAGGCGCAGGCATAGGAATAGCGTATTGGATACTTCAACATAAATTTATGAGTTCCCCGGAAGCCATGTTTCCGTAGTTTTATTCAAATCAACCAACGGCTTGCGCTTCAGCCTGTCCCCGCAAAACACCACCACTCGTATTTGCTCTTTGAGTGGTGATGTTTGCAGAACGAGGAAAGCGATGAGCGTAGGGACTTACCGATGCGAAGTATTCGCGAGCGGGGGAGCAAAACAGCGCGGCTTTGTTCTTTGAGCAATTTTGGATGCGCCTGCCCCCGCGAGAGTGCACAAGTTCGGGTTGATCTTTGAACTTGTGCGGTTACGGAGCGGGGGCCTGCCCCCGCGGAACCCTCGCGTAGTGCGCAGGTTTGGGTTGTTCTTGAAACCTGCGCGATTACGAAGCGAGGGGAGGATCCCAGCTCGACCGGGTTCCTTGAGCAGGGATGAATGCGAGGCGAAGGCCTGCCCTGCGCCTTTTGCAGGGTAGCGCGGGCATGCCCTCCGCCCTAGACCCGGGTTGAGCCGCCCTGGATCTTACGATCCATTTATCGCGCACGAATCCCGTTCAGTACTTGCGAGTGCGCCTTTGAAATATTAACTTTTCCGTCCGTCAGCCGTTCAAGATCGTTTGTCAATAAATCGAGGATTTTTGTAAATGCCTCCCGGGCTGATTTAAGATCATATTGCGGCAAGGTATCGCCCAGACGGATTTGCAACCGTTCCTCCGCTTCTTTCTGGAAGAATTGGTAGGCGCGAATACCATGATGGCTACGGGTAAATAGTTCCATTAATGACCCGCGCATAAGATGCAATAACTCGACCGCCGCCCATATTTGTTTACGGTGCAGGGCACTGTCCACCCCAATCGCATGACGGATGCACCTATCCAGTATCCGTACCATAGGTTCACCGTCCAATTCCTTGTTGGCCAAACCCGCGGATTCGATGGCCTTCCGGTCAATTCGTCCCAGTATGAGTTGCAGGCTGTCGATGATATTGGGGCTTGTATTGGAAAGGGGATGATATCGAATGGACATTTCCATCAGCGACTTGAAAACCAAATCGCAAGCATCTTTGCCTTCAGGGATCATAAACGCCACTTGTTGATTAACGGACTCAAGGGAAGCCGATAATTTGTTCAGTTCGCTAATAACGTCAATTTTCGTGCCGTCGGTAATTACCACATCCAGATCGATATCGGAGTAGCCATCCCAATTGCCGCGGCCGAGCGACCCAAATATGGTAATGGCCAATATGCGCGGGTCGTTCTCGTAATGGGACACGATGGCGCGGAGCATAGATTGGTGTTGTGCCGTTCCCGGGTAATCCTTTAATATGTTCATTTGAGAGGAACTCATGTGGCAAGCAAGCGGCTAATCGGCCTGCGGTTCAGGCGTCTTGCCCGCTGTGCATGACTAGGCTCAGTATACAATATCCCCCTCCGCAGAGCAGATCAATGAAGTCTACAACCGAATCTCGCCCTCGCGGAAGCCTGTCCCCGCGCGTTCTTAGCGGGGATGCGCAAGTTCGGGTTTGTCTTTGAACTTGCGCGAATACGAAGCGGGGGGGAGCAAAACGGCCCGCATTTGCCCTTGAGCAGTTAGGTCCGCGCCTGCCCCGTGATTTTTACGGGGAAGCGGGGGAGCGATGAGAATTCGCGAGTGCGGGCGCCTGGCCGGTTGCCCAACGCTTGGATTGAGATCCCGCCTGGCAGCGCCCTCCTTTAAACTACAAGAAACCGATGCGCGGCGCGGATATGGGTTATCAAACTCATTCCCGGACGGTCATAAGAGCAGGTTCCAGTAATGCAACGCCCATAGCACCGCCCAGAACCATACCGCAAGGAATGCGTAGAACAGGCGGCTGCCCACCGCCCAGTAACTTCTCTTCCAGGAAAAGAATACAAAGGGCAGCACTAACAGGCCAAGACCTGCCATGACCGGAGTCAGGGAAAGGATGAAATTCAAACCGGACGTCATCCCGAAGAAAAGCCTGGGCACTCCAAACGCCGGATCAACATCCGCCAAATTCCCGGCGAGACCGGCCAGGAAGACAATGAACACAAGCATGAACAAAGCCGCCGCGATCCGCGCAAAACGCGCGCCCAGGGGTCGCGGCCGGCGACGGATCAGATCAGAGAGAAGGGAGATCAGCCAGCCGATCAGCGCGCCAATGAACAGCAACAGGCCGCCGGCGAAGACCAGAGCGTGGAACTCCAGCGTGGCATACCAGGGCAATTTGATTAATTCCCATGGCCGCGAGGTCAGCAGGGATATCCGTCCCGACGGACCCACCTTGAGCACGACCCGGTCCGAGGGGTCTGCGTCGGCGACGAGCAACCCCGGTTCCACTTCGGTGTACCGGACCGGTCCCTGCGAACCCCCGATGAACACGTGACCCTCCCGGTCGGCGCTGACCACGATCGTGTTCAACATCATCATGATCTTCTCGATGCCGGTGACATTACTGCGCGAGATGTAATATTCGCCCGCGTACTGCGCGGCGCGGGAGGCAAAATCCGCGGGGGGATTGGGAGCCGGTTGCGGCTGGACGGGGTAATAACGGTCCATGAAAGCCTTGAATACGGCTCCAGGAGTTGCGGCGCCGCCCGTCGCGTTTGTGGAGATAAAGATTCCCAGGTTTGCGCCCGGGAGAAGGATCAGGATGGAATGAAACTGGAGCGTGGCGCCCTCGTGTAAAATCACCTGCTGGCCGTTGATCTCATTTTCGAAAAAGCCGTAGGCCATGCCGTGCAGGCGCGGGTCTTGCGCAAACAACGGACTGTGCATCTCCCGGGCCGTCGCTTCGGATAAAATGCGCGCGTCCCCGTAGCGACCGTTCTGCAAGTGCGCAATCATGAATTTGGACATGTCGGCTGCCGTGGCGCTCAAGGCGCCGGCCGGATACAGCGGGATGAATTCAAAACCGCCTTCCACGTAAGCGCCGTTGGAATAGTTGTAGCCGCGCGCCATATCGGGAGCCAGGTTCGCCGGCAGGGGCTGGACGAACGTGCTGTGGGTCATCTCCAGCGGCTGGAAGATGTTTTTCTCCACATACTCGCTGAACGGCAGGCCGGAAATGCGCTCCACGATGTACCCGGCCAGGGCAGCGCCGTAATTGGAGTAGGCTTCCACCGTCCCGGGCGGGAAGACGCGCGCCGGGAGGTGGGTCTTAAGCGTTACATCCAACGGCGTCATTTCATCAGCCTTGAGCTTAAACAGGCCCATGCTGGCGTCTTCAAAGCCCGGGGTGTGGGTCATCAAGGTCTTCAGCGTGATTGGTTCCGGGTAGGTAGCGGGGATTTTGAAGTCCAGGTACGTGTTGACATCGGCTTCGAGTGAGAGTTTGCCTTGCTCGGCCAGTTGCATGACCGCCGTCCACAGGATCAGCTTCGAGACCGATCCCGGGCGAAAGAGTGTTTTTTGGGGATCGACCGGAGTGTGCTTTTCAAGGTTGGAGTAGCCGTAGCCCCGGGTGTACAACACCCGGCCTTCCTTGACGACTGCCACCACGGCGCCGGAGACGTGATCCGCGTTCATTCGGGCGGCAAACACGCCGTCGAGGAAGTCGCCCAGTTCGACGGGGTCGCTTGGTCCGCCGGACGCGGGCGCAGCCAGCGCCGGCGTGACGCCGGCCGACAACGACAGAAAAAACAGGAAAATAATCGACGATAGTTTTAGGGGTTGTTGAGACATGATTTTTCCTCTGTCGTGAATTCTTACCATTTTTGGATCAGATCAATCGTCCAGGAGTTGCGTGTTTTTAAAAGGATAAAAATGGGTCCGTCCAAAGGGCCACGCTTCCCCGTAAAGAGCGCGGGGCAGCCGCAATTCTCATCGCTCTCATAGAACGAGGGCGATGTGCTCCCTCCGTTCCCCCCGTCTCGCGAATTACCATTCTAACAAGAAAATAAAAATGCAAATTCTTCATTTTCTCGCCGAACCTCGGCCAAGGTCTGCCCATTCATGCCAAAGCGAGGGTCACCCGCAAACGCATGCTGGGTGGTTGTTCGATTGATACAAAAAGACACGTCCTTGTGAATACGTGTCTTTTTATATATAGTTTTTTTTATTTATTGGGTTTCTAAACCACTGCCTTTGGCAGTGAGTAGCATGAAAAGGTTCCACCGGTGGAGTAGGTATTATGTGATCCATCCCATCCTACCTCCCCTTGTCCTTCGCTCC
>JBAVFZ010000341.1:0-7500 GCA_049684495.1 Anaerolineales bacterium | reverse complement strand
GTGCAATCTATTCCAAATCCGTGAAACCCGTGTTCCGGCTGCTGAATACACGGAATAAAGCGGATTACACGGATTGGACAAATGATTTTTCACTGTGATTCTCCGTGTAATCCGTTCACCATCCGTGAAATCCGCGGTTTGAATTTATTTTCGAGATGAGGCATGCATGACCGATTCCACCGCACCGCAAGCCGGGCAATTCATCCTCGCCGCGGTAACCGCGGATCTCCAATCGGGCCGCTTCCACTACGTCCGCACGCGCCTGCCACCGGAGCCGAACGGGTACATGCACATCGGCCACGTCAAGGCCTGGTGGATTGATTACAACACGGCCAAAGCCAACGGCGGCGAACTGTACCTGCGGTTCGACGACACCAATCCCGCCAAGGAAGAAACCGAATTCGTCGAGGCGATCAAGGAGGATACCCGCTGGCTGGGCATCCACTGGGTGAAGGAAACCTACGCCTCGGATTACTTCGGCCGCCTTTACGAATGGGCGGTGCGGCTGGTGAAAAAGGGGCTGGCGTATGTCGATGACCAGTCGCCCGAGGAAGTCAGCGCCACGCGCGGCACGCTGACCGAGCCCGGAAAGAACTCCCCCTTCCGCGACCGGCCGGTGGAGGAAAACCTCGACCTGCTCGAGCGCATGAAGCGCGGCGAGTTCCCCGAGGGCAGCCGGACCCTGCGCGCCAGGATCGACATGGCCGATCCCAACATCGTCATGCGCGATCCGGTGATGTACCGCATCCTGCGCGCGCCGCACCACCGTACCGGCGACCAATGGAACATCTACCCGATGTACGACTGGTCGCACGGCCAGAATGATTCGATGGAAGGGATCACGCATTCGCTCTGTTCGCAGGAGTACATCATCCACCGGCCGCTCTACGAATGGTTCCTCGAACAGCTGGGCGAATTTAAAACCCGCCAAATCGAGTTTTCCCGGCTCAACGTTACCCATACGATGATGAGCAAACGCAAGGTACGGACGCTGGTGGAGAAGGGGATCGTGCGCGGCTGGGACGATCCGCGGCTTACCACGCTGCGCGGCCTTCGCCGCCGGGGCGTCCACCCGGAGGCGATCCTGGAATTTGTCCGCTCGGTCGGGGAGACAAAGAACGACAGCTGGGTGGACATGCGCGTGTTCGAAGCGGTCATCCGCGACGACCTCAACCGGCGGTCCCTGCGCCGGATGGCGGTGCTCCGGCCGGTGAAACTGGTGATCGATAACTACCCCGAGGGGCAGGTGGAGGAGATGGACGCGGTCAATAATCCGGAAGATTCCTCCGCTGGAACCCGCAAACTGCCGTTTTCGAAGGTGCTGTATATCGAGCAGGACGACGTCCGCGAAACGCCGCCGCCCAAATACTTCCGCCTGTATCCCGGCAACGAGGTGCGGCTGCGCTACGCGTACCTGGTGAAGTGCACGGGCGTTACGAAGGATCCCGCGACCGGTGCCGTGACCGAGGTCCACTGCACCTACGATCCGTCCACCCGTAGCGGCGAAGCGCCGGACGGGCGCAAGATCAAATCCACCATTCACTGGGTCTCGGCCCGGCACGCGGTGGAGGCTGAGGTCAGGCTTTACGAGCAGCTGTTCACGGTCGAACAGCCGGACGTGGGCGAGGATATTGAGGGCATTCTCAACCGCAACTCGCTGGAAGTGCTTGCCGGCTGCAAGCTCGAACCGTCACTGGGGGATGCCGGGCCGGGCGACAAATTCCAGTTCGAGCGCAACGGGTATTTCTGCGCCGATCCGGACGGCGCGCCGGGTGCGCCGGTGTTCAACCGGACGGTGACGCTGCGCGACACGTGGGCCAAGATCGAAAAGGGCGCGAAGGCGGGAAAATGACCTTAACACCAAGGCGCGAAGACGCGAAGGCGCAAGGAAAACCAAAACCAGATAACGCGAAAGATTTTCTTTGCGTCTCTGTGCCTCCGCGCCTTTGCGTTTAGATTTCTTCCCCTCTCGGTAATAATCCTTCTCTATGCGTGGTACACTTTTATTAATCATGTCCACCGCCACCGCCGTCGCGCATCCCAACATCGCCTTCATCAAATACTGGGGCAACCGGAACGACGAATTGCGCCTTCCGGCCAGCGGTTCGATTTCAATGAATCTGGCCGGTTTGGAAACCGTAACCTCCGTCGCGTTTGATCCGCGCCGGACCGAGGATGAGTTTGTTTTCGACGGCGTCCTCCAATCGGGTCCGGCGCTGGCGCGCGTCTCCGCTCATCTCGATCGACTGCGCAGCCGGGCGGGGTCGTCATTAAAAGCGCGGGTCGAAAGCCGCAATAATTTTCCGATGGGCGCCGGAATCGCCTCCTCCGCTTCGGGGTTTGCCGCGCTCACCCTCGCCGGGGCGGCCGCCCTGGGATTGAGCCTTTCCGAACGCGAACTGTCCATACTCGCCCGGCGCGAATCCGGGTCGGCCAGTCGTTCCATCCCGGCAGGATTCGTCGAATGGCATGCCGCGGACACGGACGGCGATTCGTTCGCCGAGTCGATTGCGCCGCCGGAACATTGGGCGCTCGCGGATGTGATCGCGATCCTCGACAGCCGCCCAAAAGAAACCGGCTCCGCGGAAGGGAACCGCCTCGCCCGAACAAGCCCGCGGCAAGCGGCGCGCGTGGCGGATGCCCCGCGGCGCCTGGCCGTCTGCCGCCGGGGGGTCCGCGAGAAGGATTTTGCGGCGCTGGCGGAGATCGTCGAAGAGGATACGCGGCTGATGCACGAAGTGATGCGGACCTCGATCCCCGCCCTGAACTACCTCGCCCCCGCGACGGAGGAATTGATGCGGTTGATCTCCGCCTGGCGTACGCGGGGGATGCCCGTCGCCTATACGATCGATGCCGGGCCGAATGTCCACTGCCTGTGTCCGGCGGAATCCGCCGCGGAGGTGGAACACCGCCTGCGGGAAATTCCATCCGTTCAGCGCGTGATGACCGCGCGGCCGGGCGGGGGAGCGCGGGTGGTGCAAGGATAGTATTTCTTCGCGCTTGGCCATCCCATCCCCCCTCCCTTAACTTTCATCTGATTATAAAGAACGATTCGAATCTGCCTCCCCCCTTCCCGTTTTACGGGAAGGGGGGAGGGTAGTATTCTCGTGGTTAAGAAAACGAGTGTGTCGGGGAGGGGGGATGGGATGGCAACCGGATTTCACCCCCTTATCTCCGTTGGGATGTTATATTTCTGCTTGAAGAAAGCGGGGGATAGCGGGGGAGGAATCGCCTTCCCGGCCTGATATAATCCCAGCGGATTGAGGGACAGAAAGGTATGTAAATGGAATTCTTCGGCAATATTCTTGATTGGGCGGTGGCGCTCTTCCTCTTCGGCCTGCTGCTCTTCATCCACGAGCTGGGGCATTTTCTTATGTGCCGGCTGACCGGGGTGAAGGCGGAGGAATTCGGATTCGGCTTTCCGCCTCGGCTGGCGAAGCTCTTCACCTGGCAGGGGACCGACATCACCCTGAACTGGATCCCGTTCGGCGCATTCGTCCGTCCGCTGGGCGAAGATGATCCGACCATTCAGGGAGGGCTGGCGGCCGCGTCGAAGCGCGTCCGCACGCTGGTGCTGCTCGGCGGGGTTCTTTTTAATGCGGCGGCGGCCATCATGGCGTACACCATCGCCTTCAAGATCGCCTATCCGGATTCCGTCATGGTCTATTCGGTCACCCCGGATACGCCCTCCGCACAATCCGGTCTGCTGCCGGGTGACTTGATCCTGTCGGTGGACGGGCACGCTATCAGCCGCTCCACCGAGTTGACGGATTATATTTATGCGAATCGGGGGAAGGAAGTCACGCTCCATGTATCCCGGAATGGAACGGCGCTCGACATCCTTGTCACCCCGCGCACGGAAGCGGAAACGCCGGATAAGCAGGGCCCGACCGGAATGCAGCTTTCGCAACTCTTTTCCAGCAACCACAATTGGGGGGAAGCGTTCCAGGAGGGCTTGATCACCATCCGCGGCCAGTTGCAGCTTTTCCTTCAGCTTCCCGGAATGATTTTACGCGGAGGATTCAACGCCTCCACCGACCGGCCCGTCGGCCCCTTGGGCATCCTGGATGTGACGGAACAGATCGTCGGCTCGGCGCGGGAAAGCAACCAGTGGGTGATCATCCTGAGCTGGATCGGCATGATCAACCTCGCGCTGGCCATCGGGAACATCCTGCCGATCCCCGCGCTCGACGGAGGACGGCTGGTGTTCATCCTGATCGAGGCGGTCCGCGGCAAGCGGGTCGACCCGGAAAAGGAACGGATGGTCCACGGTTACACCATGCTCATCCTCATCCTCCTGATGCTGTTCATCACCTACCTGGATGTTTTCTTCCCGGTCCTTCCCCGCTGACGCCGATGTCGGAACAGAAGCTGTTTGATGCCGCGTGGGTTATCCTGAAGGGTGAAGCCGGTGATCGGGCGGATGCGGTTCCGCCCGCCGACCGGGATCCGGGGCCGGCCGCCCGCTTCCCGCTGCATTGGCTTTCCGACCTTGGCACGGAACAAGCGGCCCGGATGGCAAGGCTGTGGCGCGAGCTGCCGGTCCTCACCCGCCGTGACTTGATGGGCAGGATGGAGGAGGAAGCGCGTGCGAATTTCGAGGTGGATTTCCTCGCCGTCGCGCGCATCGCCCTGAACGACGGCGATCCCGAAGTCCGAGTGCATGCGATCCGCAGTTTCTGGGAATGCGGCGATGTCAAACTCGTCGAAAAATTCATCCAATTTTTAGAGCAGGATCCGGATTTGTCCGTCCGCGCAAGCGCGGCCGAGGCCCTCGGGCCGTTTGTGGAGCGCGCGGAATTGGAGGAAATTCCATTTTCCACCGGTGTTCGCATCGCCGCCCGGCTGATCGGGGTGATTCGCGGCAAGGACGCATTGGAGGTGCGCCGCCGGGCGGTGGAATCGGTCGGGTATGCTTCGGACCCACGGGTGCGCCCTATTCTGGAAAACGCGCATTCACATCCCGCCGAACCTATGCGCGCCAGCGCGCTGCTGGCGATGGGGCGCTCGGCCGATTCTTCGTTTGCGGCGATCGTCGCCGACGAATTGCGCAACCCTGCGCCGGCCATCCGGGCCGAAGCCGCGCGGGCTGCCGGCGCGCTGGGCATAAAAAAGGCGGTCCGGCAGCTGATCGAGCTGCTCGAGGATGTCGATACCGGCGTCCGCGCCTGCGCGATCGAAGCGCTCGGAGAAATCGGCGGCGGTCCCGCGCGGGAAGCGTTGGAAAGGATGCAGAACCTGGCCGCCGGCGAGGAATGGGACCGGATCGAAGCGGCGCTTGAAAACGCCGAATTCGAGGATTCTCTCAGCGACCTGCCGCTTCTGGATATCGACGGGATAGATGAATAATCTGATGATGACGAGGAGGTCGCGGAGGAAAATAAGTATGAAAGTGAGGAAGAGGGGGAGTAGGGGGAGGCGGTGTCTTATGTCCACTCGATCGGCGATCCCATTTCGAAAAAGCCTCGAATCGCCGCCGTTGAAATCATTCGAAATATTTCACAATATAATCAAGCCTGATGCATAGTTTCCTGATCGCCGCCCTGTTATTTTTTGCCGGATCGGGCCCGCAATCCGGATACCGCGCGGAATCGTGGATCGAGGCGTTTCCGGGAGAGATGGCTTTTAACGGACGCCTGCATTTCACCGCGCGTGTTCACGCCTCCGAACCGATTTTGGCAAGCCGGCTTATTCTGGCATACGACTCCTCGAGGTACGCTTTTTTCCCGCTGAAAGGATACGCTCCGGACGGGTTTTCGCTCGCCGTCGAAGCGGTTACCGCCACCGCGTTGCCGTTTCCCTTCACCGATGTGACCTATTGGTGGGAAGTCGATTTGCCGTCGGGGAATGCGCTGGTCTCGGAAGCGCAGACCTTCTTTTACATCGACGACCGGTTTGCGTGGAATCATTTGCCCCGGACCAACCTCGACCTTTATTGGGTGGAAGGGGATTGGGCGGCGGCGAACGGCATCGCCGATTTGGCGCTGCTCTCGATCGGGACGATCTCCGCCGAGTTGGAAACGCCGATCCCTGAGCGCATCACCGTTGTTCAATATCCGAAGATGGCGGATTTTCATGCGGCGCTGGACGGACGGATCCGCGGTTGGGAAGGCGCCGTTTCCTCGCCCGGCGCCGAGACGGTCATCCTGGCGGCCGCTCCCGGCGCGGAAGGCCGGGCGACGCTTGCGGTCCTGCTCCCGCATGAAATCGCGCATGTCCTCCTGGGGACCCGCTGGGGAGCCGGGTATGCATTGATCCCGCAATGGCTGAGGGAAGGAATCGCCGCGGGGTACGAAATGGAGCCACGGCCGGAGCAGGAAATCCATCTGCGCGAAGCGGCGGCGGAGCGAAGCGTGATTCCCATCCGCACGTTGTGCCGGGTTTTCCCCGCGGAGGAAAATCCGGCGATGCTGGCGTACGCCGAAAGCAAATCCTTCGTCGCTTTCCTCAAGCAGAAATACGGATTGGCCGCGATCCGCAGCGCGCTGGCGGCCTATGCCGGGGGTGCGGAATGCGACCATGGGCTAGAAGCCGTTACCGGAAGAAAATTTTCGGATCTCGAATCCGCATGGCTGGGAACGTTCGCGGATAATGGATTGTTCATCTCGGCCTCGTGGGCGCTCGTACTGGCCGGGATCGTGCTGTTGGCGGGCATCTTGGTCGTCCGTGGAGTGCTCCACCGCAAAAACGCGAAGCGAACATTGGAAAGGCCGGGTGACAAATGAACGGGTTGGAAAGATTGTGTGCGCAGGTTTTCGGAGATGTGCAGGGGGTCGGATTCCGGGCGTTTGTCTTTCGCCGCGCATTATCGTACGGGTTAAAAGGCTGGGTCCGCAACCGGCCGGACGGCAGTGTGGAGTTGCTGGCCGAAGGCCCTCGCGCCGCGCTCGCTACCCTCCTCGAGGATGTGAAAACCGGGCCTTCCGGTTCCACCGTCGACCGGGTGGAGACGCAGTGGGAGCAGGCTTCCTCGGAGTTCCGGGTGTTCGGAGTGAGGTAAGTAAATCTCACCGCGAAGAAGCAAAGAGCGCAAAGCAAAAAAGATAAATAATATTACGGATTTCTTTGCGTCCCCTTGGTTCGAACACCGGGGGCAGGCTTTGCCTCCCCGGACTACCCCAACCGGGGCAGGCTTCGCGGTGAAAATTATTTTTCCCCAAACCCCATCCCCTGTTCGCGCATCGAGACAAACCGGCTGCGCCCGATCACGATATGATCCAGGACCGGGATATCCAGCAGCCGGCCGGCTTCGATCAGGTTGCGCGTGACGGCCAGATCCTCGGGACTCGGGGAAGGGTCGCCGCTCGGGTGGTTGTGCACGACGATCATCCCCGCCGCGTTGGCTTTGATCGCCTCGCGGAACACCTCTCCGGTGCGGATCAGCGAGGTGGTCAGCGAGCCGCGGTAAACCTCGCGGACGCGGATCAGCCGGTTGCGCGCGTCCAGCAGAATCGTGCGCAGGTGCTCCTGTTCCAATCCGGACATCTCATATTGCAGCAG
>JBAVFZ010000340.1:0-17556 GCA_049684495.1 Anaerolineales bacterium | reverse complement strand
GGTGGGATGGGATGGTTTTTTCGGGCATGCAGATGAGGGTAGAGGTTAGCAAAAGAAGCCTCGACAAGGAGATGGAAAGAGCGCACCTTCCAGGTGCGACATTCAAAAGCCGCCGCATCGGGTGGCGGTAATTTATTCCGGATGCAGAAAAAAAGAACTCTCACCGCAAAGTCGCGAAGGACGCGAAGTCCTTTTTCAAAAAAAGAAATTCTTCGCGCCCTTCGCGGCTTCGCGGTTAAAGGTTTTTACTCGGCGCTGTTCATGGAGTCGTCACCCCTTGCCAGACGGCATCCAAAGCCTGCAGGGCGGTAAGGCTGTGGACGGTGGCGCCGTGGTTCAGGCTGCCGGGAGATGCAAAATCGCCCGGGTCGGCCCAGGTCAGGTGGCCGCGGTTGTCCGCCAAACCGTACAGCGGCAGAGACTGGACGGAAGCCCAGAAATTCCACAGAGGAATGCCGTATTCGTAGGCCAGACTGGCGATAATCCGGTTGAAGGCGTAATTTCCCTCGCGGTTGTCCGCCTTGGTCGCCAGGATCGGCACGACCCCGCTGGAAATCGTGAACTCGACGATTTCGCGCATGCGCTGCTCGTAGGTCTCCGGCGGAGTCGTATTGTCGTCGGTTCCCAGAGCGATGATCGCCAGGCTGGGGCGGTGGACCCGGTATTCGCAGGCCATCGGGCTCTCGCCGGATTGGCACAACCTCGGGTTGGCCCGCAGCGGCGAGAGCTCCGCCGCGGTGTTGAATCCGTTGCCGTTGGAAATGCTCTGGCGGCTGAAGGAATTCCTGAACCAATCGATGGCGGGCTGCAGGTAGTAATAATCGCCGAGATGGTATTGGCCGAGCCCCCGTCCGAAGACGCCGAGAAAATTCTCCGGAAGCGCGAGGCAATCGCCCAGAATGGAAAAGGCATGCGGATCGTTTCCAAACCCCTGCCCGTCCCGATAAATTCGGCGGGCGTTATCCCCCGCGACGGGCACCACCGGCATCGATTGCCAGTCGTCCGGACCGAGCGTAGGCGTGGCGGAAGGTGTGGGTGAGAGCGTCGGCGAGGGACTCGGGCTGGGCGTGGGAGTGAGTTCGGTCGGCATGGAGGCGGCGGCCGGAGAAACGGTTTGGCCGGATACGATTTCTGCCGGCGTGTTCGCGGTTTTCCCGGATGGCGAGGCGGGCTCCGAGCCGGTGCAGGCGGCAAGCATCAGAAGAAAAAGGAATGCAAAGGGGTTGGGAAGCTTTTTCATTGAATCAGGTTCTATCAATCCGGAACGGATGGTGGATGGCCTTCTCCGCGGGAATTGAAGCCGGTCATTGTAATACCACCGGCGGCTGGACGGAAACGGTTTCCCGCCCCCGAAATGTGTTTTAATCCCGGCGCGGGATTCGATCAATGGGACATTAAGGGTATATCGCGAGGCGGGCCCTATGAGGTTTTTGGGTGACCGGCGCCTGTTCCTGCGGGCGATCTTATACGGTACCGGCGGTGTAAAAAGTTGGAATAAAGAGGACCCGCCGCCCGGAGTGCCGCGCGGCGCGGTCGGCTTCGCGGATGGTTTCCCACTCCAGATCGGAAAACGCGGCGCCCAAATCTTCCCGCAGGATTTTTAATTCCAACTCGGCCTCCATGGAATCTCCCCCGCCGGGGTTAAGTTCCGCTCCCAGGACGCCGCTCGTTTCCACGCGCACTCCGGATTCGGAAAACAATCCGACCAGTTCGCGGCCGATCCCGGGATCCGCTCCCTGCCGGCGCAGCGAATCCGACTGCATCCGGCCGATGGACGCGAGCTCCTCGGGATGATCGATCCGTCCGCCGTAATCCGGTTCGGCCAGCGCCGCCACCCAGCCTCCGCGGCGGGTGACCCGGACCATCTCGCGCAAGGCCGCCTGCGGCCCGCGGATCCACAGCAGCAGATAATGGCAAAACGTCAGATCGAAACTCCCGCTCGCGAACGGCAGGTGGAATGCATCTCCCCCCGTATACCGGCAGGCCGGGTCGCGGCCGCGCGCAAACCGGAGCCGCGGGAGATCGACGTCCAGCCCGACGACCCGGGCCGACGGAAACTCGCTCGCCGCGGGGGCGCAAACGGCACCCGTGCCGCAGCCGACTTCCAGGATCCGGCGCGCATCGCGGAGACGCGCGCGCGCGAACAGGTGGGCGCGTAGGGGTCCGGTCCATCCGGCCTGCTGGAGGAATCGCTCGTGCCATTCGTCGAGGGTGAGAGTCATTATGGATTGCGTCTGCCGCCCGATTTTTATTACTTGCCCGCGGCGGGTGGAAGAGGACGCGAAAAATTCTACGCGCGCGCTTTTTCCCAGATGGCAGCCCAGGGATCCCTCAGGAAATTTCCTAGGACCCGGTTGACTCCCTGTTCGGGAAGCACATCGCCGTCGGGTTCGACATACAGCCAGGCTTTCCCGGCGCCGGTGGAGGGCACGCCGATCTCCTGCGCAACCGGATTGGCCGGCGAGTACGGAACCGGGAGGTCCCATTGCAGGGTGAGCCCCAATTCGGCCGCCCGGTCGCGCAGGGCGACCAGGGCTTCCGCTCCGGCCGGATCGGACGCGCTCAGGGAGAGCGCCTTCACGTCGGCCTGATGCAGCCGTTCCAAAATCGATCCGGCCCGGGCGGCGAGCTCGCGGTTCAATGTCAGATGGACCGTCGTGGAGAGGTCCGACTCCATGGCTTTCTGAACCGCCGTCCAGGATTCTTCCTTGTCCGGCTGCAGAAGATACATCAAATGATCGAGGCCGCTGTCGAGCAGGGTCTTAAGGTATTCGGCCGAGGCCAGGCGCAGGCTTCCGCTGAGCAGGCCGCAAACCTGCCCGTTCTTCTCCGAATGGGCGATCAGCGCCGTCAGATCGTCCCGCAATGCCGGCTCTCCGCCGGTGAACACCACATGCGGGATCCCGGCCGCCCAGGCTTTGTCGAGAATGGTGTTCCATTCTTCCGATGTTAGTTCGTTCTTGGCCCGTTCCGTCGGCGCATAATGGAGGCTTTCGCCTTCCGGGAGGCGGTAGGTAAGCGCGCAATCCAGGCGGTAGGGCGCGGAAATATCCTTCGAGTAGGGATCGTGCCGGCCGAAATCCAGATACGTCACCGGGTCCAGATCCGTCGACTGCAGCAGCGTTTCCACCCGTTGAATGAAATCCATGTAATCGTGCATGGCTTGCTTGTGGCTGACCCGGTAGCGGGAGGAAATCGCCTTGGCCGCATGTTCGGGCGAGGCATCCTTCACCCACAGGTAGGCGCATTCGGCGGCCGTCTGGTTCAGGTGCAACACGGTCGAGGCGTTTAGAATTAGCACGCCGGTTCCGTCGGATTCCAGACGCAGATGAAGCCGGTATTGGGCGGGAGCATCCGGCGGAGATTGAAAATGGTGCATGCCCACCGGAAGCGTGGAAACGGCCTGGAAGCGGTTGCGAAGTTTTCGAATGAGTGATGCCATGCCTACCTCCCTGCAACATCCATGGATTAGTCGGCGTGCCCCGCATGGAACGGTCTGCGCGGGTGGTCAGATTTACCCTGGCATGTATACATCCCAGGTGATGCCCGAACCCTCGCGCATTAAAAATACAAACGGATCGTCGCCGGCCGGGATCAAAAGGATTTCACTCACACCGGAAGCGGGACGGACGATCCGGACGGCGACCGCCGAACCGTCCATCCACCATTGACCGGAGAACGCGTCCCGGCTGTCGAGCGCCAGGACCGCGCTGCGCAACGCGTGCTCCCCGGAACCGTCGGCGGCGGAGGCGACGAGCTGGAGGTTGTAGGCGGTGACATCCATCGCGGCCGGCCGGCTGACGAAATAAGTTAGCTGGCTATCCGGCCGGTGGAACGGCAACCAGACGAAGGCATTATCCACCAGGATCGACGAAACGCCGGACGCGGAAAGCAGATGCAGTCCGGGATTCATCCCGCTCATCATCGGATAGGTGGCGCTGGCCAGCAACACCGACAGGCTGTCGTTCATCCAGGCAAACATGTCGGGATAATCGCTGGTGGCAAGCACCGAACCGCCGGCGGAGAGAATCCCGGCTTCCGCCCATTCGTAGCGCCCGATCATGACGAGCAGCTTGGTTCCATCGGGCGACCATTTCCGCGGGAAATATGCGGCGAAGGAAGCGGGAGAATCGCTGGAATTATTCGCGATCAATAGTTGATCTTCGCCGGTGGACGGATTGTAGATGCGGACTCCGTTGCGCGCATACGCCAACCGCCCGTCGGGCGACCAGGCCGGGGAACCTCCGCGGTCCGCTCCGAAATCGACGGCGATGCGCCTGTCCGTTCCGTCGCGGCGGATGAGGATCAATTGATTCTGGCAGGTGTAGGCGATGGTTCCGCCTTCGGGCGAGAGTGCGTAGGCATCGATCGCGGCGGGTTCATTTGTGATTTGCGTGACGGTCGCGCCGTCGTTCTCCATCCGCCAAATCTGCGCGCTTCCGGACCGGTCGGAAAGGAAGTACAGCGAATTGGGGAGCACCGCCGTGGCGGGGGGCAGGACCTCGATCGTCACCGGCAGCGTGAGCGGCAGGCCGTCCGGCCCCGGGACCGGATGGCCGGCATTGTCATACAGCACCCACGTGCCCGAATGCCTGCCGGGAACGACGGGCGCCGTAAGCGTCAATGAAAGCTCGACGGCATCGCCCGGTTGGATCGCCCCGGACAGCGGGAGATAGTCCGCTCCGCCCATCATTTCGCCGCTGCCGAACCGCAGCCCGTAACCGGCCGGCGCCCAGCCGCAGGATCCGCTATTTTGGATCCTCCAGACTTTGGTGAACTCCTGCGGGCCCGCGAACCGCGTTCCTTCCGGTATGGTGACATCGGCGACGAAAACCGCGCTTGCCGGGCAGGCTCCGTAATCCGTTCCGGCGGGGGCGGTCCGCCAGGTGGGCCAGCGGTCCGTGGTGCGGTTGTTGGTCAGCCGCAATTCGCCCGTTCCGTCGACGTTGATGATGTAGATTTCGTAGTTGCCGTCGTTCACTTCATGGCGGGTCGAGGTGAAGGCGATCTGCGTCCCGTCCGGCGACCAGGCCGGGTCGAATTCGCTGGCGGGATCGGCCGTGACGCGCGCCACGTTGGTCCCGTCAACGTTCATGCGGAAAATATCCCGCGGGCCGACGGTGCCGGTCCGGCTTCTTCCGGAAAAAGCGATCTGCCGGCTGTCCGGCGACCAGGCCGGGCCGTCCTCGTCGGCATCCGGCGTGTTGGTCAGGCGGGTCAGCCCGGTTCCGTCCGGATGGATGATGTAGATATCCTTGATTTGTTCGGAAGGATTGTCGTAATACGAAAACGCAATCCACGTGCCGTCCGGCGACCAGGCCAAATCGGTTGCGTGCTGCGGGATTCCCGGAAGGCGCACCGTGGGCCCGCCTTCCAAATCCTTCAGATAAGCTGTCCAGCTGCCGCCTCCCGAAGTAGATACAAAGGCTACGCTGGCTCCGTGCGGGGACCAGGTCGGCCCGTCCGCAAACCCGTGGTAGAGCTCGCTGGGCGGGGATCCGCTAGGCCGGCCGCCTTCCATTCCCACGGTCATTACCGCGATCCCGCCGCCGTCCATGGAGATCTCCTCGCGCATGGCGAGCCGTCCGCCGTCGGGCGACCAGACCGGGCGGTAATACTCCCCTGCAAATCCGGCGGTGAGGCTGGTCACATTGCCGGTCTGCAAATCCATCAGGACAACCTGCGAATCCCCGTTGAAGGTCGAGGATCCATAAGCAATCTGCCCCAGCGGAGAGGGGATGGGAGTCGGGGTGGGCGTGGCGGTGATGGTCGGAGTCGGCGTCGGGCTGGCTTCCGAGGGGACGGTCGTGCGCGGCCCGCAGGCGAAGGCGACCGCCAGCAGCAGGAAGAAAAACACGGATTTCCGGAAGGACTTGGACATCGGCTACTACTCCGTCGGAAGGCTTTCCGGACCGGCCGGTTCGAACTGCAGCGGGCATCCGCCGCCGCATTCCGAGAGCAGTGCACACTCTGTGCATTTCGCCGGAACGTTGCGCCTCTCGCGCAGGGAACGGGAAAGATCATGATCCCAGATCGCGGACCATTCGTCGCGGAGCAGGTATCCGAGCGGCCGGTAATACGACTGGCAAGGAAGCACGCCGCCGTCGGGTTCGATGCACATGTTGTACAGCGCGGCCGTGCAGCCCTTCACGCCCAGCTCGTTCTGAACCGGATCGAGCCGGCAATACTCGGTCGGGGTGTACCAGATCAGCCGCTGACGATTGGCCTCGGTGTGGCCGCGGGCGAGGGCCAGGAGCGGGATCAGCTCTTCCTCGCGCAATCCCGTCCCGACGGTTGCGCCGCGGCCGGAATGGATCAGCGCGTTCAGCCCGACGGTCGGGACTCCGGCGGCGGATAAGAACCGCAGCGTTTCTCCCAGCCGCGGGCTGTTGGCCCGTAGCAGGGTGGTATTGGTCATGACATACAGCCGCGTGTCGAGCGCGTTGCGCAATCCGGCGGTCGTCTGAGCCCACGCGCCGGGCGCTCCGACGAGGAAATCATGAACCCCCTCATCGTGGCTTTCGAGCGTGATCTGGACATGATCAAGGCCCGAGTCGACTAGGGATTGCAGGAAATTGCGGTCCGCCAGGCGCCGGCCGTTGGTGTTCAACCCGGTGATCTGCCCTTTTTGCTCGGCGTAGGCGATCAGCTCCGGCAGGTCGCCGCGCAGCGTGGGTTCGCCGCCGGTGAAAACGATGTGCGGCACGCCGAGATCCCACAACCGGTCGATCATTTGCTTCCAATCCGCGGCGGGAAGTTCCGGGAAGCTCCGCGGGCGCGCGTTGTAACAATGCGCGCACTCGTTCTGGCAGCGATAGGTCAGCGCCAGATCCATGCGGTACGGCGCGCTCGGGGTGTGGCTGAACGGCGCGCGGATATCGAGTTCCAGGTCGCACACCGGGCAGGCGCCGTCCGGCCGGGTGAGCGCGTCAACCTGGGCGGCGAGGGCTGTGAAATCTTCCCGGGCCTTGGATTCCGAGATCCGGTACTGGCGGGCGATGGCGCGCCCCGCGTCCTGCGGGCTCACGCCTTCGAGCGCCAGGTAGGCCATCTGCGCGGCGGTCGGGTTGAGGTGCAGGATACGGGCGGCATCGACCACCAGCGTACCGTGGCCGTCGGCATCCACCCGCAGGTGCGAGCGGCTCCGGCCTTCCGCCTGCCGGCGCTCGTAGTGGTAGAGGCCCGGCGCCGGCAGGGCGTGAGCGGCATGCTTCGGCCGGGGAAAGCGCAGGCGCTGCATTTTCCTAGCGGCCGCCGCCCGCACAGGCGCAGGCGCATCCGGCGCAGGCGCATGCGCATGCGCAACTGTGGCCCCCGCCGCCGCCGCCGCTGCGCCATCCGCCGCCGGAGGAGGTGGAAACCGGAACGGGATTGGTTTTCGAGGTGACCTTGCTGGTGAAGCCGGTCAGATCCCCGATCGCGTTCTTGGAGAAGGACTGCACGCCGCCGACGACCGAAGCGGCGAAATCCGATCCGGGCAGATGCGGGAGGGATACCGAGCCGCCGCGCGTCGGGCCGAAGGACGGGGCGGGCGCGGTCCGGGCGCCGCCGCCGACTCCCGGATCGTAATGCCCCCACCAGATGGGGACAAATACCGGGCCGCGGCTGAAGACATCCCGCGAGCGGTTGTCGAAGTCGCGGTCGAGCATCGTCCATTCGAGGTTCTCTTCGATTGCCTGGGCTTTCACTTCCGGAGTCCCGGCGGCTGTGACCTGGCCCCAGGCCTTTTCGGTGATGGTTTTATAGTAATCGATGCTTTCTTTGCGGGAAAAGCCCTTCATCTTCTCCTGCAGGCTTTTGATCAGGTTGACTGTCACATCCTGCAGCGCCCGCGGCCGGAGGGCGAGGTTATCGGTTTGGAACGCCTTCAGAAAGTCTGTCTCATATGGGTAAAGGCTTTCCGAAATGGGTTCGGTAACCGTCAATTTCAACGGGTCGCGCGCCACCACCGTGGCGGCGTTCTTCTTCACCAGCCCGAACAGGATCATCGTCAGGACTTTATCGAGCGGCAGTTCCATCAGCAGGGCGGCCTCGACGGCGGTCAGGCCGCGTTTGATCCCGTGCCCTTCGATGGATATTTTCGGCGGCAGGTATTGTTTCTTGCGGTTGTTCTCGGACCAGGCGCCGATAATCCCGAGCCCGACGATGAAGACAAACACGCCGCCGATGCAGCCGCACGGCAGGATGGCTTCCAACACCGGGCCGATCGATTGGAAGAATTTCTCAATCGCCGAAATACGGACGATGGCGCTATCCGGAACGACGGAGGCGGGAAAGGATGCGCCGAATGTATATTGGGTGGACGCATTGGCGGCCGCGCTGCTCCACCGGTAGGAGACCCGGCCCTCGTTGTCGAGGGAAGAATCCGGTACGTCCGCGCCCGGCCAATTGCCCGGCAGGTGATAGCGCGGGGCGTCGGGCCCCACCCCGGGCGGCAGGTGATAGGTAACCGTCAGGTTGGTGGATCCGTGCACGTAGGATGAGTCAAACCAGGTGGGCGAGAAGACAGCGCTGGCATATTTCGAATCGGTGTCATCCGGGTAAAGAACCTTGGTCACCTTGCCGATGTGAACGTGCAGGGTGCCGCTTTGGCCGCCGGGGATGCTTGCCGACCCCAAGCCCACCGCCACGCCCGGATCGACGTACGGCGAAGCCTGGATATCGGTCAGCGAGCGGCCGCCGATGTCGGCGGTGACGCTGCCGAGATCGTAGTTGGCGTTGGGCACGCCCACATCGACGTAATCGATCGCGCTCGCCCCCGAATCGTTCTGGAAGACGAAGGTGTAATCGATCGTGAGGCTGCCGTCCGCGTTCCAATAGACCTGGACGTCTTCGGTCGGGACGGCGAAGGAATAGGATTGCGCGGAGACGCCGGCCGGAAACGCCAGCAGTACCCCGAGCACGAGGAGGGTCGACACGATTTTTATTTTCATAGGTTGTGCTCCGGACCGGAGATGGCGGGCATGGATCCAATCTCCCGCCGCCGTCCCCGGAAGGCCCGGCCGGGAGTGCGGCCCGGGATTACCACTTGGGATCTTCGGCCAGCTGATAGGACGTATGGCAATACGGGCAGGTGACCACCGGCGCGCCGGCGACCATCTTGATGTTGTCAACCGTCAGCGCTCCGCCGCAGGATTTGCACTTCAGCGTATCGAGGTTGACGTTGGCGGGGAGATCGATCTTGAGCGTGATGTTATCGGCCGGCTTCGGGGCGCCCGGTTTCCACGACGCCAGCACGATCAACCCGAACCCGATGGCCACGCTGACCAGCCCGACCGGGATCCATCCCGGATTGGGGGGCTCGGCGAAGGCGCCCCAGATGAAGAGCACCCCAAAGAAGATCAGAATAGCCGCAGCAATGTATCCGATGACCCGCAAAGCATTCATGGTGACCTCTCGTAGGATCCGAAGTGTAGCATGAGCATCGGCGCGGTGCAAACCAAATCCGCCCCGCAGTCCTGGAAACGGGACCGGATTCCCCGATGGACTGATCGGCCTACCCGCGCCTGCCCCCCTGGGAATTACGAACATCTTTCAGGCAAGTGCCCCGCCGAGACCTGCCGGCAATCGGCGCCAAGTGTATCTACGTATTATCACCGGCATTCGTTTTCCGGCGACAAAATTGGATTGATGGGAATAAAGAGGAATTAATTTTTTCCGCCATCTGTTGGAAAAGTCATATAATGTCGATATTCGGATGGGACAAAACACTTTCCACGCCAATGGCAAGCTCTATGGGAAAATCCCATGCGGGTGAATTGTCCGGTTGCCGCGCCGGACGGTTGGCCGAACAGGAAGCTTCTGGAACCCGGGATGAAGCTGGAAGTTCCCGAACCTGCGCGGAATAACAGAGAAAATAAAAACGCAAGAAGGAGATGATATGGCACAATCCATCGATCTCGCTAAGCTTTTTTCGGCCGCCTCGAAGGTCCTTGTGAAGAATCAGGGTACGTTGAACGAGGCCGATAGCTATAACCACGACCACGGCGACAACATGGTCGAGGTCTTCCAGGTCATCACGCAGGCGATGAAGGAGAAGAAGGGGGCATCCTCCGCCGACCAACTGGAATACGCCAGCCAGCTGTTGCGCCAGAAGACCCAGAGCGGATCCGGGCAGGCGTACGCATCGGGCCTGGAACGCGCCGCCCAGGCGCTCATCGGTCAGGCAGTGACAAAAGATACCGCCGGAACGCTTATTAAAGCCCTGTTCGGTGCGCAGGAAGTAAGCACGCCACCCGCCTCCACCGGCGGGGCCGATCTGCTGGGTTCGCTGGTCTCGAGCCTGACCGGCGGCGGGCAGCCGCAAGCCGCCCCCGAGCAGGGCGCGCAGGGATTGGATGTGGGCGATCTGCTGAACGCCGGTCTATCCTACATGTCCGCCAAGAAAGCGGGCAAAGGTGATCTGGAGGCATTAATGGGGGCTGTCATCAATTCCAGCACCATCGGTCAGGAGGGCCGCGCGGAATCCGGAACTTTGGTTGCCAATGCGCTGCTTGGGGCGCTGAGCAAGCTGAAGTAAACCCAGGCCCCCGGCCGAAAAAGCCGGGGGCTTTTTTATTTAATCGCGGGATCTGCTCAGGCCGGGAAAAGCGTACACGGATTACACGGATTCTTAAAAAAATTCGGTGGTTTCGGCTCTTTTCGGTGTTTCGGTGTACAAGAAAGAGAAATCAGGCTGAGTAAAAACTAATCGCGTTTGAAATTGGGAAGCGACGGGGGGATTTCGAAGGCTATTTCCACGAGGCCCGCGAACCCGCCGTCGCGATACCAGGGGGATTGGTGGATCAATCGTTTTTTTCCGGCCTTCTCGACGGTGTAAGTATTCGCTTTCCGATCGCGCATCAAGCCTTTGATCTCCTCCTGCGCCTGTGGAGGATGACAGTTGTAAAGGCTTGAACCGAGCAGCGCGTGTCCGCCGTCCTTGGCGAAGAGCGCCTCCGCCGCGGGATTCATATAGATAAGTGTTCCTTCCGTATCGCAGATAGTGACGGCGAAGGGTAAGCCGGACAGATAATCGTTGGGATCCATACCAAGCCGATTATAATCCGATACGGTTTCCCTTTCAGCTGGTTCGAACTATCCGTATTAGTCCATCTTATTCAATCGGGCGACGCCGTCCCCTAGAATAAAAAACCGATACCATGAAAATGGTATCGGTTTATATTTTGGAACACGCAGCGGTTTCCAGCTAAAGCCCCCTTTTGTCCCCGACCGCGGGTTGGCCTCTATATAAAGAACAATCGGGGTTGAGCGGATATCCAGCGATCCGTGAGAGCCAGCTCGCCCAAGGGGACTCCGGAGAAAACAGAATCCCAATCATCCTGGGCGAATGCATATCCCGTGCCCTCGGTGGTAATAGTGGGGGGGGCGCAGCTTGTGTGCATAATGCAATGGTTGGAGGGGCCGCTCCAGTATACGTAATTGCCCTTGTCGGCCCGGAAACGGTATTGACCATCGGCGAGTGTAAAGCTGGCGTGCCCCAGGGCATCGGTCTTGATGGAGAGGCCGGCGAAGATGAGATAGTCAAAGGCGTGAACCCACACATTCGCTTCCGGCAATCCGGAGCCGTTGAGCACGGTAACGACGACGGGAATATTGGTAACGACGGTGGTGTTGGTGTTATCCGGGACGGTAAAGTGACCGGCGGGCCCGCTCCAGAAGGCGCTGCCGCCCTTCATGACGCGGAAGCGGTAATCGCCGTTGAGCAATTGAAGCGTGGCGTTCCCGTTGGAATCGGTGAAAGCGAGTATATCGGTGTTGGGATCGACGAAGGCGCGGACGGGCAAACCGACTTCGTTGTTGTCGTTGGTGTCGTGGACGTGAACGATAACCGTGGTGCCGACCGAGAAGGAGACATTTAAAGTCGGGTCCGGTACGGCGAGGTGGTTGGAAGTTCCACTCCAGAATGCACGCCCAGGCTTGTCGGCGCGGAAACGGTAGTTGCCATTGGGGAGGGTAAATCTGGCCTCGCCGTTGGCGTCGGTTTTGAAGGAAAGGCCGGTGAAGAGGTTTTGATTGTACGCGGAGACCCACACATTCGCTTCATGCAGGCCGGCGCCGTTGAGAATAGTGACTATGACGGGAGTGTTGGTAGTGATGCTGTCGCTGGTGCAGGGGGAGACGGCGGTGACGGAACAGGTGGTAGTGGTCGGAGTTGCTCCGCTCCAGAAGGCGGTGCCACCCTTCATGACGCGGAAGCGGTAATCACCGTTGGGCACTTGGAGTGTGGCGTTCCCATTGGCATCGGTGTAGGCGAGGGCATTGCTGGAGGCGCCGAGAAAGGCGCGGACGGGCAAACCGACATCGTTGTTGTCGCGGGTATCATGGACGTGGACGACGACCGAGGTATAAATGGTTATGGTGAAATTGGAGCAGCTGGACGGCATGAAACAGTGATTGTCGGTATTGCTCCAGTAACCGCGATCGAGCTTGTCGACGCGGAAACGGTAGTCGCCATCGGGGAGGGTGAATCGGACATCCCCGTTGGCGTCGGTTTTAAAGGAAAGGCCGGTGAAGAGGTATTGATTGTACGCGGAGACCCAAACATTCGCCTCCGGCAAACCGGCGCCATTGACGATATGGACGACGATGGGAACGTTGGTAGTGATGCTGTCGCTGGTGCAGGTGGAAACGGAACAGGTGGGGGTTTCAGGGGTTTCTCCGCTCCAAAAGGCGGTGCCACCCTTCATAGCGCGGAAGCGGTAATCACCGTTGGGCACTTGGAGAGTGGCGTTCCCATTGGCATCGGTGTAGGCGAGGGCGACGCTGGAGGCGCCGAGGAAGGCGCGGACGGGCAAACCGACATCGTTGTTGCCGTTGGTGTCGGCGACATGGACGACGACCGAGGTATAAATGGTTATGGTGAAATCGGAGCAGCTCGCCGGCATGATACAGTGATTGCCGGTAGCACTCCAGTAACCGCGATCGAGCTTGTCGACGCGGAAACGGTAGCCGCCGTCGGGGAGGGTGAATCGGGCATCTCCGTTGGCGTCGGTTTTGAAGGAAAGGCCGGTGAAGAAGTTTTCATTGTACGCGGAGACCCACACATTCGCCTCCGGCAAGCCGGCGCCATTTGCGATGTGGACGACGATGGAAACGTTGGTGGTGACGCTGTCGTCGGTGCAAGGAGAGACGGCGGTGACGGAACAGGTGGGCGTTTCAGGGGTTTCTCCGCTCCAAAAGGCGGTGCCGCCCTTCATAACGCGGAATCGGTATTCGCCGTTGGGTACTTGGAGCGTGGCATTCCCATTGGCATCGGTGAAGGCGAGGGCATTGCTGGAGCCGCCGAGGAAGGCGCGAACGGGCAAACCGACTTCGTTGTTGCCGTTAGTGTCGTGGACGTGCACGACGACCGAGGTATAAATGTTAATGGTGAAATCGGAGCAGCTCGCCGGTATTATACAGTGATTGCCGGTAGCGCTCCAGTAACCGCGATCGAGCTTGTCGACGCGGAAACGGTAGCCGCCATCGGGGAGGGTGAATCGGACCTCCCCGTTGGCGTCGGTTTTAAAGGAAAGGCCGGTGAAGAAGTTTTCATTGTAAGCGGAGACCCACACATTCGCTTCCGGCAGGCCGGCGCCGTTGAGAACGGTGATGGTGATGGGCACGTTGGTGGTGATGGTTGCGGCGCTGCACGCCGGGACGGAACAGTTGGGAATCACATTGCTCCAGAAGGCGCTTTGATTCTTAATCACCCGGAAGTGATAATTAACGCCCGACGGAAGTTCGAATTCAATCTGGCCGGAGGAATTGGTGATGCCTGAATATCCGGCATACCCGTTGCTGTCGTAGACCCTCACTTCCATTCCTGCTTCGCGATTGTGCGCGGTGTCCTCCACGGTCACGAGGACGGGTCCGGTGGTGACGATTACCATATCCGGACAGCCCGGTACGATACAAAGATCCTCTGTCCGGCTCCAAAAGGCGGTGCCGTTTTTAACGACCCGGAAGCGGTAACTGTAGGTGCTCTCCGGCAGGTTGAACGTAGCTTCGCCGTTGATGTTCGTGACCGCGGAATAGCCGGTGTCGACCTCTCCGATGAATGCCTGGACGGTCAATCCAACGTCCGGGGTCCCGTGGGTGTCGAAGACGTAGACAAAAACGGGCGGTGGGACGATTTCCACCATGCTAAGCACCAGGGATCCGCCGCCGGGCGCGTTCTTCTGCACGATTTCGATCCAATACCGGGTTCCAGCGGCGGCGAGAAAATTAATCGCCGATTGCACGCCGACCGTATCATCGTTGCAGGCAACTTCCGTGAGACTCCCGGGCGCTCCGGTCCACACCGCCATGACCGTGTCATAATCGCTGCCGGCCGTGCTGAGGTCGAGCCGGGTGTTGACGGACGGTTGAATCGTGTACCAGACGGAATTGTAGTGCTGCGAGGGAGAGCCGCCGCAGGAGAGCAACGGATCGCCGGCGATATCCCGGGTGGCCAACAGTGTGCTTTCGGTGTTGCTGTACGGGAAGCTCGCGGCGGAAAACGCCGAGGCAAAGTCATCGTTGACCGGTGGAGCGGCGGGCGCAACCCGTTCGGTAAGGAAGATATCCGATAACCCGAGAGAGTCTCCCGCGACGAGGTTGCTGGCGTCGGAAAGGAAGGCAATCGTTGTCCCGTCGCCGGAAATTCCAGCGGAGGAGGAGGAGGCATTGCCCTCCGTCCCGTCCGCGGATTTTGACATTTTTACCGTTTGGGAGTTTTCAAAGTCGCGCAGGTAAATTTGTTCGGTTCCGCTGTTTTCACCGGCCACCAGATCGGTGGCGGACGAGGCGAAGATCACGTGCAGCCCGTCCGAGGAAATCCGGGCGAAGTTGGAATTACCGTTGGCTCCTACCCCCGTAGTGTCAACCGAAACAAGCGAATTCGAGGCATTGGGAATATCCCGGAGAAAAACGTTCCTTACGCCGAATGCGCCGGATACCAGGTTGCTCGCATTGGAAAGGAAGGCCACCCGTTCCCCATCGCTGGATACGGACGGCAGGGTGGAAGCTCCGTCGGGCTCCTGGCCGATGGTGTGCGCCACGGATACGCGGATGGTAACCTCACCACCGGACCTGTTCCGGAGGAAGATGTCGGATACCGCGTTGGTGTCTTCGCCTACTCCGAGCAGATTGGTGGCGATAGACTCGAATGCAATCGATAAACCGTCGGCGGAAATTGACGGATTGTCGGAATCGCCGTTGGCAAGCTCTTCATCCGAGTTTCTCGAGACAACGGACATGGTCAGGGTATTCCGGTCATAAAGGTAGATGTGTTTAATTCCGTCGGTGACGCCCGAGACCAGGTTGGTCGCGGTGGAGGCGAAAACGACATATCGTCCGTCATCGGAGATCGCAGGATGCTCCGAAGGAGCGTTGCCTTCGGCTCCGCCCAAGCCGACGGAAATGCAGGTAAACGTGCCGGGCGCACCCTCCGCGATTTCATAGACAAAAATATCGGAATAGCTATTGGTGCAACTGGCGGAAAGATTGGTGGCAATCGAGGTGAAGACGACGAACTGCCCGTTGCCGGAGATCCTCGGTTCCCCGACCATGTCGTTCGGCTGGCCGTTCTCCGTGGCGAAAATCGCCGGTGATAGGAGGCTGGTCTCCGTGTTTAATATGAAGAAGTTCGGGTTGCTGGTATCGTCATTGGGCAGCAGATTGGTGGCCGAGGACAGGAAAACCACCCGCGTGCCGTCGTTGGACACCGACGGGAAGTAGCTGTCGGAATCGGCCTCCTCGCCCTCCCGGCCCGAAATATGGGAAACAGAAATTCGCTGGACCGATCCGGCGACGAAGGTAACGACCAAAGGCGAGCCGACACTCATGCCGCCGGCCATGGCATCTACCGTTTTATCCCCAACGCCGGTGGATGCCAAGATTCCAGCCGCCACACCGTTGGTATCGGAATATCCGATCAGGATCCACACGTTCGGTCCAACGATGGAGCCGTTGATGCGGTTACCGGACCCGCTGGCTTTCAGGTAAACGGGAATTCCGGACACCCGATGTCCCGAGGAATCGATCAGGGTGACGGTGATCGTCGAGCTCGCCACACCGTCGGCCGTCGGCTGCGCCCCGTCGCTCACGGCGGTGGAATTCACCACGTCCAGATAATCGAGTGCGCCGGTCGGAACGACCTGCTGCGAAACCGAATCGGAACTCCATAGGAACTGGATCACGCCCGCCAAGGAGAGTTGGTAATATTCCAGGCGGATGGAATAATACGTTCCCGCCTGGAGGGCGATGGTCGCCGTGTTCCATTCGGCCTCGTGAGAATTCCAGTTATCGATCAGCAGCTGGTCGTCCACCCACAGCCGGACACCGTCGTCGGAGTAGGTATAGAAGGTATACGTTTCGGAATATTGGGGGAGAATCCGGCCGGTCCAACGCACGCTGAAGTTTTCAGCGGGTACTCCGGGCGCGGGCACACTCGCCGTCCAATCAAAAGAGATGGCCGGATCCACGCGGGTCCATGCCGGTGTGCCGGAGAGGGTTATATTATCGAAGTAGTCCGCGCGCAGGCCGCGGAATACGGCGGAGGCCACGGAAAAAACGAGGATGCCTCCCGTGTCCCCGCCGGATTGGGCGACTTCGATGTAATACGTTGTTCCGGCTATCAACCCAACCGTTAGGGAAGAGGCTTCGGTGCAAGCCACCTCGGCTAAATTCTGGCGGGTCCCGCGCCAGAGGGCGATGACCGTGTTGTAACCGCTTCCGGTGGTGTCGATCGTGATGGCTTCAAACTCAGCGGCGGTGTAGGAATACCAGACGCTTTTGGCGCCCTGCAACGGCTCGGGATTAATGCAGCTGAGCACCGGGTCGTCCTCCACGTGGGTGGTGGCATTCACGGTGGAGAATGTTGAGAGGAAGGGGAGCGGCGTCGCGGGAATGGCGTCGTTGAAATCATCGTTCGGCGCCAGCGATATCGCCGTGACGGTATCCGAGCCGGTGTTGTTCCCTTCGTTCGATTCGACGATGCTGCTATCGGGATCGACCGTTGCGGTGTTCGCCAAAACGCCCGGCGCGGCCGGGGTGGCGCTAAAGGTCACTGTGAAACTGCCGCCGGCACCGATAGTGACGGCTGCGCCGACGGCCGTGCAGGTTAGTTCAACGCCGACGATGGAGCAACTTATGTATTCAGAATTGGCGATAAGGTTGAAATTACCGGCCGCAGGGTCGCCGTAGGCCGGTCCGGCGGGGAGAGTATCCCGAAGGATCGTCTGCGTATCCGCGAACGTCCCGTCGCTCGTTCCGCCGTTGGTTACCGTGAGAGTCCAGTTGAAAAGATTCCCGACTGTGGCATTCCCGCCTGTGTCGTTCGCCTTCGAGACCGTAAAATCCGGCGCCAGCAATATCGCCGTGACGGTATCCGAGCCGGTGTTGTTCCCTTCGTTCGATTCGACGATGCTGCTGTCGGGATCGACCGTTGCGGTGTTCTCCAAAATGCCCGGCGCGGCCGGAGTGGCGCTAAAGGTCACCGTGAAACTGCCGCCGGCACCGATAGTTACGGCTGCGCTGTCGGCCGTGCAGGTTAGCTCAACGCCGACGATGGAGCAACTTATGTATTCAGAA
>JBAVFZ010000339.1:0-3029 GCA_049684495.1 Anaerolineales bacterium | reverse complement strand
GTCCAGCGCCGTGTGGAGCCAAGCCGGCAGAACCAATCCCGGGAAAATATTCATCAGAACCGACGCCACCATCAGGATGAGCAGCGGGCCGCCCCAGACGGCCGACGCCGTCGGCGTGCCCGCGAGCGTCCCGATCAGCAGCCCGACCGAGACCACGAAGGCGGAAGTGAGCAGCAAAGCCAACAGCATGATCTCCCAATGGACGATCAATGGCAGGTTGATCAGGACGATCACCAATCCCGCGCACAAGACGTAAGCCAGCCCGGCCAGGGTTTTGCCGGTGAGCAGCTGCCACCAGCCGGCCGGCGAGGCCATCAGCATGTCCATCGTGCGCGATTCCTTTTCCTCCACCAGGAGCAGCGGCACCAGGATGAACCCCATCGTGACCATCACCAGGATCTGCGTAAAAAGGTTCAGAAGCGGGACTCCGCTCGTTTCCGCCGACGGGTACAACCGCTGCTCGGCGATCCGGATCCGCACCGGGGCCGGTCCCTGCAGGCTCAAATGCGATTCGAAGAAGACGATCGAAGGATTTGCATTCGCCGCATCCGTCCAATGCGCAACCTCAGCCGAGAGGTCGGCCTCCCCCGAACGCTCGTCGAAATCCGGCGGCACGATGATCCCGACCCAGGCGCCGAAGGATTTCAAGACCGTCTCCTCCATTTCCGCGCGCGACCGGACGATCACCACCCGGCAATCCTCGCGGGCCGCGAGCGCCCGGACCGCCGCGGATTTTCCCTCGTCGAACACCACCGCCGACGGCAGATTTTTCCAATCCAGCAGCAGGGGGAGGATCGCGCCGTTGACCGCCATAATCAAGGCGCCGATCATGATCGAGAGGAACAGCCGGTTGCGGAATGCCTCGCGCACGTCCTTGCCGGCGATCGCGCCGATGATCCGCAGTGTGGCCCGGTATCCGCTTATGGGAGCCGGCTCGGCTTCTTCCCGGCGGGCGGCAGGCGCCGCCGGCGGCGCTTTCCGTTTGTGGTCCCCTGCTTTCGCGCCGTTGGCCTTCGCGATCGGCTTATCCGCGCGGTCCCTGCGCCGCAGCATCCAGGAGACGATCGCGAGCTCGGCGATCACCCACGCCAGCAGCCAGCCGAGGCCCAGCAGCGGGATTCCCCGGGAGATGGGCTCCGCGAACGCGTAACGCATCAGGATCAGCATCGTCGCCGAGGGGAACACGGGCAGGATCTTCGCCAAAAAGTCCGGCAGCAAATCGCTGATCAGGTATACGATCAGGGGCATGATCATCGGCAGGATCAGGACCCACGACCAAAGCTGGAATTGCGCTCGCGTCTCCACCCAGCTGCCGAGGATCAATCCTAGCAGAACGGCGAGCAGTCCGAAAAGAACGGCCGCCGCGATAGCCAGCTCCCAGTGCATCACCAGGCGGTAATTCACCGCCAGGGCCAGCGCCGCAATCGCGCCGGTGTAGAACAAACCGGCCAGCGCCTTGCCGGCCGCAATCTGGGTTTCGCTCGCCGGCGAAACCATCAGCACGTCCAGCGTGCGCGCCTGCTTTTCATCGAGCAGGATGTTCGGGACGATGGTGATCCCGACCATGATCAGCGCAAAGATGAGCGCCATCGAGGCCTGGCCGCCCGCGCCGTCCGTCTCCGGAACTTCGAATACGGTGTTGCCCTCGATCGAGACGGAAACCGGCTCTCCCAGCAGGGTGCCGATCTCCGCCGCCGCCCCGTCCTTCAACGCCAGCGCCTCGTCCTGATCCAGCCAGTACATCACATACCCCTGCAAGACGGGTGTCTGCCCGGCCTCCCGCTGCTCGTCGAAACCGGCCGGGATGACCAGGCCCAATTCCGGGGTATCCCCGTTCCGCAGGCGTGCCAGCATCGCCGCTTCGGATTCGAAATTCGTCCGAGCGGCGAGATTGGAGCCGTCTTCGAGAAGCGCGGTCAGCGCTGATGTACCGGCGTCGTATACCAGGACGCTCGGCGGTTCGCCCCCCGTGGCAAGCGTCGGCAGCGCTTTGTAGAAAACGATGATCAATCCGGCGGTGAAGAGCAGCACCAGGATGTTCCGGTTTTTCAGCGCATCCCGCACATCCTTCCACGCCAAAACCCGGATGATGCGGATGTATTCGAGTGTTTTTTTCAGCCATGTGTTCATTAGGACCTCGTTTCTGACCTAACCACCCACCCCTTGCCCCTCCCTCCTTCCCTTAAGGGAAGGAGGGAGGGGAATTAGGACCCGAACTTTTTTCCAAATGGAAGTCGGGGGAGGGAGGTTAGGTCAGTTTGCTCCCTGCAATGCGTATCCCGTCAGCTTGAGGAAGACGTCCTCCAGCGTGACCTGCCCCCCGCCCTGTAGTTCCTTCAACCGGTTTGGCGCATCCAGCGCGGCGATCCGGCCGCGGTCGAGGATGGCCACCCGCGCGCACAAACGGTCGGCCTCTTCCATATAATGCGTCGTCAGGAAGATGGTCGTTCCGCCCGCGGCCAGGCCGGCGATGATATTGCGGATATCGCGCGCCATGCCGGGATCCAGCCCGCGGGTCGGCTCGTCGAGGAAGAGCACTTTCGGGTTTGGAACCAGGGCCCGCGCGATCAGCAGCCGCTGTTTCATCCCGTTGGAAAAACTCTTGATCGGCTCGCGCGCCCGGTCCGCCAACCCGACCTGCGCGAGCACCTCGCCGACCCGCCGCCGGGGCGCCCCGTACAAATCGGCGATGAACGCCAGATTGTCGGCGGCCGACATCCGTTCATAGAGGTTCTGGTATTCAAAGACGACGCCGACCTGTTTTTTCAGCGCCGAACGCTCGGTCACCACGTCGCACCCGGCCACCCGCGCCGTCCCCGCCGTCGGCCGCAATTGGCCGGTCAGCATCCGGATCGTCGTCGTTTTTCCGGCGCCGTTGGGCCCCAGGAACCCGAATATCTCCGCTTCCGGGATGGAGAAGCTGATATTCTCGACCGCATGCACGGCGCCGAATTGCCGGCTGAGATTTTGCGCTTCGATTGTATTCATCGTTGGCTCCTTCAATTTCAATGCGGCTATCGCATCAGAAA
>JBAVFZ010000338.1:0-10208 GCA_049684495.1 Anaerolineales bacterium | reverse complement strand
GATCCGGGCAGCGACGTCCGTTTCCTTGAATATCGCGGAGGGGTCGACGGGACAATCGAACTCGGAACAAGTCCGTTTTCTAGGATATGCAATTCGATCATTGACGGAAAGCACGGCTTGTTTCAGAATCGCTCAGCATCGGCGGTATGTCTCCGACGAAAAGGGCAAGATTGAGGATCAAACGGTAATCCTCATAAAAAAGCTGCAATCCTTTCGTAATACGATTCAAAGAAAGGTGAGCGCGTCTCGAATATAACCGGCCATCGTCCATGGTCTATGGTCCATCGTCAATGAACAATCCTTTCGCAACACGGTCCAAGGAAAGGCGAACGCGTCTCGAACGTAGGTCGGCCATCGTCCATGGTCCATCGTCCATCGTCTGCCCCTTGGTATAAAGGAACCCATGAACAACCAGGAATCCCTGCAAGACGAATTCATCGGCCCCATCACCGAAATCGTCCCCGCACGCGGCTGGGTCAACCTTAAGCTGCGCGAGGTCTGGGCCTACCGCGAGCTGCTGTTCTTCCTCACCTGGCGGGATATCAAGGTCCGTTACAAGCAGACCGTGCTCGGCGCCTCGTGGGCGATCATCCAGCCGTTCATGACCATGGTCGTCTTCAGCCTGTTCTTCGGCGGGTTGGCCAAGATTCCCTCCGAGGGCGTGCCCTACCCCATTTTCAGTTTCGCGGCCGTGGTGCCGTGGACCTTTTTCGCCAACAGCGTGACGACATCCTCCAACAGCCTGGTGGGGAGCGCCGCATTAATTAAGAAAGTTTTTTTCCCGCGCCTGGTCGTGCCGATCGCCAGCGTCCTGGGAAACGTGGTTGATTTTCTGCTGGCGTTCGCGGTTCTGATCCTCATGATGCTATACTTTCAGATCTGGCCGACCGCGGCGATGCTGTGGATTCTCCTTTTCACTCTGCTGGCGTTCGTCACCGCACTGGGCGTGGGATTGTGGCTTTCCGCGCTCAACGTGGAATATCGGGATATCCGGTACGCGGTCACCTTCCTGATCTCCCTTTGGCAATTCGCCAGCCCGGTCGCTTATTCGAGCAGCCTGATTGAAAACAACACTCTGCGGACACTCTACGGCTTGAACCCGATGGTGGGTGTCATCGAGGGATTCCGGTGGGCGCTGCTGGGGATCGGTTCCGCTCCGGGTCCGATGCTGGGGATTTCCGCGGCGGTTTCGGTCGTCCTCCTGATAACCGGCGCGTTTTACTTCCGCCGGATGGAACGTAATTTTGCGGACGTGGTGTGACATGGGCGACCTGGTCATTCGTGTAGAGGATCTCGGAAAGCAATACCGGATCGGCGCCCTGCAGGAGGGGTACAAGACCATCCGGGATACGCTGGTATCCGCCGCCAAAGCCCCGTATCGCTGGGCGCGGCGCGTCATCCGGCGCGAACCCGTTCCCGCCGCGCAGATGATCTGGGCGCTTAAGGATATTAATTTCGAAGTCCGCCAGGGCGAGGTGCTCGGAATCATCGGGCGCAACGGCGCGGGCAAGAGCACGCTGTTGAAAGTGCTCTCGCGGATAACCGATCCGACCGTCGGGCGGGTGCGGCTATCCGGGCGGATCGGGTCGCTGCTCGAGGTGGGCACCGGCTTCCATCCGGAACTGACCGGGCGCGAGAACATCTACCTCAACGGCGCGATCCTGGGCATGCGCAATGTTGAAATCGAGCAGCGCTTCGATGAGATCATCGCCTTCTCCGAGATCGAAAAGTTCATCGATACGCCGGTCAAACACTATTCCAGCGGGATGTTCCTGCGCCTGGCGTTCGCCGTCGCGGCGCATCTGAACCCGGAAGTATTGCTGGTGGATGAAGTCCTGGCGGTGGGCGACGACCGCTTCCAGAAAAAATGCATGGGCAAGATGGAAAGCGTCGGCAAGGAAGGGCGCACGGTGCTGTTTGTCTCGCACAACATGACCGCCATCCACCGGCTGTGCCAGCGCGTCATCCTCCTCGATGAAGGACGCATCTCCGCCGACGGGGATACTTCCGAAGTCATCTCCCATTACCTGAACGCGGACCGCTCGGCGGCCGATTGCAAGGAATGGGATTCGCCGGACCAGGCGCCCGGAGATGACACGGCCCGCTTGAAGCGTATCCGGCTTCTCGATAAAAACGGCAAGCCGCGCTCCACATTCGAAATCCGGGAACCGGTCCAGATCGAAGTGGAATATTGGGCGTTCGATCCGAAACAGCCTTTCCTGCCGATCATTTTGCTTCATAACGATGACGGCATCTGCGTGCTCGAATCCGCAGCCAATCACGATCCGGCGTACACCGGCAAGACCCGCCACAAGGGGATCTACCGCAGCGTGTGCAAGATCCCGGGGAATTTCCTGAACGAGGGAATGTTCGCCGTCGATATCCTGCTGCGCGTCCTGGTGCCCCGCCGGTATTTCATCCGCGAATCGAATCTGCTCTCCTTCCGGGTGGAGGACAGCGGCTCGGGCCTCTCGGTCAAGGGGGATTACCCCAAGGCGTGGTCGGGAGTGGTTGCGCCGATCCTCCCCTGGGAGACGGATGTGCGTCCGCTGGGGTCCACGGCCGGCGCGTCGCATTCCAAACCGCGCAAGTAGCGCTGGATGAGGACATGATGGACGAGGAACGCAAGATCCTGGATTTCTACGGGGAACGCTGGCAGCAGTACGGATACGACACGCGTTCGCTCGGGATCGGCAGCCGCGAATCCCAGGAAACCCGTTTCGACATCCTGGCCCGGATCGGCGATCTTCATAACACCTCGGTGCTCGACGTGGGCTGCGGTTTCGGCGATTTGCATGACTATCTGGAGAAGCGGGGGATACCGGTGCGGTACACCGGGCTGGACCTCCAGCCGGCGTTCATCGAGGAAGCGCGCCGCCGCCACCCGGCCGACGAATTTTTCTGCGCCGATGTCGAAACCTTCGAACCCAAAGAGCCCCCGGACTACGTTTTCATCAGCGGGACTTTTAACGTAAAATTCCGGGAGGATCAGGAAGCCTGGGTGTTCCGCGTCCTGCGCCGGTTGTTCGAAAAAACCCGATGCGGCGTGGGGATCAACCTGCTCAGCACCTATTACGATCCGGGACACTTCCGGGACGACATGTTCTACTGCAAGCCGGAGCGGGCTCTCGCCGAGGCGCATGCCATCACGCGCTGGGTGACCTTGCGCCACGACTATATGCCCCACGACTTCACGCTCTACCTGTACCGGAAAGGATGACCGATGAAGATCCTTGCGATCGGGGCGCATCTGGACGACATCGAAATCGGCTGCGGCGGAACGCTGGCCGAGGCCGCCGCCAAGGGCTGGGAAACCTACATGCTCGTCCTTTCCCACTCGGATTATGTCGATCTCGACGGCCGGGTTTTCCGCACCGACGACCAGGCGATGGTGGAAGGAAGGGCGGCGGCCCGCAAGCTCGGCAACGTGGAGCTGGAGATTCTGGATTTCCCCACCAAGCAGATCCCGTACGATTTCCACGTAGTGGAAGCGATCGAGGTGCCGTTGCGGAAAATCAAGCCGGATGTGGTCCTCACCCATTGGCCGCACGACACCCACCAGGACCACCGCGCCACCTCGCTCGCCTCGATCTCGGCCTGCCGGTATTTCAACTCGATCCTCTTCTATGAACCGATGACCCCCTCCGGCCGCTCGTATTCCCCCTTCCGTCCGCAGGTCTATGTGGCCGTTTCGCCGGAAGCGCTCCAGGCCAAGCGCGAATCGCTCCTGGCGCACGACTCGCAATACAAGAAATACGGCGATATCTGGCTCGATGCGGTGATCGCCCGCGGGGTCCACCGCGGGTATGAGATCGGAGTGGCGCACGCGGAGTGCTACGAAACTCTTCGGTGGCAGTGGGATCTCGCCCTGAAGTAACGTATGACGCGCATTGCCATCCATCAGCCCGAGCATCTCCCCTGGCTCGGATACCTCGACAAGGCGCGCAAGGCCGACGAATTCATATTTCTCGACACGGTCGCATTTAAAAAGAATTACTTCGAGAACCGGAACCGGATCCGCACGCCGCAGGGTTGGGCCTGGGTCACCGCCCCGGTTCTGCTCAAGGGGCGGTTCGGACAGGCCTTCCTGGATGTGGAAATTAACAACCGGGTGCGTTGGGCGGAAGTGTACTGGCGGACCCTCCTGCAGAATTATTCGCGCGCGCCGTTCTGGAAAACCTATGCGCCTGTGCTGGAAGAGCTCCTGCTCCGCCCGTGGCAGAAGCTGGTCGACCTGAATCTGGCGCTCATCGATCTGATATGGCGTGCGTTTGGCATCACCACGCCAACCCGCAGGGCGTCGACGCTCGGCGTCACCGGGAAGAAAAGCGGGTTGCTCCTGGATATTTGCCGAAAGACCGGCGCCACGGTCTACCTTTCCGGGCCGAGCGGCAGGGATTATCTCGAGCAATCGTTGTTTTCCGACGCGGGGATCGGCGTCGAGTTCCATGAGTTCCATCATCCGGAATACCCCCAGAGGTTTTCACCATTCGTTCCGGGATTGGCAAGCATCGACCTACTGCTGAACGAGGGACCGGACGGGATCCGGCGGTTGGATAGTGTTCCGTCCTGAAAACATAATTGGATATTTTAAAATATCTTTTCCACGGAGAAAAATGCTAAACGCAAAGTCGCAGAGGCGCAAAGTTATTTTTCAGTTTTGCGCCTTGGCGTCTTTGCGTTACTGACCTTAAACACCCGGAATAAAAAAATCATGTCTTTGTTTATGTTCGGGATAAGTGCCAGCCCCATGAAGACCAAGTGCTTTTTGTTACAATCATTCAGTTGCTCTAGGATGAAAACGGAGCGGGGGGTTGGGCAGAATCAAAGCCGATCTGTAAGGACATTCTCAACAACGGTTTTTTAATATGACCAAGACCATATTTCGGATCATGCAGATTCATCCCTTCCTGAAGGGCGAGGGGATGAACCCGCGCGCCGGCGGAAAATCGCGGCTGTCGCTCCAGCTTTCGCGCGAGTTCGCCGCCCGCGGAAACGAGGTGGCGATTTTCCCGTTCCCGGAACCGATCCTGGAAAAACCATACTGGCTCGACAATCCCGGCAAACCCATCCGGCTGATCCCGACGGCGCGCATCGCCGCGTTGAAGGATCTGGCCGGATATACCTTAAAGGCGGCGCGGCTGCCGGCGGAAGACCGGTCGGCGCACTCGGTCCGGATGGATTCGATGTTCCTCGCCGGGTTAAACGAAGCGATCCGGGATTTTCAACCCGATGTCATTCACAACCACCTGTCTTTTTCCGATTTTCCTCCGCTGTATCACGCGCTCGGATTGAAAGTCCCGCTTTTCCTTACGCATCACACCCACACCGCCGGCCAGCACCTGGAGTCGTACCGCAGGATCATTTTCGCGTCGGAGGCGCTGCGAACCCTGGTGTGCGGCAGGGACGCGTCCCTGATCGAGCGTTCGCGGCTGATCCGCCCGGCGGTGGAACGGGTTTTCTCCGATCCGGCGGTCCCCGTCGCGGGAAGGCGGAGCGGCATTCTCTTCGTCGGGGGATTGCGGCTCGATAAAGGGCTGCAGCATCTTCTGGCGGCCTATGCCAAATCCGCCGCCTTGCGCAAAATCCCGCTGCGGGTCTGCGGGATCGGTCCGGAGCAGGAACACTTCGAAGCTTTTGCCCGGAAGCACAAGGTCCCGGCGACGTTCCTGGGGCGGGTCTCACCGGAAACGGTCCGCAAGGAATTGCTCGCCTCCGAATTGCTGGTGAACCCGAGCCCGGCGGAGGGATTCAGCCTGGCACTTGCGGAAGCGATGTGCTGCGGGACGGCGGTGGTCGGCTGGAAGCCGCAGGTCGAGGAGACCGCGAAACTGCTGCGGATGGAATGCGGGCTGGGATTCGACCCCGCGCAATCCGCGTCCGACGTCCTTGCCGGATCGGTTCTCCAATGGATCAACCGGAAGGAATTCCGATCCACCGCGTACCGGAAAACGCTCGCCGCGCGCGCGAGGAAATTCTTCTCCATCGAACGGTATGCGACCGAAAATCTATTGGCGTATGAGGAAGTGTTGGAAGAAGGTTAAAGATATTCAATTCACAATAAAGGAATGATAGCTCTCCCCTCATCCGGCCTCCGGCCACCTTCCCGGGAGACCACCGGACAGGCTCCCTGCTCATGCTGGCCGATGGACGGGGTGAGGGGAGGCCGATGGATTATGAAACGCCTTCGCATCCTGCAGATCCAAACCTACCTCCGCTCGGAGCGGATTAATCCGCGTGCGGGCGGAAAATCCCGAGTCGCGCTGATGCTGACCCGCTACCTGCTCGAGGCGGGTCATACCGTTTCGCTGTATCCTTGGCCCGAACGGATCTGGGGGGAGACGCTCGAATTCGCCGCATCCCCGACCGTTCCCGCCGAGGTCCTCCCGACCCTCGCGCTTCCCGCGCTCTCGCATGTGATCCCGGACGCCGCGCGCCTATTGTCGGCGAAATTTTCCGGACCGGACCGCCATACGCTCTTTCAGGATTTATGTTTCCTCGAAGGCCTTCGGCTCGCCATCGAAAGGTTCAAGCCGGATATTCTGCATTGCCATCAGACCGAATCCGATATTCCCGTCCTGCTGCCCCTGGCGGGAAAGAAACCGCCCGCCATCCTGACCCATCATTCCGGCCGGATCGGCACCAATCTGAAAGGGTATGACCGGATCATCTTCCTGAGCCGCGCGATGCAGGACGAGGTTTGCGGCCAAACGGGGTTTCCAAGAGAAAAAACGCGGATACTGTACTATCCGGTCTCGGATGATTTTCTTACCGGCGATATCCCGCCCGCGCGGGAACGCGACGGCCTTGTCAACGTGGGGAATTTAAAGGACGCCAAGGGTGTGGATTTATTGCTCGAGGTGTACCGCCGGAACGAACGGCTGCGAAAGCACCCGCTGCATCTGTGCGGCAGCGGTCCGGATGAGGAAAAGTACAAGGCGCTGGCGGCGAAAGAAAATCTGCCGGTTGTGTTCCACGGCCGGTTAACCGCTCAAGAAATAAAAACACTCGTCTCCCAATGCATCCTCCTGGTCAACCCCAGCCGGATGGAAGGGTTCTCGGTCGCGCTGATGGAAGCGCTGACCTGCGGGACGCCGGTGGTCGGCTGGGCGCCCCAGGTGCTGGAGCTCGAAGCATGGTGGCAGAGACCGGTCGGCTTTGCGTTCGATGCCCGGCATCAATCCGCGGAAACGCTTGAGGCGCTCGTGCTTCGCGCGCTGGAGGATCCGGTGCTGGAGGACCGGTCGCGGATGGAGCTTTCCGGATTGGCGCGTTCCGCGTTTTCGATGGATCGCTACGGCAGGGAAACGGCCGGCCATTACGCCGATCTGCTCGGAGGCGGGAAGGACTGATGCGCATACTTCAGATCCATCCGCTGATGAAATCGGAAGCGCTCGCGCCGGCGGCGGGCGGGATGGCGCGCGCCGCGCTCCAGCTCACCCGGTTGCTGGCGGAGCGCGGGCACGACGTCCAGGTGCTGCCCATCCCGGAAGGCGTTGGCGCGCGCGAGTTATGGGAAGTAGCGCCCGGCCGCGCTGTGGAAGTTGCCGCCGCGATGCACATCCCGGGATGGAAGGAATTACCCTGGTTGCCATGGGCAGTTCTGCGGCTGCGGCCGCTCCCGGCCGGGATTAAAAATATTTTCTATGATGCCTTCGCGCTGACGGCATTGCGCCGCGAGGTGCTGTTGTTCCGTCCGGACATCATCCATAACCATCTGGCCCGCAGGCCGTTCCCGCGGCTGGCCCGGGCGCTCCGGTTGCGCGGCAATCTCGTCCTCACCCATCATCACGGCGAACCGGGCGAAAACCTGGACGCGTATGACCAGCTCGTCTTTCCGTCCCTGGCTGCCCGGGAACACATCGCCGCCAAAACCCAATTTCCCAGGGAGCGCACCCGCGTCATCCATTATCCGGTTTCACCCGTCTTCTGCCGCGCGCCGTTGGATCCGGACCAATCCCGGCATGGGATTATCTTCGTGGGCGCCGTCCGCCGCCGGAAGGGGATCGACCTGCTGCTGGACGCCTACCGCGCGGATCGGACTTTATGGACCGAGCCGCTGATCATATGCGGCCGGGGCGAGGATGAAGCGCTTGTGCGGCAGGCGGCGCGCGACGGAGTTCCGGTCCGGATGCTCGGCCAGCTTCCGCAGGAAGGCCTGGCGAAAACGCTGAGCGAGGCCAGGTTGGCCGTCATCCCGAGCCGCCTGGAAGGCTTCAGCATCGCCGTCCTGGAAGCGCTTTGCAGCGGCGTTCCGGTCGTCGGCTGGACCCCGCAGATCAGCGAGTTGGAGGAGGTCCTGGGGCTTCCGGCCGGGAAACCATTCGACGGCCGGAGTCAGACTGCGGCGGAACTGGCCGCCAGCATGCACGCTGCCCAGCGCGAGGAAACCGATTCCGCCGCGTACCGGATGCGCCTCGCGGCTGCGGCGCGGGAAACCTTCTCCGAACACCGGTATGCCGCCGCATACCTCGACCTGTTCCGGGAGATGCTTCGTTCCTGACCTCCCCTTCCGCGCCGTATACAGTTTTTTACTCCGGACCCTCCGACTGGCGCATTTCTCTTCGGCGCTTTCCGATAAAGAACAAATAAAAATTCTTTTCCGGGGGTAATTAAGGCGGTTTATCCCCGGGTTTGCGATTGCACGGCGTCCGGGAATCGGGTATTCTAAAAGTGGAGAAGGACTATATGGCTATCCGGATCGAATCCAACGGATTGTATCTGGAAGGACGTCAAATCCCCCTCTATTCCGGGTCCGTCCATTACTGGCGCCATGCGCCGGAAGCATGGCGGACGATCCTGGAACATATCAAGGAACTCGGTTTCGAACTCATCTCCATTCCCATCCCCTGGGGGCTTCATGAATCCGGCCCCGGCATATTCGATTTTGGTGAGCGGAATCCCCAGAAGGGCCTCCCGAAATTCTTGGACCTCTGCCAGGAACTCGGAATACTGACGGTCGTCCGGCCGGGCCCGGTCATAGATGAAGATATGCCGTACGGCGGGTTCCCCTTGCGGGTCATCCGCAACCCCGCCGTCTGGGCGCTGACCTCGACCGGCGCTCCGGCGGTTTCCTCGCGGTTTTTTCCGCCGGTCGCCATACCATCCTACGCCAGTGAAAAGCTGTTCCAGGAAATCACAAAGTTCCTCGATCAGTTGATGCCGATTCTCAACCCGCGTCAATATCCCGAAGGGCCGATCGTCCTTTGCCAGGTAAACCGGGAAACCGCCTTCCTGGGGCGCATCCAGGCCTACGATCTGGATTATTCGCCCGAGTCCATCGCCCTGTACCGGCAGTTCCTAAATGAGAAGTACGGTTCCATCGAAACGTTGAACGGCGTCTACGGCGGAAGATACAACGCCGCTTCCGAGATCGTCCCGCCCAAATCCTGTGAGGCAGTCGTGCAGCGGGATCTTCCCTGGTATATGGACTGGGTGGAATACAAGGAATACCTGATCCGCCGGTTCCATTCCCGCCTTGCACAGATGTTCCGGGAGCGGGGGGTGACGGTGCCGCTGGCGATCGACGGTCCTGCGGTCTTCCATACCCCGATCGATACCCTCGACTTGCAGAAAACCATCGAGACGCCGTTATTCGGGATGGAGATCGATCCGCACCCGGCGGATTATCATGCCTTGGCCACGCACATCCGTTATCTGACCGGCACCAGCCGCCTGCCGTATGCCTCGCGGTTCGGCTCCGGGCAATCCTGGTTTACGGGGCATGTCCTGACCCCCGCCGAGCAGGAATTCTGCATTTTATGCGCCGTGATGCACGGCATGACGGCGGTGGATTTCCATATGCTGGCCGAAGGCGATCGCTGGGTGGGCGCCCCGATCCAGCGCTCGGGCGCGTTTCGGGAAGCCTATGCGGAGGTATTCCGGCGACTGGGGGTGTTCTTCGCGCACCATAAAATCTGGGACAGCAAGAAGAATTGCCGGACTCTCGTGCTCGTTTCGGCCGGCCTGGAACGGTATCACAGCGCTTTCTCCTCCCTTAACCACGCCTACCTCGGTCTGCTGCGCATCCCGAAGGTGTTTTCCGACGTTCCCTCCTCGCTCGGATTTCAAACCGAACCCATGCATCAATCGATCCTCGAGGAAGGCAGTTGGATTCGGGAAGCTTGCCGCTACCTGGAGAGCGCCCAGGTGGAATACAACCTTGCCGGTTCCCGCCTGATGCTCGATGAACTGACCAAGTACGATAT
>JBAVFZ010000337.1:0-8424 GCA_049684495.1 Anaerolineales bacterium | reverse complement strand
GCTGAACCCCTACAACACCGGCTCCGGGGCGGGAAGCTAGGGATTCGTATCGATCGTAAACGGCGCGACAGAGCTCGTATTTTCCGCGGGCAGCGGAGAGGTGGAGCTCTTCCGGTCCGCGCTCAATGGAGAGGTTGAACCTTTTCGCTCGCCGGGGAGCGGCGATGTGGATTTCTTGCCTTCCAGGGAAAGCGGCGAGGTGCCGGGCACGCCCTTGTGCTCGTAGAGCTTCAACGCGCGGGCGATGCTTTCCAGCAGGTCGTGCTCGGAGAATTGCTCCTTGCGCAGCACCGCTTGGACCTTGCTGGAGATGGCTTCCATCTGCTCGGGGCTCATATCCGCCGCGGAAAGCACGATGACCGGGATATTCTTGGTCTTGGGATTCGCGCGCAGGGCCGTCAGTACATCGAACCCGGTCGATCCGGGCAGTTGCAGATCGAGAAGGATCAAATGGGGCTGGTCGTTCTCCGCGCGTTCCAGGCCGGTGTTCCCTTCCGCCACCATCCGGATCGAGAAGCCGCTTACCTTCTCCAGGATCCGCTGAACGATCTGGGCTTCGTCGGGATTATCCTCGATCACCAGGACGTTGTACACCTTGCGGTCGGGCTTCTCGAGCTTCTCCAACGAGCCGACCAGATCCGACTCCAGAATGGGCTTCACCAGGTAATCGGCGGCACCCAGGCTGAGGCCGCGACCCCGGTCTTCGGTGATGGTGCACAGGATGACCGGCAGCGGTCGCGTGACGGGATCCGATTTCAACTGCGCCAGCACCTGCCATCCGTCGGGTGAAGGCATATTGACGTCCAGCAGGATGGCATACGGCCGTAATTCACGCGCCATCGGAACCGCGCGCGCGCCGTCCGAGAGCTCGACGATCGTGTAACCGCGGGGTTCCAGGTAGCGCCGGTAAAGCTGGACGACTCCGGCTTCGTTTTCCACCACCATGACGTTCTTGCGGCCGGCGCCGGGCGCCGATTCCGCGCTGGGGGCGGCTTTCGGTTGCAGCGCGGGCAGGGTGAAGTAGAAGGTCGAACCTTTGCCCAGGATACTGTCCACCCAGATCCGTCCGCCGTGCATTTCGATAAGGCGCTTGCAGATCGAGAGGCCCAGCCCCGTGCCGCCGGTCCGGCGGGTGGGGGAGGCGTCGACTTGCGAAAACTCGGTGAACAGCTTTGGGAAGTGCTCGGAGGGGATGCCCGAGCCGGTATCCGACACGCTGACGACGATCTCCGGATAATCATCAGGGCTGGTTTGCAGTTTCGCTTCGACGACAATGCTGCCGGATTCCGTAAATTTTGAAGCGTTCGATAACAGGTTCAACAACACCTGGCGGGTGCGGATGGGATCGGCCCGGGCCAGCGGCAGGTCGTCGGGGATGAACTGTGACAGGCGGATAGGTTTGTCTTTGATCAGGCCAAGCGCAGATGCCGCCACACTTTGGATCAGATTGCGCATATCCACTTCTTCGAACGCCAATTCCATCTTGCCGGCGTCGATTCGGGATATATCCAGGATGTCGTTGATCAAGCCCAAAAGGTGCTGGCCGGCGTTGTGAATGGCGGTGAGATCCTGGTTCTGCAGATCGGTGATCGGACCGTCGATCCCCTTCAGGATGACGCGCGAGAAACCGATGATCGAATTCAGCGGGGTCCGCAGCTCGTGGCTCATATTGGCCAGGAACTGGGTTTTCAGGCGGTCCGCTTCGCGCATTTCTTTGAGGGCTTCGCGCTCCACTTCGTAGGATCGCGCGTTGTCGAGCGCGACAGCCACCTGGTCCGCCAGGGATTGCAGCACGGCGATGTCCGCCGGAAGGAAGGCGTTGGCCCGCGAGACATGGATGTCCATCGCGCCCAGCATCCGGTCGCCGATCTTCAGCGGGAGCGCGAGTTGGGTCTTGGTTTCCGGCAGCAAGGGGTACGCGCGGAAATACGGGTCCTTGGAGGAATCCAGCGCGGCGTACGGTTTTCCGCTTTCCGTCACCTGGCCGACGATTGTTTTCGATCCGACGGCGATGCTGTGTTTGGCTTCCTTCATCTGCACGCCGGGCTGGCCGGTGGCTTCGCGCACGACGGCGTACTTGCCCTGCTCGTCGAGCAGGTAAATGGCGGTGTGGTAGAACCCGAACCGCTCGCGCAGGAGGTTCACCGCGCGGGAAAGCAGGGTGCCGGTTTCCAAGGTCGAGGTGGCAAGCCGGCTGACTTCGGCCGCGATCTCCAGCTGCTGGGCGCGGCGCTGGGCCTGGTTGAGCAGGCGGTAGTTGTCGAGCGCCAACGAGAGCTGCGTCCCGACCGTCTCGAGGAACCTCACCTCGCTCGTCGAGAACGGGTTGGCCGCGCGGCGCACGGCTTGCAGAATACCGATGTTCTCGCCGCGGACGCGCAATGGAACGGCGACCATCGATGAGATCGCGAGATCGGCCAGAATCGGACGCACCATACCCGATAGCCGGTCGTCGTCTTCGGCATGATTGCTCACCACCGTCTGCCCGCTCTGCAGCAGGTCGAAGAACGGGTACAACACGCCGGGGAACCGCGTCCCGTCTTCCACCGAAGGCTGATCCGCGTCGGCCATGTGGGCGACCTGCTCCACATAAGTCTGCCCGGTTTCTTCGCCGAAGATCTGGATCGAGATGCTGTTCAACGTCACGGCGGTCCGGCAGGAGTCGAGCGCTTCCTGCATCAGTTGTTCCTCGCCGCTGGCCTTCTGCAGGCGCTGCGAGGTTTGGAACAGGTTGACCGCTTCGTGCAGAGCCTGTTCCGTCTGGTTGTGCAGGCGGGCATTTTGAATGGCCGTCGACGCCTGGGTGACGATCGTTTCCGAGAGGCGCAATTCATCCGCGGCGAAGCTGCGTCCCTCTTCCAGAAGGTGCATGCCGACCAGGCCGATCGTATTGCCTTCGGCGACCAGGGGCAGGAGCACGAGGGTCCGGGTTCGGTGTTCGTGCTTTTCGCCCGGAAGGAGCGGACGCAGCGGGTTCTCACTGACGCCGGTGAAGATCGTCGGACCGCGCTCCACGATCGCTTTCTGCAGGATAGGCGCATCCTTCAACGAGACAAAAATCGTCGGACTGGAGCGGTCCATGCGTCCGGGCTGGTCGCTTACCAGGGTCAGGGTGGATTTATCCTCGGAGAGCAGGGAGATGCTGGCATGCCCGAGCGAAAGGGCGCGGGCAAGCTCCGAGGCAATCGTATCCAGGCTGGTGAGCAGATCCAGGGAGCCGGCGACGGAAGATACGACGCGGTTGACCAGCGCGAGCTCCTGGGTGCGGGCGGCGGCCTGATGGAACAACCGCGCGTTCTCCAGGGCGAGCGCCAGCTGGTCGGTGATTTCCTCCGCCAGCATCCGGTCCTCGTCGGTCCAGAACCGCTTGCCGTCGTCGTCGCGGAACTCGAGCACTCCCAAGACTTGATCCTGCAGCCGGATCGGGATGGCCATAACCGAATTGAGTTCCCCGTGCCCGTCGCTGCCCGGCTGGGAGATGACGAGCTCGCCGCTGGTCAACGCCTTTTGCGTCTCCGGCGTGTTGTACGACTCCAGGCGCTGCAACCCGCCCATGTCGTCGTGATAGAGGACCGGTTGGACGGAGAACGGATCCGAAGTCTGGGATTTTGCCGCCAGGCTGCGCAGGGATAACGGGCCGGTTCCCTTGAAGGGAGGCAAGGGCCCGGATTTCTTCAACGGTTGCGGCGCGGGCGGCGCCGGAGGAATCGGCATCGCCGGCGCGAACGCTTCGGCTTCGGGTTTGATCTCCGGAGCAGGCGGCGGAAGGGCGTTGGCTGCCGCGGGCTGCGCGGGAATTGGAATTGGGATCGTGGCGGGCGGTTGAAATGCCGGTGCGGCCGGCGGCGGTTCGATAATCGAAGCGGCTGCCGGAACTTCGGCCGTTGCCGCGGGAGGAATCGCAGCGGCCATCATCGGTGCGGTCCATAATGCCTCGGAAGGGGATTCCGGGACTGCGGGCGCAACCGGTTCGACCGGTTTCTCGAAAACCGCCGGTTCGGATTTAATTTCCGGAAGCAGTGCGGGTTTTTCCGGAGCAACAACCGGCGGGAGGAACGAAGGAATAGCAGGTTCCGCTTCCGGTTTGGCGGGCGGGATTTTCTCTTCCAGGATAAACGGGCTGACCGGCGGCTTCTCCGGGATCGATCCGACCGGTTTGACGGTCTCCGGAGCGGTGGGCGGCGCCGCGAAAGCCTCCCACGGATCGACGGTTGGCGGCGTGGACAACGGTTCGTTCTCGGCCGCGGGCAGTTCAACTTCGGGCATCGCCGGCGGAACAACCGGGTTCGGCTCGGATACTCTTTTCAACGAAGGCGCGATCGTCGGCAAAAGTTCTTCCAACGAAGGCCTGCGTATGTGCTTATCGGGCGCGACCGCGCCGGATTCCAGCAGGTTCGAAATGCTCGGCAACGGGCGCTTTTCGGGAAGGAGTTTGGTGGATTTTTTCTTGGCCGGGATTTCGACCGGCGCGCTTTTTTCCGCCGGGATCGGCTGCGTGATCCGCTTCTTCGGCGTGATTTCCGAGGGTGTCTCCACGAAGCGGGTTGCCGCGGTCGAAACCAGCGGTTTGGTGAGGCGCTTCTTGAGCGGAATCACCGCCGGAGTCTCCAATACGGGAGCGCCGGCGGTTGTGGCGAACGGTTTGGTGATGTGTTTTTTCGCCGCGGCGGGTTCGGATGTTTTTTCAGCCGCTGGCACCATCGCGGAGCCGATCGTTTTTGGAAGCCGTTTTTTCGGCGCTGCCGGCGGCGGTTCGGTCGCCAGGGGTGCCGGTGCGACGGGTTTGGTAATACGTTTTCCGGGAACGGGAATTACATCCGGGGTGGGCATTCCCACGGGCGGTTTGGTGGTTCGTTTCTTCGGAGCGACGGCTGCGGGAATTTCTCCGATCTCGGGAAATACCACAACCGGCTTTGCGATCCGGGTTCTTTGATTGGAAACCGGAGTGGGTTCGGGAAGAACGGCCGCCGGTTTGGCGGTTCGTTTCTTCGAGACGGCGGCTGCGGGAATCTCACCGATTTCGGGGACTACCACAACCGGTTTGGCGGTCCGGTGTTGGGGAGCGGGAACCGGAGCGGTTACAGGAAGAACGGCCGCCGGTTTGTCAATCCGTTTCTTCGGTAGTGCGGGAGCGAACGTTTCCGCGGGTATTCCGGATTTGGATTGCGCCAGACCGGGCGCGTGTGGAACTGCCGTTTTTGCGGGCTTGCGGGGGAGTGTCACCTTTTGCGCGCCGGGAATGGCTTCCAATCTCGCGGCGGTTGCGGATGGAGCCTTCCCGACAGCGGTCGCCCGTTTCTTCGCAACCGGCGCGGTCGCTCGCGGAGCCGGTTCCGCCGGAACAACTGCGGGGGGAATGGCAGCCTGCCGGGTGATCCGTTTTGCGGGTGGAACGGGCGCCGCCGGTTCCGCCGATTTGCGGCTGCGCGCTCCCGTATGCACGGGCGCGGCGGATTGCAGGACCTGGACGACGGCCCGGTATTTCGAAAGCTGGCCGTCATCATCCATCCTCGGCAGCGCGTTCATCAGAAGCAGAATCATCGAACCGTTGCTGTGATTGGCGGTCAGGAACAGGTTGTCGATCGGCTCGCCCGAGTCGATGGCCGCCCGCAATTTCTGGGCGGATTCCGGAAGCAGTCCGCAGTCTTCCACCGTGCGGCCTTTGGCCTGCGAAGCCCGCAATCCCAGGAGCGGGAATATCTCATCCGAACACCACAGGCTGTTGCCTTCGGCGTCGAACTCCCACACCCAGCCGCTGGGCGCGGCGGATGGTTCGCTCGCCCGGCGCGCTTTCCTTTCCGGCACCGCCGGGATTTCGGGTTCCGAGACTCCGGAAAAAAGAGTCTCAAGCTGGTTGAGCGATCGCTTGATGGACATATTCATCCAACTCCTGAGCCAGGGCGCGGTATTGCTGCGCTGCCCGGCTTTCGGGGGCATACTCGGTGATCGGTTTTCCGACCACCGGGCATTCGCGCAATTTGGTGTCGTTCTCGATGGCGGTCGCAAAGACCGCACTGCCGAACGCGGAACGGATCTGTTCCTGCAGCGTCCGATGGACGCGGGTCTTGCCGAGCATGGTGATCATTACCCGGTAACGCAGCGACGGATTGGACCGCTGGCGGATGTTGCGTATCAGGTCCAGCATCTCGCGCAGCGAATGGGCGGAAAAAAATTCGCACTGGGTGGGAATGATCAACAGGTTCGACGCCGTCAGGGCGTTGATGGTCAAAGCCCCCAGCGACGGCGGGCAATCCAGGAGCACCATGCTGTACATGCTGGCTTTGGATAGCGCCTTGCGCAGCAGATGCTCGTAGTTTTGGCGGACGTACAGAAACCGTTCGACCAGCAGCATCTCTCCGGAGGCGGGGATCAGGTCCAGGCCGGGGACCGAGGTTTCGCGCGAGACGCTCAGGATCGACGTGTTGCCGAGCAGCAGATCGGCCACCGAACGGCGGATCTGCGACGGCTGGATCCCCAACGCGAGAGTCAGGTTGGCCTGGGGATCCATGTCTACCAGCAGAATTTCGTGGCCGCTTTCGACGAGCGCTGCGCCAATGGAAAGGGTTGAGGTGGTTTTGGCGACTCCGCCTTTTTCATTGGCGATGGCGACGATGGTTGTCATAGTCCGGATCCTGTCTTCCCGTCAATCAAACGTCTGCTGCCTTGATCCGCACCCGCTCCAAACGACGGCATTCCGTTGCCGTCAGGATGCGCTCGGGCCGGCGGTTTCCTTGGGTTCCTCGATCTTCGCGGGCCGGATCGGCCCCACCATGACGGTGCCGCTGGAGATGCCGAGGGCACGGCGGAGTTCGCTGACGGCCGTCTGCAAAATGGAGGTGATGTCGTTGGTGGACCGGATGCGGCCGGTAATTTCAACCACCTTCCGTTCGCGTTCCGCGCGCTGGGAGACCTGGCTGAACAAGCGGGCGTTCTGCACGGCGACCGCCAACTGCCCGGAGAGGGTTTGTAGGATCGCGATCTCATCCGCGCCGAAGGAATTGGGTTTGGCGGAATGGATGTCCAGCACGCCGATAATCCGCCCGGCGACGATCAGCGGAATACCCAGTTCCGACTTCGTATCGGAGAGGAGCGGATCCGCCTGGTAGTTGGAGTCTTTTTCCAGGTTGTTGGCGGCGTACAGCACTCCGGTGGAAAGGACGTGTCCGACGACCGAATGCGAATCCGCGGTATAAAACGCGCGCCGGGCGACCAGATCCGGGCCGGCTTGGCCGGAGGCGGCGTAGGCTGCGGCGGCCTGATCCTGTTCGTCCATCAGGTACACCGCGGCGTGCGAGAAGCCGAACCGCTCCCGGATCAGTTCGACCACCCGGCGCAGCAACAGGTCGAGGTCGAGGGTCGTGCTGGCGTCGCGGGCGATTTCGTTCGCGGTCTGCAGATACGAGGCGCGCTGGCTCAGCTCGGAGTACAGGCGTGCGTTTTCGAGCGCCAAAGCCGCCTGGGTGGTGACGGCGTCGATGAAGGTCAGATCGTCCTGGGTTATTTCCTTGTCTCCCGTCACCAGGGTGAGCGCGCCGATAACCTGTTCGCGCAGGATAAGCGGCGCGGTGATTTGAGTGCCGTCCGCGCTGCGCGTGATGCTGCTCGGAACGACCGCCGTATCCGAAGATGGTCCGAGCGGGGTGATGATATCCTCGCCATCGGTGGCGCTGCTCTCCACCGAGAGCGAGAGATCCGACGACGATTGGTCCATGTCCTTCCAGGCTTCCGACATGTAGCGCCGGTTCAACGCGCGGACTTCCTCGCGATCCGCCTGGGATGAAGCATTAAGGCGGGCCATTTCCAGGCCGTGAGCCAGGGTTTGGGAAATACCGCGCAGGGTCAGGATATCCGAGTCGTCGAAGGCGTTGACCGTCTCGGATTGAACGTCCAGCGCGCCCAGTGACCGGTCGCCGATCAGGAGCGGGATAACCAATTCCGAGCGGCCCGTCGATAGCGGATTGTCCTTCTCCAGCGGGCGGTCGCCTTCGGAAAAGATCCGCTTATTGTCGACCGACTGCTTGACGAGGTAGGTCGATTCTTGCGGCAGGCGGTATCCCCGGCCGATAAGACGCTGAGCTTCCGGTGTGGATCCGGCGCGCAGGACGAGCGACGGCCCGGGGTCTTCCAACAGGTAGATCGACGCCGAGGATAGATTCATCCGCTGCTGCAGGACTTCCATCACCGATTGCATCAGGATCAGCGGTTTCCGTTCGGCGCCGGCCGCCATGGAGGTTTCCGCCAGGGTCCGGAGCTGGATGATCCGCTGGTCGAGCAGCTTTTTATTTTCGGCGATCCGGCGGATGAATTCCTGATGCTCGTTTTGAAGCGCTTCGGCCAGTTGCTTTTCCATCTGCAGCGAGACGCGCATCTCCCGGTTGTAGATGGCGGAAATGCTGATCAGGACCGCCAAGCCAAGCCCCAGAC
>JBAVFZ010000336.1:0-1662 GCA_049684495.1 Anaerolineales bacterium | reverse complement strand
ACCCAGCGGGTCGCCCCGACTTTTTTGATTAACCCGGAATCGGTTTCATCCGGCCGGCATGGGCGTAGGCGTGTAACTGAGCGGGGGTACTTCGCTTTCCGTGCCGTACGGCTGCCACCAGGAACTGCCGAAGTCCCCGTACCCTCCGCCCAAACCGCATACGGCGGCCTCCCCTTGCAGAACGCAATTGGAAAACCCTTCCGGACCGATGACGCCGAGCAATTCCGCGAGGGACGTGGGGTCCTCGGCCAGCAGGATGAGGGTGGAACGGGTTTCGGTTCGCGAGAAGAGGATTAACCCGATGCCCGATGCCGGGACGGAACCGAAGCCCGGAATTTCTATCTGCGGATAACTGAAAGCGGATGGATAGGAGGTCAGGGAAGGCAGCCGGATTCCGAGCGGACTGAGGTAATCCCCGATGCCTGGACTGGAGAAGGTGGCGAGGAGGATGAGATCCTTCCCGGCCATCACCCCCGGCGCCATGGCCGACCCGATTCCCACCCCGGCGAGATCCTGCTGCAAAGCCTGAATCGGACCGAGCAGATTCGACGAAAGCGGAACGTCGCTCATCGGCACGATCGCAACTTCGCGCTGGAAGAGGAAGGGGAAATCCTTAAGGTCATGGATCCGCGGTGATTCCAGCAGAAAGTCGGCGATATGCCGGATGAAGATGGCATTATCGGCGACCTGGTTGTAGGGCGGGAGCAGGAAGGTCAGATCACCGATGGCCAGGACGTTCGTGCCGGCATCGACCGCAGCGACGCCGTACGCGCCGTCGGCGTCCGTTCGGGACGATTTCGTAGTTCGCGCGCTTTGGATCAATACGGTCCCCGAACCGGTCTTAAGGGAATGGGCCGCGTACAGCACGACCTTGGTCAGATCCTTGGTTAGCGGGTTGGCCGAGAAATCCGTGAAGAAAACGTTCCGGTAGTTCCCTTCGTAAACGGACATGTTGTAGAGATAGTCGTCCACGAATGAAATGTCGTAGGGCGCCAGCAGGCTGTTGGCGGCGATCACATCCGCCATCACCGTCGCCGAACCGTACCCGTAATAGTCATAAGATATGGCCGAGCGGGTCGGATCGGTGAGGATCAACAGCCGGCCGCCCCGGCCGATGAAACTTTGCAGCCATTGGATCTCCATCGTCGAGTACGCCGTGATCGGACAGACGGAGATGTAGGCCGAGGCGTATTTCAGCTGGTCCACCAGCATCCGGTTGTCGTACGTACCCGGCGCGACGCTTTCCACCCTTGCGCCCCGGGCATGCAGGATAGCGGTCAGAGTCTCCAGTTCGGAGGGGGAGAACATATTGGCATGCGCCTGATCCAGGAGAATGATCGCCCGCGAAGGTTCGGATTCGGCGACCGGAGCGAGTGTGGAAAGCGGCGGCTGCGGAATCGCGTACGATTCGTAATCCGGCGTGGCAACGGTTTCCGCGCGCCAGAAGAAGCCCTGGTAGAACCAAATGGTCCGGACCAGCAAGGGCAGCAGGAACAGTCCTGCGGCGATCGGTATGCGGTAGCGTTTCATGGAAGCCTCCTGTCGCTCTCCGGGATGTAGAGGTAATAGACCCCGGTCGCGCGCGGGTAGGGGCTTTGAGAGCCATCCTCGGTTTCAAGGAAGAATCCGAGGTCGGCTGCGGCCGGTGGCTCTCCCAGAGCC
>JBAVFZ010000335.1:0-6951 GCA_049684495.1 Anaerolineales bacterium | reverse complement strand
GGGCTGGGGTGGGGGATGAGGAACTCCGATATGAAGAATCCTCGCCGCGCGGGCATCCTGCTTCACCCGACATCGCTCCCCGGCCCCTTCGGGATCGGGGACCTCGGGCCGCAGGCGCGCGCCTGGGTTGATTTTCTGGCGGATTCCGGCCAGACGGTCTGGCAGATTTTGCCGCTGAACCCGACCGGATACGGGGATTCCCCATATCAGTGCTATTCCGATTTCGCCGGAAACGCCTCCCTGGTCAGCCCCGAAGCCATGGCGGCGGACGGCTTGCTTATCCCGGCGGAGCTTGAAGCGCATTCGTCGTTCCCGGGACGGGCGACGGATTTCAGCGACGCTACGGCGTTCAAGGCGGATTGCTTTCAAAAGGCATTCGGCCGGTTGAGCGGCGGCGGGCTGCCGCGGCTGGAGGAGGAATACCGGGGGTTCCGCGACGCGGAGCGCGCCTGGCTGGATGATTTTTCGCTTTTCCTGGCGCTGAAACGGGCGCACCAAAACCGCCCGTGGTGGGAATGGGAGGAGGAGCTGGCGCTCCTCCGGCCGGAGGCGGTGGCGCGGGCCAGGCATTCGCTTGCCGGGGATATCGATGAGATCGCCTTCGAGCAGTTCCTTTTCCGCCGGCAATGGGACAGCCTGAGGATGTATGCCAACGGCAAGGGGATCATGATCCTCGGCGACCTGCCGATCTTCTGCGCGCAAGACAGTTGCGAGGTGTGGTCCGCGAAACAGTTTTTCCAGCTGGATGCCAAAGGCCGCCCGACCGTGGGGGCCGGCGTGCCGCCGGATTATTTTTCCCCGACCGGCCAGTTGTGGGGGAACCCAATCTTCGATTGGGATGCCCTGCGGCTGGAGCGGTATGCCTGGTGGATCCGCCGGATGCGCGCGGCGCTGCGCGCAAACGATCTTGTCCGCCTGGACCATTTCCGGGGGTATCTCCAGTATTGGGCGGTCCCGGCCGGAAATCCCACCGCCGAGATCGGGCGGTGGATGCCCGGTCCGGGGGAGGATTTGTTTCAGTGCCTGCGGGAGGCGATCGGCGGACTGCCGTTCATTGCCGAAGACCTGGGCGTGATCACCGAGGATGTGGCGGGCCTGCGCGAACGGCTCGGTTTGCCGGGGATGCGCATTCTGCAGTTCGCCTTCGACGGAAAGAAAGACAATCCGTTCCTTCCTTATAATTTCGAGCCGCGGACGGTGGTCTACACCGGGACGCACGATAACGACACAACGCTCGGATGGTACCTATCCATTTCGGAAGAAGAACGCGAGCGTGTGGATCGGTACCGGGATGGAGGAGAGGCGGCCTGGGATTTCATCCGCCTGGCCTGGTCGTCCGTCGCGGAGACGGCGATTTGCCCGCTGCAGGACGTTCTGGGGCTGGGCGGCGAGGGGCGCATGAACTATCCGGGCCGTCCGGCGGGGAATTGGGGCTGGCGCTTCAGCGCGGAAGACCTTCGCCCGGATCTGGCGGCCCGATTACGCGAATTGACGGAGCGCTACGGGCGAATGAAGGAGGAATCCCTGCGAGGATAAAAAAATCTCCCCGCGAAGCCGCAAAGAGCGCCAAGGAAATTCGTAGTTAAAATCTTAGCGATCTTTGCGTCCCCGGCCTACCCCGACCGGGGCAGGCTTGGCGGTAAAATCCGATGAATTCCCTGAACCAAGGCAGGAAGCGAGCTAATGCAAAACCCCAATCCGTCCAACCCGTCCTCCTCCGCCACCCAGCTCCGCTCCGGAATTGAAAACCTCGAGCCGAATTGCTGGGTGATCTCGGTTTTTGATCTGCTCGGCTGTTACAGCTCCGGCCGGACCGAAGAGGAAGCGGTCGCGCAGGCGGGGAATAGAGTCCGCCAGTACTTTGAATGGCTCGGGAAGAAGGACGGCAATCCGGCCCCGTTCGAGGATTCGGTGCAGGTCCTGATCGTGGAGCGGATGGAAACCTTCCCCTGGCCGAAGGATCCGGCGCTTCCGGTCCATGCATTTTTCGAGGACGACGCCCGGCCGCTGCGCCCGTGGGATCTCGACATCGCCGGGCGGCTTTTGGAATGGAGCCGTCAGGATTTTCTCCGGCTTTCCGGCGCGCTGCTTCCGGATTCGCTTTCGCGGCTGGAAAACGCGCCCAACTGGAAGACGCTGGACGGATTGATGGGGCACATCTGGGAAACGGAAAACACGATCCTGAAACGGATGGGCGCGATGGTGGATTTGGCCGACATGCCGGGTGATCTGATCGGGCGGTTGCAGGCCGTCCGCGCGCGGTTTCAGGAAAAGCTGCCGGAATGGGCGGAGGCGGATATCCGGATCGAGGACTTCGGGGAGAAATGGTCCCCGCGCAAGGCGCTGCGCCGGGTCCTGTGGCATGAACGGGATCACATCCGACAGCTGGAAGGATTGATCACGCACGTGCCGTGAAATTTGACTGTCATCCCCGCGTGGTTTGGGCGGGGATCCGGGAGTAGGTTGAGAGGTTGCATGCGGGGTTGAAATGGATTCCGGCTAAGTACACCCCCGCTTCGTATTCATCCCGGCTCATGAAACAAAAGCGAGCCGGGATACTCCCCCCACTCGCGAATCCTTCACATCGGAAGATCTCCGATGTTCATCGCTCGGGGGGCAGGCGCGAGGGCAGACGCAAGCATGACAGTCATAAAGACCGATGCGGTCTTTTAAAATTATAGCTTTGTCATCTCAGTGTATGTCAAGCGGATATTCAGCAAGAGGTTGATAATTGATCGAAGAGTTTTTCCTGGATTCCCGCCAAGTTCATGCGGGAATGACGAACTCTTCGTGCCCTTCCGTTTTTCCCTTCGTGCTCTTCGTGGATTCTTCTACACAATCGATCTGACCAATGTTTCCAGCGCGTCGCGGTGGGCGCCGGGCGGGAACCCGGCCAGGCTTTCCACCGCGTGGCCGATATGCCGGCGCGCGGACTCCCGCGATTGCTCGATGGCGTCCGACGAACGGACTTTTTCGAAAAGCGGTCCAAGGATCTCCGGCGCGCGTTTCCCGGCGAGAAACGCCGCGGCATCCGGATCGCCGGGGTGGGATTCGAGATAGAGGATCGCCGGCAGGGTGAGCAGCCCGTGCGCGAGGTCCTGGCCGGAGGGCTTGCCCGTGCTCGCGCTGTCGCCGATAAAATCCAGGATATCGTCGGCGATCTGGAAGGCCATCCCGAAGGAGTTGCCGTAGCGGGCGGCCCGATCGGCTGTGGCGGCATCTCCCGCCAGGAGGGCCGGGCCCGTGCAGGAGACCTCGAACAGCGCGGCGGTTTTCGATCGGATGCGGTTTTCATACTCCACCAGTCCGCAGCACGCATCTCCGGCGGAGAGCTGGCGGATTTCGCCGTCGACGATGGTCGAGAGAGTCTCGGCAAACCGCTCGACAACGGCGGTTGAACCGGTGGCGGCCGTCAGCCGCGCCGCCCAGGCGAACAGGAAATCGCCGACCAACACGGCGGTCCCCGCCGACCATTTGGCGTTGACCGTCGGAACGCCCCGGCGGATCGAAGAGTGATCGACCAGGTCGTCGTGGATCAGGGTCGCCGTATGGATGACCTCCACCGAGGCCGAGAACCGGAAGAGCGGTTCCTCCGCCACGCGCAGCATCCGCCCGAACAACAGCGCGAGCGCCGGCCGCAGCCGTTTGCCGCCGGCGGCCAGCAGGCGTTCAACCGAATCAACCACCGGCGCGGAGGATGGAAAGGAAAAATCCCGCATCCGGGCATCGACGGTTTTTAAATCCTCGCGGATCAGTTCCAACGGGGATAAATCCATTTTCTCTCACTCCCAATTCAACAGCAGATTGGCGTTGCGCCGGGCAAGACCCGCCAGTTCCCGCGGACCGATCCCGCGTTCCAGGGCGGCGCGCCGCGCAACCGCTTGCACCAGCGCCGGTTCATTGCGCGCACCCCGGTTGCCTTCCGGCGGGAGGTAGGGCGCATCGGTCTCCAGCAGGATCCGGTCCGGCGGCAGCGCGCGGAGCGCGGCGCGCAACTTTTCGGCTTTTGAATACGTCAGCGGACCGGCGATCCCGAAATAAAATCCCAGCGCGGCGGCCTTTTCCGCCAGGAGCGGATCTCCGGAGAACGCATGCAGCACGCCGCGCACCCGGCCGGCGAATTCGGAAAGGATGGCGAGGGCATCCTCCTGCGCGTCGCGAATGTGCACGATCGCGGGCAGCCCCAACTCCGCGGCCAGCGCGAGCTGGGCGCGGAAGGCCTCCCGCTGGCGGTCCCGCGGGGCGAGGTCGCGGAAATAATCCAGCCCGGTTTCCCCGATCGCGCACCCGCCCTCATCGCGCGCCAGGCGCCGAAGCTCGGCCAGGGTTTTGTCGTCGAACGTACCGCTCTCGTGCGGATGGATCCCCGGCGCAAAGCGCAGCATCGGATCGGAGCGCGCCATCTGCGCCGCGCGCCGGCTGCCGGCAAGGTCGATCCCCGGGATGAGGATCCGTTCCAGCCCCGCGCGCCGCGCCCGGTCGAGAACCTGCGCGCGATCGGCGTCGAAGGCCGGCAGGTTCAAATGGCAGTGCGTATCGGTCAGACCGGGGAGGGCTTCCAACGGGACGCGCGCGAACCGGTCGGGGAGGGACATGCGGCCGGTCTACCCGCGGGGCAGGCCGACGATCCGGACGCCGTCCTCGAGCAGGGCGCCCACCTTATCGCCGTGGGTGGTCTCGCAGTATACGCGGATGATCGGTTCGGTTCCCGAGAAACGGACCAGCAGCCAGCCGCCGTCTTCCATGCAGAACTTGAAGCCGTCGGTGTCGTCGCGCGCGGTGACCTTCAGGCCGGCGAGGCTCTCCGGCCGGGCGGCGGTGACGCGCGCGAAGGCCGTTTCGCGCTGTCCGGATTGATCGGGATCCAGGCGCAGGTCGATCCGGTCGTAGAAATATTCCGCGCCCACCTGCTGATACAGGTATTTCACCAGTTCGGACGGTTTGCGTTCCAGGCGGACCATCATATCCAGGAGGAAAAGCCCGGCCAGAATCCCGTCGCGTTCCGGGACGTGGCCGCGGAAGGCGAACCCGCCGGATTCCTCGCCGCCGATCAACGCGTCGGTCTCGATCATCTTCGGGGCGACGTATTTGAACCCGACTCCGGTGGAATAGACCGGGACTCCGTATTTTTCCCCGAGCTTGTCCAGCATCGACGTCGTGGAGAGGGTTTTGACGATCGCTCCGCGCAGTTTGCGCACTTCCAGCATGTAGAGCGCGAGCAGCCCGTAGACCTGCAGTTGATGGATAAAGACCCCCTTTTCGTCGCCGAACCCCACCCGGTCCGCGTCACCGTCGGTGATGATCAGCCCGTCCGCTTTATGCTCGAGCGTGGCGCGCAAGCCCGCGTCCACGTTCGGGCGGATGGGTTCGGGGCGGAGCATCTCCGGAAAGAGCGGGTTGCGCTCCGAGTGGATCTCGACGATCTCGATCCGCCCACCTTCCAGAAGGCGGTGCAGCCAGCCGGAGCCGTTGCCCCACATCGGATCGAACAGGATTTTCAGCGGCGCCCGTTTTAGCCCGTCCAGGTCGAGCATCCGGCGGATCTGTTCGGCGTAGGCCGGGGCTGGATCGAAAGTCCGGATCGAGCCCTCCTGTAGCGCGCGGGCGAAGGGAATGTGCTTGACCTTGGCGGGGTCGCCGGGGACGGAGGCTTCGATCCGCTTGAGCTTGTCCGGGGCAATAGCCGCGCCGTTCGAATCCCGGACTTTGAAGCCGTTGTCGGTGCCCGGGTTGTGCGAGGCGGTGATGTTGATCCCGCCGCAGGCCTTCTCGTGGCCGATCGCGAAGGAGATGGTCGGGGTCGGGGTGGGGCCGTCGGTCAGGAGCACGGAAAAACCGTTGCCGGCGAGGACTTCGGCCGAGGCGGCGGCAAAATGCTCCGAATCGAAGCGCCGGTCGTGGCCGACCACAACCTTCCGCCCGCCCAGCCCGCTGCCCAGCAGGTACTCGGCGAACCCCTGGGTGCAGCGCCTTACATTGGCAAAGGTGTAATCCTCGGCGATCCTTCCCCGCCAGCCGTCGGTTCCAAAGTGAATGACATCCATCCTGTGCGCTCCCGGTCGGTAAGTATGGTGAACGGCCGTATTATACCGCCGGGAATCATGCGGATTTCCCCCGGCGTATCCGGAACCCGGCTGAAGCCGCCGCTGGCTCGCCCGTTCGGAGGTACCGGCCCCGGTCGGCAGGGCTGAATTCCATCCCTCGAGCGCCGGCCGGAAAGATGGTTTACAATCAAGATACGGGTTCATCCGCAGGCTTACCTGTACACTGCCGAGAACCACATGGCCCTGAAAGGTGGGGTTTTTATTCAAGCTTGGGATACACCTTCCATGGCGAATATTCCGTCCAGCCCTTGGATAAACGAGGTGGCGGATGATAAAAAAGAAAACCAACCTCTCGAAAACCACCCGGAGAAAGACTGCTCCGCGTCCCCGCCCTCCAAAGCCCCAAAAACCGGAAAAACGAGCCCCGCCCCCGGCCGGCGCCCTATGGGATGACGACCGGGCTTTCCAAATCCTGGTGAAGAACAGCAACGAAATCTTCACCTTCTTGGATTCCAGGGGAAAAATACTTTACCGCAGCCCTGCCATGCGAACGGCGATCACAGCCCCGAACGGTGAGATCCTTCAGAAGGAACTCTTCGAATCGATCTGGCCGGAGGACAAGAAGGAAACGCGGAAAACGCTGGCGCTCCTTCTCGCTTCCCCCGGAAAGACCATCCCCTTCCAGTCCCGCATCCTAAATGAAGAAGGAAAACCGCGTTGGGTGGAGGGATTTGCCGCCAACTACCTGGAGGATCCCGCGGTCGGCGCGATATTGGTCAATTACCACGACGTGACCGACCGGAAAGAACAGGAGATTGTCCTGCGGGAAAACGAACGGAGCTACCGGGAACTTTTTGAGCACTCCACCCTGGCGATTTTCCGATCTTCGTTCGACGGAAAAGTCATC
>JBAVFZ010000334.1:0-2799 GCA_049684495.1 Anaerolineales bacterium | reverse complement strand
CCCCCACCACCGCCCCGATGAGCAGCAACACAATCCCCACCGGAAGCATCAGAACCGCGAACCCGATGTAGATCGCCAGCAGCAGCAGCCAGATCAGGAAGAGGTCTTTGAGATTCGCCCGGATGGTGGCAAAACCGCGCCGGAAGCTATCCAGCACGCCGTTCCCGCCAAGGACACATTCCCGGTAGAACACCTCGCGCGCCATGGCGAGCACGATCGCCAGCAGGATCGCCGCGAACACCACCAGGAACCCGAGGCCGATCGCCATAACGATCCCGACGAAAGTGCCGATCCCTCCGATCGTCAAGGTAAGCAGAAGGGGCACCGCGACGAAAATCATCGCGACCAGGATGCCGGAAAACACCGGCAGGAAGATCAACAGGTCGATCAGGAGCAGGCGCAAGGCCGGCCTGGACCACCCGAGCCGGAATCCATCCCGCCAGGTCACTTTCTCGCCGCTGCTTTCGTAGCGGTCGACCATCCGGATGAGCGCCGTCTGGCTGACGTAGCGCAGGACGATGTAAACCACGCCCACGATCAGCACCAGGCACATCAGCGCAATCGCTATTCCGATAATGGTGTTGACGGTTTCCCGCGGAATTGGAGGAGCCGTCAGATCGTACAATTCCCAGACGGCGTCCCGGATTCCGGACGGCAGCTTTTCGATCTCCGCCGGAGTCATATTCCGCGGCCAATCCGCGGTGTAGTTGACACCGGCCCGCGGACTTCCATTGTTTCCATTGTTTCCGCTGAAGGTTCCGCCGGCGGTCAGCGCGAGGAGGATTCCGAACACCCACAGGGTCTTGTACGACCAGAGGATGTCCCACGCCCGTTTGAGAATTCGCATGTGGTTCATGATAAACACTCCTTTCCTTTCATCTACCATTGTGAGATCCGGAGGCCCGCAGGCTGATCCACCACCCGGCGAACCATCCGGTGAACAACAGACTCACGACCAACAGGGTTATCCATAGGCCAATAGCGCTCCAACCGCTCCATCCCGGCGTTCCCAGCCATCCGATTCCATCCCGGATGATCTCCGGCATGGCCAGTTGAGGAATTCCAGCCGACAGGTCTTGCGCAACTGCATCGGCTGCACCCGGAATCGATTCCACAACGCCGCTTACGAAAAAGGCGGTCTGGATAAACGCCCAAACCAGAGTCAGCACGATCGGGATCATTCCCCATACGACGGCGGACGGACGGGCAGTCTCGCGGCGGACCGCCGGGTTGCGCTGCAGCCGCAAACCGACTTCCGCGACGAAACGTTGCTCGCTTTTGCTGCCTTCGACGGGCGGTTCCTCCCGCAGCAGCGGGGAGAGCGCGCGCCGCTGCTCGAGTTCCGCCCGGCAGGCCGGGCAGCTTTCCAGATGCGCTTCCGCCTGCCGGGCCTGGATTGCGTCCAACTCGCCATCCAAATAGGCATCCAGCCATTGTTCCAGGTGTCTGTTCATTTTTCCTCCGCCACCGGACGAAGCGTTTGCAGAAGAACCGAGCGCGCATAATGCAGCCGCGACATCACCGTGCCGATCGGAATTTCCAGGACATCCGAAATTTCCCGGTACGAACAATCCTGATATTCCTTCAGTACCAGCACCATTCGGCTGGCTTCCGGGAGGTCCATCACCGCCCGCCGCACGCGCTGAGCGCGTTCGCGGCGCTCGACGCTTTCCTCCACCCGGTCGGCGGCCGGCTGTTCGTTTGCCTCCTGCAAGTCGGCCTCCGGCTTCCAGGCGCGGAGGGCGTCGAGCGCGACATGGACCGCGATCCGGAGAATCCAGGGCCGGAAGGAACCGCGCGGCTGGTAGCTTCCGAGATGCTCCCACGCCCGCAGGAAAGCGGTTTGGGCGGCGTCTTCCGCCAGCACCGCGTCTCCGCACATCCGGTAGACGACATTAACCGTCAGGGGCCGATAGCGCCGCACCAACTCGCAAAACGCATCACGATCGCCGTTTTTGGCGGCGATGGCCAATGGGTTATCGTCCAGCAATTCGGTCCCGGGAATCATCTTTGATCCTGTATTCGCTTCCATACTATTAAACAGGATTCGACCTCAGATTATTCGGTTGGGATGAAAAGAAGGATTGTCCGCGCTGGGTTTCAACTGAAAAAAAAGGAGGTTTTAGAAATTTCTCTTTGTGCCTTTTGTGCTTTATGTGGTGAAATTATTGCCATAAAAGGCGTAAAAAACACAAAATTAATAAGGAAATCAACTTCATCGTTTTTCGGTGATTTTCGCAGCCACGATCCGGTCCGCCCGGCCCATCGGGTAATCCGCGAGATCTCTAATCCGCACCCAACGCACCGCCGCCGCGCCGATCGGTTCCGGCTTTCCGTGGAGCGAGTCGCAAGGAAATACATGCAGTGTGATCCGGAAATGGCTGAAGGCGTGTTTGACGGCGAGGATTTTTTCACGCACCCGGACCGACACACCAAGTTCTTCCTTTATCTCACGGCGCAGGCACGCCGGGAGAGTCTCACCCCGTTCCACCTTTCCGCCCGGGAATTCCCACATACCGCCAAGCAGCTTGCCCTCCGGGCGCTTGGCGATCAACACCTTCCCGTTTCGTAGGATCACCGCCGCGGTCACATCGACATGCGGGATGGAGACGGGCTTTTTACGGAGCGGAAGGTGATCCTGGATTCCCAACTTGAAGGAGATACATTTTCCGGAAATGGGGCAATTGGCGCAGAGCGGCCGCCGCGGGAGGCAGACAATCTGTCCGAGATCCATCAGCCCCTGGAAAAAAGCGCCGGGCGCGGCGCGACCCCGGGCCCGTTGATAGAGCACCGCAAGAT
>JBAVFZ010000333.1:0-25231 GCA_049684495.1 Anaerolineales bacterium | reverse complement strand
CCCAGTTCCTTCGCCAGCAGGATCTGGAATCTCGCCGAATCAAGGATCCCCGCCTGACCGACCACCCTTTGTTTGGGAAATCCGCTCACCCGGTAAGCCAGGTAAGCCATCGGATCGATCGGGTTGGTAAGGATGATGAGGATCGCATCCGGCGAGCGGCTGACCGCCTCGCGGACCGTATGCACCACCACCGATGCGTTGACCCGCGCCAGATCGTCGCGGCTCATTCCCGGTTTGCGCGGGCTTCCCGCGGTGACCACAACCACGTCGGATGCGGCGGTATCCGCGAAATCGCATGTCCCGAATACGATGGTGGATTGCCCGAGAATCGGGACGGCTTCCTGCAGATCCATGGCTTTCCCTTGCGCCAGCCCCGGAACGACATCCAGCATGACGATATCGCACAGGTCTTTGGCAGCCAGCCAGATGGCGGTCGCCGAACCGGTGTTTCCCGCGCCGATAATCGAGACTTTCGGCCGCATCCTTGCCTCCGCTGGAATGGGAATGAATTTGGGTGTGTAAAAAACTCGTCCAGATTCATCCCCCGGGGGATTAAGGCGTATAGTCTACCATATTCCGATGCTCCGGGTGGTATAATCGCCGCGCCTTCCCCCCTTTTTTTGAGTGGACGGCCTAGAAGCGCCCCCGCGAATGACCGCAAAAAAAATTATCGTAGCCCTCGATATCGAGACCACCGGGCTCAATCCCGACAAGGATGCCGTGATCGAAATCGGATTGATCCGGTTCCGCGGAGACCGCGAGGAAGCGCGCTGGTCTTCCTTTGTCAATCCCGGCTGCCGGATCCCGCCGGTCATCACCCAGCTGACGGGCATCACCGACGCCATGGTGGCGGGCGCGCCGGGGATCAAGGATCTCCTTCCGCCCATCCGCGATTTCGTCGGGGATGCGGCGCTGCTCGGGCATAACATCGCCTTCGACCTGGCCTTCCTCCGCAAGCAACGCATGTTTGCCGAACAGGATTCGATAGACACATACGAACTGGCGTCGGCGCTGCTTCCGCGCGCGCCCCGCCTCAACCTGGGAGCGCTATGCGCGCATCTGGGGATTCCCGCTTCCCCCACTCACCGCGCGATGGACGATGCGTTTGCGGCGTTTGAACTATACCGGACGCTGGAGGAGGTCGCCCGCGGCCTGCCGACCGCCTTTCTGGCGGAGATGGTCCGCTTCGGGCAGGATGTGGAGTGGGGGGGCGGCGCGCTCATGGAGGAGGTGTATTCCGAACGGTTGAAAACCGAGGGGGCGCTGGCCAAAACGCCCGGAGTCCGCTTCCCGATCTTCGAGCCGGATCCCGCCCGCGCGCTTCATGGTGAGGCGGTTGGGGCTGCCGCTGCGGCGAAGAAGCTTGTCCCCAATGAGACAATGGAAGCTCTGGATCCGGAAATCATGGCCGGGTTGCTGGATACGCACGGACCGTTCGGAACGGCGTTTCCGGGTTACGAACACCGGTCTCAGCAAATGGAAATGACCGCGGCCGTTACTCGCGCCTTCTCCGACTCCACCCATCTCATGGTCGAGGCGGGTACCGGCACCGGCAAGAGTCTGGCCTACCTGATCCCCGCCGTCCATTGGGCGCTGAAAAACGGCGAGCGGGTAGTCATCTCCACCAACACCATCAACCTCCAGGATCAGTTGCTGCAAAAGGATTTTCCGGACCTGATCCGGGTTCTGGGGCTGGAGGCGCGGGCCGCCGTGCTCAAAGGCCGCGCGAATTACATCTGCCCCCGCAAGTTTGAAGCGATCCGCCGGCGCGGGCCGCAAACGGCCGACGAGATGCGCGTGCTGGCCAAGACCATTTTATGGCTGACCGATACGGCCACCGGCGACCGCTCGGAGATCAACCTCAACGGCCCGGCGGAACGGGCGGTCTGGGCCGAGCTGTCCGCGGAAGATGAGCTGTGCTCGCCGGATGGATGCCCGCTTTTTACGCGCAAAGCCTGCCCCTTCCTGCGCGCGCGCCAGGCGGCGGAATGCGCGCATGTGCTGATCGTCAATCACGCGCTCCTGGTGGCGGATCTGGCCGCCGAGAACCGGGTGCTTCCGGAATATCGTTATCTGGTTGTCGACGAAGGCCACCAGCTCGAGTCGGCCGCCACCGACGGCCTTTCCTTCCGCTGCGCCTGGTCGGACCTGGAGCGCTCGCTCTACGAACTCGGCAACGCCCGCTCCGGCTGGCTGGGAATGCTGGTCGCCCGGATCAAGCAGAAGGATGTCGATAAGGATTCCGCCGCCTTGGTCCGGGCCCGGGTGGACGATCTCACGGCCGAGGTCGAATCCGCCCTGCGGACCGGCCGCGCGTTTTTCAATTCCCTCGATCAGTTTATTGCCGGGCAGATCGACGGGCGGCCTAAGGAGTACACGCTGCAGTACCGGATCATCCCCGCCGTGCGCACCCAGCCGGGATGGGAATCCGTCGAAGAGTCGTGGGAAAATATGCGCGCCGCGTATTCCGAAGCGGCGCGGATCGCCGCCGCGCTGGGGGAAAAGATCCGCGGCGCAGACGCCGACGACGAGGAAAATCCCAACGAGTTATCGCTGTTGATCGGCGGGTGGGCGCGGCGGATGGCGATGACCGTCGATGCCATCCACCAGATCGTCGCCAAGCCCAATCCCCAGATGATCAACTGGGTGGAGGTCCCGCGCGACCGCGATGTCCGCACGCTGTTTTCCGCCCCTCTCCACGTCGGGCCGCTGGTGGAGAAATTTCTCTGGCACACCAAGCATTCGGTGGTGCTGACCTCCGCCACCCTCACCGCCGCCGGGGAATTCGATTACCTCCGCGAGCGGTTGAACGCCGACGAAGCGGAGACGCTGGTGGTGGGTTCGCCGTTCGATTTCGAAAACTCCGCCCTGCTGTACCTGGCAACCGACATCCCGGAACCGGGGGATATGCGCGCCTATCAACACGCACTTAATCGCGCGCTGGTCGACCTGTGCACCGCCACGCGCGGCCGTGCCCTCGTCCTTTTCACATCCTATTCCCAGCTGCGGCAGACGGCGCAGGTCATCCAGGGGCCGCTGGCGCGCGAAGGAATCATCGTCTATGAACAGGGCGAGGGCGCTTCGCGGCATGCGCTGTTGGAGACATTCAAGTCCGCGGAGCAGGCCGTATTGCTGGGAACCCGGTCCTTTTGGGAGGGCGTGGACGTGCCCGGTCAGGCGCTTTCGGTTTTGGTGCTGACCAAACTGCCGTTTGACGTGCCGAGCGACCCGATTATCTCCGCGCGCGGCGAAACGTTCGAGGATCCGTTCAACCAGTATTCCCTGCCGGAAGCCATCCTCCGTTTCCGCCAGGGGTTTGGCCGCCTGATCCGCACCAAGACCGACCGCGGTGTGGCGGTGGTCCTCGACCGGCGGATCCTGACCAAAAACTACGGGAGGTCGTTCATCAATTCCCTGCCGGAATGCACCCGGGAGCAGGGGAGCTTGGCGGCGCTGCCGGCCCGCGCCGCCCGCTGGCTGGGGGATTGACGGCCAATATGGGATCGAAGATCCTCATTACCGGAAGCACGGGTTTCATCGGCCGGATCGTCACCCGGGTCCTGGCGGACCGCGGGTATTCGGTCCGCCTTCTCCTCCGGCCTTCCGACCGCCGCTTCCGGCTGCCGGTTCCGCAGGCGGAAGCGGTTGTCGCTTCCTTCCAGGATGAAGGCGGCATTCGCGCGGCCGTCGCGGGCGTGGATTCCATCATCCATCTCGCGTCCGCCGAGGGAGAACACCGGCACCGCGACCTGTTCGCCGTCGATGTCGAGGGAACCCGCAGCCTGCTGACCCAGGCCAAGGCTTCCGGCGTCAAGCGCATCCTGTATCTGAGCCATCTCGGCGCGGACCGCGGTTCGGCATTTCCGTTCCTGCAGGCCAAGGGGATCGCCGAGCACGCCGTCATGGAAAGCGGCATCCCATACCTGATCCTCCGCTCCTCCCTGGTTTACGGCGCCGGCGATTCGTTCACCAACGCGATCGCTTTTTTCGCGCGACTCGTTCCGGGCGCCTGCTTCATTCCGGAAATGGATACCCATATGCAGCCGCTCTGGGTGGAGGACCTGGCGGCCTGCATAGAATACTGCCTTGCGGAAAACCGGTATTTCGGCGAGATCCTCTCGATCGGCGGGCCCGAGCATTTATCGTTTGAACAGATCGTGGAAATCGTCCTGGATGTGATCCGGACGCCGCGGATGATAGTAAAAGTGTGGCCGCCGCTCGCCCGGTTCAGCCTGGGGCTGATGGATTGGATTCTTCCGCATTCTCCTTTTACCCCCTTCTGGCTGGATTACCTGGCCGTCCCGAGCACCTGCGAGGCCAACAGCCTCTCACGCCTGTTCGGATTGAAACCGGCCAGCCTCCGGGAACCGATCGGGTATTTGCGTCACAACCGCGGCATACGGAAGTTCGCGCAATTTATTATGCGAGGCAGCGAAGTCCTGCAGGATTAGGGCGGATAAACCGCGCGGCGCAGCGCGGCTAATTCGGCATCAGCCAGGGGATGGACCAGGATCCGGCGTAGGCGAACAACAGCATTTTTAAAATCTTCCCGACCATGCAAAACAATAAAAATTTCCAGAGCGGCATTTTCAATATGCCGGCGATAATTCCCGCCACATCGAAAACCGGATTGGGGATGAACGCAAGGACGAGGATCGTCCAGGGCCCGTATTTTTTCATCCAGCCCATCAGCTGCTGGGTCCGCGCCCGGTTCTGGATGACGATGTTGCCCGAGTATCCGGCCAGGTAGCCGGAGAGCTCCCCAATCGCCGCCCCGGCGCCGGCCGCCAGCGCGACCAGGAGCGGGTTATAGATGGCGCCCATTCCGAAAACAAACGCCACCCCGGGAGCGGGCAGGATGATGGTGGCATTCGCCAGGATGGAAAGCAGGAAGATCCCGACGTACCCCAGGCTCGCAAGCCATTTGGCTTGATCCCTTAAGAGGTAAATCCCCACCGTGAGGCCGATGACCAGCAGTATGGTACTCACCCGGGCCAGGATGGGCAGGACTTTACGCCGGGAATTTTCCTTCGGGGGCGGTATGACGCCGGTACTATCGGTCATGTAGGTGAGCCTTGAATTCAGGGAACCGGTGCCTTGGGGGATGCGAGTTCCGGAGACCGGTCGTAGTCTTCTTTAATATCATAACATGAGATTATTTCGGCGGTTACCATGTTAACCGAAGCGGACTCCGACCATTCACGTGGTCTCGGCGCTGTGAACTAAGGTTCCAGGTTTGTCCGGAACACGGCGGCGGCGCCGGAAGCACGCAGGGCAGCTTCGACCGCCGGTAGCAGGGGGGGATCGACCAGCGTGACGACATTTCCCCCCAGCCCCGCTCCCGAAAGTTTCGCCCCGTATGCGCCCGCGCTCCGGGCGGCATCCACCAACCGGTCCAGGGCGGGAGTGGACACTTCGATCGCCCGCAGCAGTTCATGGCATCGATCCATGGTTTTCCCGAGTTGGGGGATGCGGCCGGATTCCAAATGCCCGCGCCCCTCCTCGGCCAGATCGCCGATCTGGCGGAAATAACCATCGTACCGTGCGGGGTCGGCGTCGCGCCGGTCCCGCACGCCGCCGACCGCGGTCCGCGTGTTGCTGTGTACGCCGCTGTCGGCGATCAGCAGATGCGCCGGCGCGCCGGCCGCCAGGATCTCCGGTTCCTCCCCGCGGCGGAAATGGATCGGGCTTTCGTATGCGATCACGGTGTTATCTACGCCGGACGGGGTGCCGTGGTAGATCTGTTCCACTGCGAACACGATCCGCGAGATCTCCGCCGGCGGCAGCATCCGGCCGGCGGCGGATGCCAGCACCCGCACAATGGCGGTGGAGACCGCGGCGCCGGATCCCAATCCGGATGCGACGGGGATATCCGAGGTGATGGTCAGGCGTCCCGCCGGGGGCGTCATCCCCAACGCTTCCATGGCCAGCCGCACGCAGGTCGCCAACGGGTGCCCGGCGGGCAGATCCATCATCCGCGCATCCAAACCGATCAGCGGGGCTTCGATCCGCAGCGGGGCGTCGCCTTCGGCGAGTTCCACCCAAGTCCGCAGCGAGCGGACCGGAACGGCGAGGGCGGGGAAGCCGTACACGACGGCATGTTCGCCGAGCAGGATGATCTTCCCGCAGGCCGAGGCGCGCCGGATCATCTCCAGATGTACAGGATAAGCAGGACGGAAAAGCCCCAGACGAGGATCGCGATCTGCAGCGGCCGGTCCATCAGGACCAGTTCCTCGGGGGCTCCGCCTTTATGCTCGATTTGGATCAGGTAGAGGTAGCGGAAGATGATGTAGAGGATGAAGGGGATGGTCAACATCATGGCATGGTTGACCGGAAGATTGGGCGCGGAGAAGGTGTAGAAGGAGTACGCGACGATGGTCGCCGCGGATACGATTTGAATATAGCTGTCCAGCAGCGGGATGGAATAACCGCTGAGCACCCGGCGGTGATTCGAAGCGCCGTCTTCCAGAAGCAGGATTTCCGACCGCCGCTTGCCGAAGGAAATATACAGCGCGAGCAGCACCATGCACACGTACATCCACGGGGAAAACCGCTCCACGGAAATGAGCAGCACGCCGCCGACGACCCGCAGCACGAAGAAGATCGCCACCGTCATGGCATCCACGATGGGTATGTGCTTGAGGTAGAAGGAGTACCCCAGGTTCAATACCAGGTAGACGGCGATCAGCACCGCAAACGCCGGGGCCAGAGCGAACGCCGCGCCGAGGGTGAAGGCCATCAGCACAGCGGCGGCGACGGCGGCAAGGGGCACGGGCAGCCGGCCGGACGCCACCGGGCGCTGGCGTTTGACCGGATGCAGCCGGTCCTGTTCCCGGTCGGCGATGTCGTTGACCAGGTACACCGAACCGGATGCCAGGCACAGCAGCACGAAGCCGGCCAGGGTGCGCAGCAGCGGTTCCAGGAGAAAGAACTGGCGGTCGAATACGAGCGCGGCGAAGAAGAATATATTCTTCGGCCATTGCCTCGGGCGCAGGCTTTTAATTAATGCGGTAATCCAGGACATTCCCACTCCATTCCGGGGCGGCGCGGGTTCAGCGATTGGACGCGGGTGCTTCGGCGGCGGCCGGGGGCGCAGGCGGCTCGGTTTTCCCCGCGGACCGGCGATAATCCACAAAACGGTATCCCACGCCGCGTTCGGTCAATATGTATTTGGGATTCGAGGGGTCTTTTTCCAGTTTCTGGCGCAGGTAGTTGACGTACAGGCGCAGATAATGGGTCTCCTCGCGGTATTCATACCCCCATACTTTGGCCAGCAGTTGGTCGTGCGTGATCACGCGTCCCGCGTTCTGCACCAGGTGGTATAGCAGGCGGTATTCGGTCGGCCGCAGGATGACCGGCCGGTCCCCGACGCGCACCTCGCGCCGGTCGAAATCGATCGTCAACCGGTCGTCCACTTGGATCGGCGCATGGGGCGCGGTGCGGGGCATCTCGTTCCGGCGCAGGACGGCGCGGATCCGGCTGGAGAGTTCCCGCGGGCTGAACGGCTTGGTGATGTAATCGTCCGCGCCGCGTTCCAAGCCGCGCACCCGGTCGTCTTCCTCGCCCTTGGCGGTGACCATGAGGATCGGGACCTGTGAAAACTCCCGGATCATGCGCAGGGTTTCAAATCCGTCGATATCCGGGAGCATCACGTCCAGTAGCACCAGGTCCGGCATCGCGTTCCGCAGCTGGCCGAGCGCTTCCATCCCGGTGCGCGCCTCGACCACCTCGAACCCGTCCTGCTCCAGATTGAGCCGGATGAACCGCACCATGCGCGGTTCGTCGTCGACCACCAGCACGCGCCGGCGCGGTTCGTCGGTCACGGCCGGCTATTCCCGGACGAAGGTGACCAGCTTTTCCTCCGCCTCGCCGGGCATCACTTCAATGAAGGAGACCCGGTGGATCGCCCAGATCACCGAACTGACGTTGGGCTGGAGGTAGGGCAGATCCTTGCCATCCCGGCGGCGGGGGTTGGCGACCGTGATGTAATTGGCATCCGGCGCGGGCAGCGCCTCCATTTCTCCCAGGACCGCATCTTCATTGGTGAGATGGACCAGGACGGAAATTGCCATGGGGGTTATTGCCCTCCTATCTGGCGGTTGACTTCGATGATCAGGTTCCCCAATCGGAGTATGTCTCCGTCGGAGAGCATGGCGGGATGATCGGGCAGCACCCGGTTGTCGTTGATGAAGGTCCCATTGGCGCTGCCCAGGTCGATGGCCAGCAGCGAATTTCCTTCGAAGCGCAGGTGGCAATGCAGGCGGGAGACGCCCTTTTCGTGCGCGCCGAACCGGTTGAGGTCGATGTCGGGAATCACCGCCTGGCCCTTCTCCGCGCGGCCGAGAATATATTCCTGCTGCCCGAAGAGCGGAATGCCGACGTTGTTCCCCGCCACCTTGAGCGAGATCTGATCGGTTGAAGTCAGCGGCGCATGCGAGGATTCGGTGGGCTTGGGCGGGATGAACTCGGCGGCTTTTCCCGCCGGCAGCGCGTTTGTCGGGGAGGAGGAATCCTCGCTGACCCGCGCGCAGCATTCCGGGCAGAAGAGTGTTCCGAAATAAACCGACGTGTGACAGACGTGGCAAGCAATCATCGCAACCTGCCCCCGTGCTTGGGATCCACCAGACTGCGCGTCCCGTACTTGACCGCCTTCTTGCCCTTTTCGGAAATCGAGTGGGTGCGGCGGAGCTGGGAGGATTCGCTGAGCACCGTGTTGGCCAGATCCGGTTCGCCCATTTCGAACAGGCGCGTGGCGATCCGTTCCAGACGGGTGGTCGCCAGATTAAGGTGACCGGTCTGGGCGTCGGCCAGCGCTTTCTCCTGCAGGCGCGCCAGATTGACGTTGCGCACCGCCGCCAGCAGCATGCCGGGGATCGGGGCCGGGACGGGCTCGGATACAACCGGCAGGCTCAGCGAGAGAATGGTCCGCAAATTGGTGGCCCGTTTGGCCAGGTGCGCGCCGAGGTGCAGCCGGCTGATCTCGTACGAATCCATCGGGGTGATCGGCGGAACGAGGTATTCCATCAACAGGGTGATGTTGTTCCCCGCAAAAAGCGAACCGAGCCGCAGCATGTGGCCTTCGTGCAGCGGCATGGGGGCCGGGTTGACCCGGAACGCGGAGTGCAGGGTGACCCCGGGCGTGGTTTCCACCTCCACCACGACCTGGTCGGCGTGCACCTGCCCGAGCCCGAGGAACTTCTGCTGCAGGAACGGAGCCAGCGCGGCGATGTTGTCGATGTAAACCGCCTGTCCGCCGGTCTTGGTCGCGAGCGAATCCAGGAAGGTGTCGTTCCACTCATCCCCGATTCCCATGGCGGTGATCTCGATTCCCTCCTGGGCCGATTCCTCGGCCAATTGCAGGCAGGCCGCTTCGTCGCCGTACGTGCGTCCGTCGGTCAGGAGGATGACGTGATCCACGGAATTGGGATGCCGGACCTGGCGCAGCTGGTTCACGCCGGCCGAAAGCCCCTGGTAGATCTCCGTCCCGCCGCTGGCCTGGATCAGGCTCAGCCGCTGCCGGGCTTCCGAAATCGGCAGGGTCAATTCGGTCGAGAGAAGCACTTCCGCGCGGTCGCTGAAGGTGACGACGGCGATTTTATCCTGCGGACGCAGCTGGGTGAGGATGCTTTCGGCGGAGGCGCGGGCCGTGTCTAAACGTTCGCCGCTCATCGAAGTCGACCGGTCGAAGACCAGGCTGAGGTTAAGCGGCGGTGGAACCTGGTCCCCCTCCTGTTGGGTCGGCTGGATGGTCGCCATCGCGTACAGGACTTGAGGCTCATCCAACGCCCGCAAGACGGGTCGGCTCACATGGACTTCCATATAGAGCGGTTCCTGCCCCGAACTGGGATTATTCATTTTTCCCCTATCATCTCCACAATGACGACCGAGATGTTGTCCGGCCCGCCCATGGTGTTCGCCTGCTGGGCGAGGGCGATCGCCGCGTCCTGGGGAGAGGCGTAGTTCTTGGTAATGCGCAATATTTCGGAATCCGACAGCACCCCCCACAAACCGTCGGTGCACAGCAGCAGGCGCGCTCCGTGCTCCCACGGCACGGTCAGAAAATCCGTCTCGATCCCCTCGACCTGGCCGACGGCTTTGAGGAGCACGTTGCGCTGGGCGAACCGCCCGGCTTCTTCGGTCGAGATATGCCCCTGATCGACAAGGCGCTGGACAAGCGAGTGATCGTGGGTGATCTGGTGGATTTCCTTCCCCACGAAGTACGCCCGGCTGTCGCCGATGTGGGTCAGGAACACCTGCTTGCTGAAGACAAGCGCCGCCGTGAGGGTGGTCCCGGAACCCGGTAGATTTAACATTACCGCCTGGTTGGCCTGGCTCATCGCCGATTCCAGGACTTCCTGGATCGATTCGGAGTTTTCCGAAACGCCGCCGAGGAACTGGGTCCCGAATTTTCCGATCACTTCCCGCGCAAACGTTTGCGCGGCGAGCAGGCTCGCCTTTTCCCCGAGTTCGTGACCGCCCATGCCGTCGGCCACGAGGAACAACCCGTAATAGGGGGAGACCGCATCGCCTTGCTGCAGGGAGGTGAAGGCTATCAGGCAATCCTCGTTGGATTGCCGCACCCGTCCGACGTCATAGGCGATGCCGGACCGGAACAACGGGATGTCGTGCGGAAGTTCGGCGGGAGGCGCCGATTTGGTGCTGCGGCGTGAACGGATGCGCGTAATGGGAGCCAAAGGGATTCTCCTGTTTACCTGCCTACAGGGGCAGGGCGTATAGCTTGTGATCCGTGGATCCAAAGACGATCATTTCTTCATTGGCGGTGATGCCGCCGGTGATCGGCCCCCCGGTCGCGAATTTCCAGCGCAGCTTTCCGGTCAGCAGTTCCAGGCAGTAGAGATTCTTATCCACCGATCCGCAAAACACCAGGCCCTGAGCAATGAGCGGATTGCCGGTCACCTGGCCTTCGGTCTCGAATTGCCATTTCACCTTGCTGGAGTTCCCATCGACCCCGTAGATCCGCCCGTCGGCGGAACCGAAGACGACAATTCCCTGGACGATGGCGGGGGAGGAAATAATGGCATGGTTGCTGCGGAAGCGCCAGACCGCCCACCCGGATTTGATGTCCAAGGCATACAGCAGATTATCCACCGACCCGACATAAAGCAACCCATTGGCTTCACACGGGGATGAGGTCACGGGCCGCTTGGCGTGGAACTTCCATTTAATCTCGCCCGTCAAGTCCACCGAGTAGATGTCGCCGCTCTCGCATCCAAAAAAGATCCGGTCGGCGCTCGCCAGGGGTGTGGAGCGCACCGGCCCGTCGACCTCCGTCTTCCACGCGCCCCGCCCGTAGAGGGCGTTGATCGCGTGCAGCTTGGCGTCGTCGGATCCGATGAAGACGTGCCCCTCGGCGAGGGTCGGCGAGGAACGCACCGGGCCCTCGGTATAGTAGGTCCATACGACTTTGCCGGTGGGGAGATTGACGGCGTGCACCCGTTTATCCTCGGAACCGACGATGATCATGTCCTCGATGATCGCCGGCCGTCCCGTCAATCCGCCTTCCGCGGCGTATTTCCAGATGAATTCGCCGTTCGAAGGATTGAGCGCATACAGGTTGTTGTCGTAGGCTCCGGCCAGGACCATCCCTTTGGTGATCACCGGCGTTCCGCGGATTTCGTCCTCGCAGGAGAAGACCCATTTCGGCTTGATGTCGTTTTCCGTGCCGGGAGTAATGACGGCGGAAATTCCGGGAACTGCCGCGGCCGCCTGGATCACGACCGGATGGCCCCCTTCCTCGTATTGCGCCAGGACGGCGCCGAAGGTTTTCATATCCGGGAATCGCTGCAAGGGTTCGTAGGCCAGGGCTTTCATGATCGCCTGGTCCAATCCCTCCGGGACCGCCGGATTGATCTCGCGCAGCGGGCGGTCGTGCCAGGAGAAAGGCGGTTCGATCCGCGGATCCCGGCGGGAAAGCAGGTGGTGGAGGGTAGCCCCGAGGGCGTACACATCCGAAAGCGGCCCGGCCTCGCCGCGGTACTGCTCGGGCGGGGAATACCCTTCGGTACCGATCATGGTTCCCTTGCGGTCGGGCTCGAAGAGTTTGGCGATACCGAAATCCACCAGGCGGATGTTTTCATGCTCGTCGGACATGATGTTCGACGGCTTGATGTCGCGGAAGATCACCGGCGGCTGGTGGTTATGCAGGTAGTGAATGACGCTGCACAGGTCGGCGCCCCAGTGGGCGACCTGCGTGACGGGCAGGAAATCGCTGCTTTCGGTGAGGATCGCTTCCAGGTCCTTGCCGTTGACGAATTCCATGCAGAGGAAGGACCGTTCGCCGATGGTGAAGTAATCGTAGATGCGGGGGATGGCCGGGTGGTTGAGCGTGGCGAGCAGGTTGGCTTCGCGTTCGAAACTCTGAACGGCCGTGGCGCGGATGGCGGCGTCCTTGCTCGGGTTGAGCATCTCCTTGACCGCCACCAGACGGGTGACGCTCGGGAAACGCATGTCCCGCGCCTGATAAACCCAGCTCATGCCGCCGCTGCCGACGACCCGGATGACCAGATAGCGGTTCTCCAGGGTGGTCCCGACAACCAGGGAAGCGGTTCCTCCCGTGTGTTGACGCAGGGAGTTGGTCATGCGCTGAGTGTTCAGATTCGTTCTCCTGGGGAAAAGCCGATTTTCCCATTGATTATATCAGGGTGCCGCCGACCCGCAACCAAAAGCATGCGGGGTATAATTCTCCTGGAATTGTCCTACACTTTTCGCGGGAATCAAGTCGCGAGGGGGTGCGGGAAATATTATTTACTTAAATTTTCCCCGGAGGGGTCCCGGAATGCGGGAAAACCCGGAATCCGGATATGGATGAGGACCCACAGCATGTACTTCAAGGAGGCTCGCCGATGGAGCGTGTAGTCATCACCGGAATCGGGACGGTCAATCCTCTAGGATTGGATCCGGAGACTACCTGGAAGCAGGCCATGGCGGGGGTGTCGTCCGCCGCCATCATCCAACAGTTCGATCCCGCCGGCTTGCCGGTGCAGATCGCCTGCGAGGTGAAGGAATTCGACCCGGCGAAATACATGGATTTCCGCGCCGCCCGTCGGATGGACCGATTCCAGCAATTCGCCATGGCGGCCGCCCGCCAGGCGGTCGGTCAATCCGGCTTGGACGTGCGGGCCAACGGTGAGAGGGTGGGCGTGGTAATTGCCGCCACCATCGGGGGAATGTATACCATCCAGGAGGCCTGCCGCCAGTTGCTGACCGAATCTCCGCGGAAACTCAGCCCGTTCACCATCCCGATGCTGATGCCGAACGGCGCGGCGGGCCTGGTGGGGATTGAATTCGGCGCCCGCGGGCCGAGCTTCTCGGTGGCGTCCGCCTGCGCCTCCGGCGCGGACGGGGTGGGGTCCGCCTGGCGTCTGATCCGCTCCGGGGAAGTGGACGCGGTGATCGCCGGCGCGACCGACGCCACGATTTGCGAACTGGGGATGGGGGCATTCCTGCGCCTCGGCGCGATGACCTGCGGGGAATCCCTCGAGGTCCCCAGGCCCTTCGACAAAAACCGTGACGGATTGGTGATGGGCGAAGGCGCGGCGGTGATGGTGTTGGAGAGCTTGACCCTGGCGCGCAAGCGCGGCGCGAAAATCCTGGCCGAACTGGCCGGCTACGGCGCCACATCCGACGCATACCATATCACCGCCCCCGCCCAGGATGGGTCGGGGAGCGCGCGCGCCATTCAAATGGCGCTCGCATCGGCCGGCGTGCAACCGGACGAAGTGGATTACATCAACGCCCACGGGACCGGAACGGTGCTAAACGATCTCTCGGAGACCAAGGCGATCAAGCGTGTGTTTGGGAAGCGGGCGTACCAAATCCCCGTATCCTCCACCAAATCGATGACCGGCCACATGATGGGGACGACCGGCGCCCTGGAAGTCATCTTCTGCGCGATGGCGATCCGCGACGGGAAAATCCCCCCGACGATTCACTATGCGACTCCCGATCCGGAATGCGACCTGGATTACGTGCCGAATACCGGCCGGACTCAGCCGGTGAAAGTGGCGGTCAGCAACGCTTTCGGGTTCGGCGGACACAATGCCGTGCTCGTGATCCGGGCATTCCACGATTGAGGAGGGCGGTCTCCCCGGACTGTCCGTGAAGGATTCATCGGAAGCGGTTCCCTCTACGAATCAAACAAAGCACCCCGCGGCGGCCGCCGTGGAGGAGATTACCGGTTTGGAGTTCTCCAATCCCGGTTTGATCGTCCGCGCGCTGACCCATAGTTCCTATACCAATGAAACCCCCGGTGAAGGCGAAAATTACGAACGGCTGGAATTCCTCGGGGACGCCGTGCTGGATTACCTGGCCGCCTACTGGCTGTATCAGCATTTCCCCGAACTGCCGGAAGGGGACCTGACCCGAATGCGTTCGGCGCTGGTGCGGACGGAAACACTGGCGGCCTTCGCCCAGCAGATCGGCCTGAATCGGTTATTACGGATCGGGAAGGGGGAACGGCTGAGCGGCGGCGGGGAACGGACGACGATCCTGTGCGGGGTCTTCGAAGCGCTGACCGGTGCGATCGCGCTCGATAAGGGCGTGGATGCGACCTATGCGTTCCTCAGCCCGTTCTTCACCCGCGAATCCGACCGTATCTTCGAGCAACTGGCGAGCAGCGACTGTAAAAGCCTTTTCCAGGAAAAAGCCCAGGCCCTGTTTGGGATCACCCCGGGATACCGGGTGGTGGAGATGAGCGGTCCCGACCACGACAAGCGGTATACGATCGAAGTGGTTGTGGGCGAGGAAACCTTCGGGATCGGATCGGGGAACAGCAAGCAGGCGGCGGCGCAGGATGCCGCGCGCAAGGCGCTTAAAAAAATCGACACCGAGTGCTAAACCGCTTCTCACCGCAAAGCCCGCCCTGGTCGGGCTGGGCCAGGGGCGCAAAGAGCGCAAAGGTTTTTATTACTTTCTTTGCGTCCTTTGCGTCCCTCGGCCCGACCAGGGCGGGCTTTGGGGTGAATGGTTTTTAGAAGAGATAAACGAAATGGTTATGGCCGTTGAAAATGCGACAGGATCGTCCTCGCGACGTCCGTCTGATCCTTCAGCGGCTCGATAATCCTCTGCCCGGCCTCACCCGGGCCGAGGGGCGCGAAGCGTGAAAAGGAAATAATAAAAAAATCTTTACGTCCTTTGCGCCTTTGCGGTGAAAGGTTTTCGGAAGGGATAAACGAAATGGTTATGGCCGTTGAAAATGCGACAGGATCGCCGGTGCGACATCCGTCAGGTCCTTCAGCGTCTCCAAAATCTGTTTTCTCGCCTCGGACGGACCCAGCGCCAGCGCGGGAACGGGATTCCGGGTATGGCCCTGATCGGAGAGATCCTCCAGGTTCCCGTGATCCGAGGTGATGAACACCGCCAGATCCGTTCCTTCCATCGCCTCGACGATCCCGCCGATCGCCCGGTCCAGAATCTTCAATAAACGGACGGCGCCCTGCATCTCACCGTAATGGCCCGCGTAATCCGGAAGCCAGTGATCGAACATCGTGAAATCGCTTTCCAGCGCAAGCTCCGCCATGCGCCTGCCCGCCGCTTCCGCGCTCAGGACGGGCGTACCCGGGCGCTGCATGCGGGTGCGCCAACCGCGTCCGGTGAAATCGGCGGAGATGGCCTGCCCGCGGTCGAGATCGCCCTCGGTCGCCAGCGCGATCCCCGCCAGGCTGAAGGCCAGCGGGATGGCGCCGTGCAGGCGCCGGCCGGTGCGGATCGCCTCGAAATACGATTCGGGATAGGCGTTCAACAGCCGGGCGCGGAGTCCGGATTTCACAAGGCGGGAGAGTAGATTGTGTTCCTGAAGAATCGCACGGATGCGGCGATCCGGTTTGGGGCCGAAATGCCCGCCGATCGCCTTCGGGATATTCACGCCGGTGAGGAGCGCGGATTGTCCGGTGGCGGATTCGGGATCTCCCGCCACGCCGAGGGTTGCGTCGATCGGCCGGAACGAAGCGCGCGCGCCGTGGAACGGTTCGAGCGCCGCGTCCAGCGGCCGGCCGTCCAGCAGGCGCCGCAGGTTCCGCATCTCCGCCGCCCGGAGTGGATTTATCCCCGAGTCGGGCGGACCCAAGCCGACTCCATCCAGGAACAGGAATAACATCGGTCCGTGGTTCATCCGGGATCAGGCGGCTTCCTCGTCGATAATTGTAAAAAAGGCATCCACCACCGCCGGGTCGAAATGTTTTCCGCTTTGATCGCGGAGATACTGCCGAACCTTTTCCTCCGGCCAGGCGGCGCAATACGGCCGGTCGGATCGCAGCGCGTCCCAGACGTCGAGAACCGCGAACACCCGGGCCGCCAGCGGGATGTGGTCACCCTCCAATCCGCGCGGATACCCGCTGCCGTCCCATTTCTCGTGGTGGCAATAAGGGATGTCGAGGGCGGGCCGGAGGTAGGCGATCGGGTGCAGCATCTCGTAGGCGAATACGGGATGCCGGCGCATGAGGTCCATCTCCTCCGCGGTCAGCGGATCGGGTTTAAGCAGGATCGTGTCGGAGATGGCCATTTTCCCGATGTCGTGCAGGAGAGCTCCGCGCCGGACATTCACCAGGTCCTCTTCCTTCATCCCCATCACCCGGGCGAGCCGGATGGCGATATCGGTCACCCGCAGAGTGTGCCCCCGGGTCTCGCTGTCGCGCAGCTCGAGCGCCCGGGACCAGCCTTCGATGGTGGCATCGTAGGCGGCGACCAGATCGGTGTTCGTTTTTTGGACATCTTCGAACATGGAGGCGTTGTCGATCGCGATCGCAGCCTGGGTGGCCATCGTCTCGAGATACTCCGTCCATTCCTCGTCGCCCTGGAACGCACTGCGGTGGAATAATTCGAGCACGCCCTTGATCCGGCCTTTGGCCAACAGCGGCGTGACGAAATACGACGCGAACCGGTCGTCGCTTTCCCGAAGCAGCCGGGCATAGCCGTTCTCCGTGTCGGTCCACAGCGATACGGAGACCACCCGGTGTTCGAGCGCGGCGGTACCCGCGTATCCCTGCCCGAGTTGAAGCGGAGTCTGCATGATGACGGGGGATCGGATCCCGCGTCCGGAGAGGTAGGTGAGCGATTGCGAGTGGATATTCAGGAGCCGGATGGCGGCCGCATCCACGCCCAGCTGAGCAGTCACCTGGTCCAGCAGGACCGAAAGCGTCACTCGCAGGTCGATGCTGGCGCTGATGGCCATGTCGACGGCGCGCAGGGCCGAGAGGCGCCGCAGGCGTTGTTCGGTCTGTTCGTGCAGGGCACCCCGGTGCAGCGTATTGCCCGCCACTTCGCCGATCGATTCCAAAAGCCTAAGCTCATCCGTCGTGATCTCGCCGGCGCCGTGGTCCGGCGTCCGCCCGGCCCACAGCGCGCCGATCAGCGCCCCGCGCGAGGTCATCGGCACGCAGGCAACGGCGCGCAGCCCGCTTATCCATTCCGAATCCTTTCCCGGCCCGCCCGCAATCGGCGCCTCCTCACGGATGGATTTTTCGGCGGCGATCACTTCCGCGGTCCGGCTTCCCCTGGCGGGGAAGACCGTCCCGGAAGCAAGGGCCTGGGGTCCGATGGATTGCTCAACGGTAAATTTTTCGCCGCGCACATCCGCCATCAGCAGTACGACGGAATCGCAATTCAGGATCCGAGCCGTTTGCCGGACGATCACGCCGGGGATTTCCGCGCGCCGGGGGGTAGTCCGTAGATCCTGGTTCAGCTCCGCGATGGATTCCAATTCGAAGGTGTGGCGGCGGACCTGATGGAAGAGCCGGGTTTGCCGGATCGCCACCGCCAGCAGATCGGCGACCTCGGACCCGATCTCCGCGTGCTCGCGCGTGAACGCGCCCGGGATTCCGGATGCGATGTTCAGCGCCCCGATGAGCTCCCCCTGCGACAGCAGCGGGAAACTCAGATAAGAGCGAATTCCCTCCGCCCGCAGGGATTCGACGATCGGGGGGGGATTCTCCATCGCCAGCAAATCCTCGATCGCGTAAAGCTCTCCGCTCTTCAGGAGGGATATTTCGGGGCCGTAATCCGGAAGCGGGACGACCTGCCCCTTTTCCAGCCGGCCTTCCGTTTTCAGCTGCGCCCCGAGGACGGTCGCCGTTTGGGTTTCAAAATCGAACAGCACCAGGCTGCTGCGCTGGCTTGGAAGCAGCTGGTGGATTTTTTCCAATGTCGCATGGGCGATGTCTTCCGGAGTCCGGGCTTCCAGGATGGATCGGTCGATGTCGTGCAGAATCTCCAGGCGTTCGGCATAACGCCGCAGCGCCTCGGCGCTCTGGCGGGTGGTCTGTTCCGCTTCCAGCTGTTTGGAGATGTCTTCCGCCATCCCGATCATGAAGGAGGGTTCGTTGCGGATGTCTTTCACGGCCGAGACCGTCATCCGGCACCAGATCCAATGATTGTTTTTCCCGAGCAGCCGCACTTCCTGGCGGTAATGGTCCCGGCGGTTGTGCAGGATGTCTTCGAAGAGGGCTCTGCCTTGGGCGGTGTCATCCGCCAGCGTGATTTGTTCGAGGGAGCGCCCCACCAGTTCATCATGCGGCGTTTCCAGAATATCGCAGATGGCCTGGTTGCCCTCGATCAGACGCCCGTCCAGGCCGATCAGGACGATCCCGATCGCCGCATTCTCGAAAATCGCACGGAACCGGGATTCGCCTTCCATCAGCGCCCGTTCCCGCTTCCGGCGTTCGGTGATATCGCGCAGGATGCTGGTGATCCCCTTCATCCGGCCGCTGGAATCCAGGATGAGCGAGGCGTTGACCTCCATCGGCACCGAGGATCCGTCCTTGCGCAGGAAGGACAGGACGGCATTGCGCAGGCTCCCGGTTCGCAGCAGGTTTTGCAGGTGTGTTTCCGCCAGATGCCGTTCGTCCGGATGCACCAGTTCCGGGAGGGCGGTTCCGCGCAGCTCCTCCGGCGAGGTGTAGCCGAGGATATCGAGCGCCCTTTGGTTGGCGAAGGAAAACTGCGTATCCAGGCCGTGCAGGAAAATCGCATCGGGGGAGGTCTGAACCAGCGAGCGGTATTGTTCTTCACTCTCCCGCAGGGCTTTTTCGGATTGGATCCGTTCGCTGATATCGCGAGCCACGCCCAGGACCGAGGAGATCCGGCCGCCGGTATCGCGCATCGGCACCAGCCAAGTTCCGATCCAGAGTTCGCGCCCGCCGATCCATGAGGGGTTCTCCCGATAGAGGGGATCGCCGCCGTCGAACATCTGCCGGACGGCTTCCGCCTGGCGCTCGGCGATGGCGGGCGGGAACAGCTCGACCATCGGATGGCCTACGATTTCCGCGATGGGGCGGTTGAACATCAGGCTGGCGAACGAATTGACGTACTCCACCTTGAGGTCGCGGTCGAGTATGAAAATTATGTCGTGCGCCGCTTCGGCCAGGGTGCGGTAGCGGTGCTCGCTTTCGCGCAGGGCATGCAGGACGTGCCGCATTTCCCGCTCGCGGTGGATTCTGGCGGTGATGTCGCGCGCCACGGCGAGGATGTGCCGGTACGTACCGTCGGAATCGGCGATGGGGAGCAGGGAGACTTCCATGCTGAGCCGCGGGCGGCCGGCGGGCCGGGTGCTGAGCATGAACTCGATCCGTTCCCCGGAGCGGATGGCCAGTTGGAATTGGTTCCGGATGACGCCGATGACCGGCTTTCTCAGAAAATCCGTGAGCGTCTTCCCGACCAGGGAATCGGGCGGGCGTCCGGTGACAGCGGTAACAGCCCGATTCACTTTCACGACCCGGAAAGATTCCTCCGATTCCACGCCAAGCAGCATCAGCATATCGGAAACGGAATCGAAAACCAGCCCGAGCCGGGTTTCGTTCAGGCGCAACGCCGCTTCGGCCGCCTTGCGGGTGGTGACATCGGTCAGGACCAGAATCCGCCCGGCACCGGCTTGCCCGCTCAGGATATTCGCGGAGACCGAAATAATTAAATCCAGTTTTTCCCGGCCGGGCGGGGTGCAGGTGAGCTCGATCCCCCGGTTTTCCGGCGGAACGCCCAGCCCCGGCTTGGCCGTAGCGGGGCCGGGGGCATCCGGCGGGAGCAGCCGGCCGGCATGCGCGGCCAGTTCCGGGATCAGCTCGAAAAGGCCGCGCCCGAATGCTTTCCCGCGCGGAATCCCCAGCAGGGATTCGGCCGCCTGGTTCCACACAAAACCGATCTCCCCTTTTTCGTCGACTCCGAGAATAGGGGTGGGTGCGGCTTCGAGGGCCGTCCGCAGCCGGTCGCTGATTTGCGCCGCTTCCCGTTCCTTTTCCAAGCGGGCCTGCTCGGCCTCCTGGCGCAGATGGATATCCTCGACCACGGTTTCGTAGAATTCGGGCGCACCGTCCGGCCCTTCCACCGGATGCACAAATAAACGGCACCACCGGAAGGATCCGTCTTTCCGTCGCAGACGGATTTCGAAACCCTCGAGGGATTTCTGTCGGCGCAGTTTGCGGTGAAATTCCTTGAAGACCTTTTCATTCTCGAAGAGCGGCATGTGTTCCGCGGAAAGCAGGCTTTCCCGGTCCGGGTATCCCAGCATTTCAACCATGCACGGATTAACGTCGATCAAGCGGCCGCCGGGTGCGACCAGCATCACCCCGATCGGGAGAGTTTGGAAAAGGAGCTTGTATCGATCCTCGGCTTTCGCGGCTGCCTGCTGTTGTTTGGAACGGTCCAGAGCCGTCCGGACGGACATCATCAGCTGCGGAAGATGATCCGCGGATTTAACGACGTATTCATCCACTCCGGCTTCCAACGCGCGGGCGGCGATCTCGCTGCTGCCCGAACCCGTGTACATGATTACCGGACAGTCCGGGTCCTGCTGGCGGATACGCCGGAACAAGGTCAACCCGTCGGACCAGGGCAGCTGATAATCGGTGATCGCCGCCTGGAATCGCGTTCCTTTCAACGCCCGGGTGAGGCCGGAATCGGTGCCCACGCTTGTGACGCGGCAATCCGGAAATTGCCGGCGCAGCTCCCGTTCGGTCAGCGAGCGGTCGTGTTCGTTGTCGTCGATGAGGAGGATCCGAATGTGGCTCACCCCGATCGCCTTTCCGCCACGGTTGGCGGATCCGCGGGTGAAGCGGTCCTGCGGAAGCCGGTTCGCCGGCCGGGATCAGCGCACATCCGGCCGTTCATTTAATTCCATCCAGTAATGATGAATCATCCGGATCATTTCCTTCCATTGGTCGAAGGAAAGCGGTTTTACCAGATAGGAATTGACACCCAGGCGGTACGCCTGCGCGATGTCGGCGGGTTCCCGCGAAGAGGTGAAGGCGATGACCGGCAGGCGGCAGAACCGGCTTTGCCGCCGAAGCCACTCGAGGACTTCCATCCCGGTCATCCGCGGCATTTTTATGTCCAGAAGGACGATCCAGGGCCAATCCGCATTCTGCTCCGGTGTGGAGGAGGCTTTCTCCATAAACCAGCGAATCGCCGCGTCACCGTCTTCGATTACCGTAAGGTTGGTGGCGAGGTTCAGCTTGCGCAGCGCCCGCTTGAACAAGGCCGCGTCGTTGGGATCGTCTTCGATGAGCAGAATGGATTTGCGGGTTTTTTCCATCGATCGGATCCGGAAAGGGAATGCGCTAAGGCCTTTTTCGCCGCGCCCGCTCCCCGCCTACGGGTAGTATATCTCCAGAAAGGTCTGCAGGATGGAAGCGTCGAAATACGTTCCCGTCAGAGTTTTTAAGTGCATCTTCACTTGGGTATCCGGCCATGCTTTCCGGTATGGGCGGTTGGATCGCAAGGCATCCCAATTATCCACCACCGCGAAGATCCTTGCCGCCAGCGGGATTTGTTCCCCTTTCAGCCGGCGCGGATACCCGTTCCCGTCCCACCGTTCATGATGACAGTAGGGAATATCGAGCGACGGCCGGAGAAAGGAGATAGGAGCGAGCCATTCGAATGCCGAAACCGGGTGGCGGCGCATGGCCTCCCATTCCGGTTCGTCGAGCGGCCCCGGTTTAAGGAGGATCCCGTCGGGGATGGCCATTTTCCCGATGTCGTGCAGCAGCGACCCGCGCCGGGCGTGGACCAAATCGGCCTCCGGCATGCCCAGCGCCCGGGCCAGGCGGAGCGTGGCTTCGGTGACGCGTTGCGCGTGGCCTTCCGTCGCATGATCGCGCAAATCCAGCGCCCGCGACCAGCCTTCAATGGTCGCGTCGTAGGCCAGCGTCAACTCGATGTTGGTGCGCTGCAGGTCGTCGAACAACAGGGCGTTGTCGATGGCGATCGCCGCCTGTTCCGCCATCGTTTCCAGACAGGAGATCCATCCCGGGTCCGGATCCAGCCGCCGGCGGTGGAAAACCTCCAGTACTCCTTTTACCTGACCCCGGGCAATCAGCGGCGCGGCGATGTATGAGGAAAATCCTTCCGCGGCCAGCATCCTTGCGCGCGCCGGATCCTCCTGCCGGATATCCCACTCGGGAAGCAGGATCATCCGCCGTTCGAGCGCGACCCGTCCGGCGTTGCCGTGATTGATGAAAAGGGATAGCTCCTTCAGCTGGCCGAATCGGAAACCGCGGTCGGCGATGCACCGCAAGGCCTGCGAATGCGGGTGAAGGAGCAGAACGTCCGCCGCATCCACCCGCAACTGGCTGGTCAATTCGTCCAGTAGGACCATCAGCGTTACCCGCAGATCCACGCTGGCGGTGATCGCCGCATCGATCGCGCGCAGGGCGGCCAGCCGTTCCAGCTGCATCTGGATCTGCTGCTCGGCGCTTTTCCGGGAGGAAATATCCCGCAGAATGAAAAGCATCGAATCCGGTTTTCCGCGATCGTTCGCCAACAGCGATCCGGATATTTCGGCGGAGAAAGGCGGCCGCCCGCGCGGTGAAAGCAGCAGCTCCGCCGCTTCCACCCGCTCGGTCCGCCGCAGCGTATCCAGGATGTACTGAACGGCATCGCCTTGCAGCGGCGCGAAGGAATCCACCCAGCGGACCCCTTCCAGATCGGAGAAGGATTCCACGCCCAGCAGATGAAGGGCCTGGGGATTGGTCATGCGGATCCGGGTCTCGAGATCGGTGACAACGATCGCATCCGGCGAGGTCTCGATCAGCGTCCGGTAAAGAGCTTCGCTTTTCCGCAGCGATTCTTCGGCTTCGATCTTTGCCTTGCGGATGTCCGCTTCGCGAATTTCCCGCTCCAGCACCGGAACCAGGCGGGCAAGATTCTCCTTGCGCAAGTAGTCTCCCGCCCCGGCCTTCATGATCGCCACCGCCTGATCCTCCCCGATGCTCCCCGAGACGAGAATGAACGGAAGATCCACCCCGCGGTCCTTGATCAGCGCCAACGCCTGCGGGGCGCTGAATTTCGGCATCGAATGATCGGATAGCACGACATCCCAATCGCGGTCTTCCAGCGCCTCGGCCATCGCCTGCCGGGTATCCACCCGCAGGGTTTCCGTGACGTAGCCGCCGCGCTCGAGCTCGCGATTCAACAGGATTGCGTCGTCTTCCAGATCCTCGACTATCAGGACGCGCAGCCTTTTTTCGCCGGGTGCCGGGACGGGTTCGCGCGGGCTGGAGGCTGTTCGGGGCGGGGCGGCGGCGGATGCCGTTTGCGGCGTACGGATCCGCCGGGCGGCCACTCCGCGCGTTGAAGCGGAACGCGGGGTACGGCGGGGGGAAGAGGAGTTTTTCCGGGTGCCGCGTTTTTGCATGAATTCCTCGAAGGCAGACGCGGGATGGATTTCGCCGATTCTACCCCAAGTGGATCGGGTCCGGATGGAATTGTCCTCAAGCAGGGGATTGAAAAAGGAATACACCGGTGTCTTTGCGAGCGACCCCTTCGTTGCACTCAGGGCAAGCTCCGGGAGCGAAGCAATCTCCCTCTCGGAAAAAGAAGGAGATAGCTTCGCCTGCCCCGGTGGGGTCGGCCGGGGTCGCTTCGCTCCTCGCAATGACAGCCTCGGCCTTTTTCAACAACCTGCTATCTAAAATTAATTGAACACGGCCGTCCGGGGTGATGCGAGTATCTTCTCCCAACGTTTGCGTACGCCGGGGACCATCTCCGGAAAATCCGCGGGGTTGAAAAATTCCGCCCGGTCGACCTCATCGGCATCCGGCCGGAGCGATCCGGACCGGATCGCGCATTCGAACCAGGTCGAAATCGGGTAAAGCGTATCCCCCTGCGGGTACACCACGCGGTGCCCGCCAAAGACTCCGCGGATGCGCAGCGGTTCGATCTGCAATCCGGTTTCTTCTCCGGCTTCACGGATCGCGGTTCCGGCCAGGCTCTCGCCGAGTTCGAGGAGTCCCCCCGGGAACATCCATCGGCCGGAATCCGTCCGCCGCACGAGCAACATCCGTCCGTCCTCGTCGCGGATCAACGCCGTCGCCCCGGGCAGGACGAGCGGCAGCGATCCGACGAGCGATCGAAGAAACGCCCATGTGGGTTGCAGCGGCGTGCGGCCGGTTTCCGATTCGATGGAAGGATCGGGGCAGGACCCCTGGCTGAAAAATTCCGGCGGATCGAAAAAGGCTTCGCCTCCGGTGGCGCGTTCGAGTACGGCCGCGTACCACGGAAGCGTGCGGGGCAAATCCGCGCGCGTAAAAAAGGCGAGGCGGGAAGTTTCATGCCCGTCCGGCCGGAGGGAACCTCCGGTGATCCGGCTCTCGAAGTAAAAACTGATTTGTTGAACCCGGTCGCCGTTGGGGTACAGAATATTGTGTTTCGGACTGGAAAGGGCGGCCGTCAAACGCACCGGCTCCGTCTGCAAACCTGTTTCTTCGAACGCCTCGCGCCGCGCGCAATCCGCCGGGCTTTCTCCGGCCTCGAGGATCCCGCCGGGCAAACCCCATAAATCGAAATCCGGGCGGTGGTGGAAAAGAATCCGTCCGGTTTCATCGCGCAGGATGACGGTGCTGTAGACCAGCGGGATGAGCGCGGGCCCGGTACGTTGACGCAAACTGGCGAGGTAGTTCAAGCGCCTCCGGTGGAATGCACAGGGTTTGTGGTTGCTTCTGCATGCCCGTAAAGGAAAAAGAAAAAGGAAGTGCCGCGCGGGTTCCCGCGCGGATCGAGTCCGGCCGCTTCGTTTGACCGGTCACTCATCCTATTGTATGTCATGGACAGGCTATTTCGGCTTGACAATCCTTATTTCGTTATGAGATACTATTCCTGTAATTCCCGCTCCACTTTCTGCGCTATCCTACAGAAAGGAGGAGGTGATGCCCAAGATGAAGACATATGGACAATCTTGCGCTGCGGCATCCCTCCTCTCGTGAACGTCTGAGAATCGATGCCGCAGCGC